>DAIDMR010000269.1 GCA_027448865.1 Vampirovibrio sp.
GCCCCGGCCATGGTTCAGTAGACAATTGCCCTATTCTGGCCTCCCTGGCCGAGGCGGAAGGTGACATGGCTGTTCGCCGGCGCTGGGATGTGAATCGGGATCCTTCCGCACCGCGTAGCGTTGCCCAGCGTTGAGTAAAGCATATGGCACTGATTGAATTGTCTGTTCAGGGAATGACCTGCAATCACTGCGTGGCTGCTGTAGAAAAAGCACTTCGGGCAGTACCCGGGGTACAGACTGTTGCAGTACATCTTGACGCTAACAGCGCTACCGTGGAGGGTGACTCCATGGACACTGAGGCATTAGTTCAGGCCATTGAAAGCGAAGGCTATACGGCTCAAGTCCGCTAATTGCGATGTTGGTGGCGGCGCCAGCCGAGCAATACCTGCAAGGCCCCGCCCCCGCCTTCTCCGGGACGGGCCTGAGTAAAAGCCAGGACCTCCTGGTGCTTCATCAGCCAACCACCTACCAGTCTTTTCAGTACTGGTATGCGTCCCGGGGAACCCAACCCTTTACCATGCACAATGCACACGCAATTCCAGCGCCACTGCTGGGCTTCGTGCAAAAAGGCCGCCAGTTCGAGTCGGGCTTCTTCAACCGTGCAACCATGTAAATCCAGCCTGGACTGGATCCGGAAACGCCCTTTGCGTAAATCCCTGAGGAGAGCAGGAGATTGCCCCTGCTGCAAATAGAGCCATTCATCTCCTGCTTCCAGGATTTCGTCGCTATTCAATGTGCGACTGAGCGCCGTCCGCACGGCTAGTTCGTCTTTTTGCCGTTGCAAGGGCAAAGGTGCCGGGGGGCTGGGTCGTGCGGGGATGGGCGGCGCCGGAAAGCGTTTTACATCTGCCATGGCTTCTTCAAAGCAAGCCTTTTCAGCAGGATGGACGGCGAGCGATATCGGTGTTGTCTTGGGTGGTCGCCGCCGTCTCATGCTTCAATCCTCCTGTTGCTCCAGCCAGCGTTCTGCATCCAGAGCCGCCATACAGCCCGTTCCGGCGCTGGTGACCGCTTGCCGGTACACATAATCCTGGACATCACCGGCGGCAAAAACGCCTTCAATGCTGGTTGCTGTAGCCATCCCGTCACGCCCGCCACGGGTAATCAGGTAACCACCTGCATCCATTTCCAGTTGTCCCTTGAAAATGTCGGTGTTGGGTTTATGGCCAATGGCAATAAATACCCCCATCAAAGCTAGGTCCTGGGTATTACCGTTTTCTATATGCTTGATCCGCAGTCCGGTGACGCCCGACTGATCGCCCAGCACTTCATCTACGGCATGATCCCAGATGATGGTCACGTTTTCCTTGGCCATCAGCTTGTCCTGCAGGATTTTTTCGGCACGAAACTTATTGCGACGATGGACTACCGTGACATGCTTGGCAATATTGCTCAGATAAAGCGCTTCTTCGACGGCCGTATTTCCACCGCCGATGACTGCTACGTCCTGTTTACGATAGAAAAAGCCGTCGCAGGTGGCGCAAGCTGAAACGCCTTTGCCGCGAAATTTTTCTTCGCTGGGCAGACCCAGATATTTGGCAGAGGCCCCAGTCGCCAGAATCAGGGCATCACAGGTGTAATTGTGTTGATCCCCACTGAGTTGGAAGGGTCGCTGGCTCAGGTCGGCCTTATGAATATGATCAAACACCATTTCCGTATCAAAGCGCCGTGCCTGTTTTTCCAGTTCCTGCATCAGTTCCGGACCCATGATGCCCTCTGCAGCACCAGGCCAGTTGTCTACATCGGTCGTTGTCATTAATTGACCACCAGGCTCCATCCCTTGCACCAGCAGGGGTTGGAGATTGGCCCGCGCTGCGTAAATGGCAGCCGTGTAGCCACCGGGGCCTGAACCCAGAATCATTAATCGGGCGTGTTTGCTATCAATGATGCTTTTGGAGTCGCTCATAGGGTTCCTCATCAGTCAGGGTGTGGATTCAGTTTAACATCAACCGGGAAGGCCTGTAACAAATGCAGGGTGAATTTATCCCGCCACGCTGTTATCGGTTGCGGGCCGTTTTCATCATTTATATTTCTTTCTGATTCACTCTTCGCGATAACTCCTCAGCAGATTCCTTGCGTTCGGAATATCGGTCTGTCAGGTAATCACTTTGTCCTCGCGTCAGTAAGGTGAATTTCATCAATTCTTCCATAACATCCACCACCCGGTCATAGTAGGCAGAGGGTTTCATGCGTCCTGCCTCATCGAACTCCAGAAAGGCTTTGGGCACCGAGGACTGATTCGGTATGGTGATCATGCGCATCCAGCGACCCAAAATCCGCATCTGATTAACCGTGTTAAAGGATTGTGAGCCTCCGCAAACCTGCAGCAATGCCAGGGTTTTCCCCTGGCTTGGTCTTACTGCTCAGGAGTTCAGCGGAATCCAGTCGATTTGTGACTTGAATACTCCGGTCATTGCGCCATGCCGTTCGGGTGAACACC
>DAIDMR010000270.1 GCA_027448865.1 Vampirovibrio sp.
GGGATAAATCTGCTCAAAACTCCGTTGGTTACGGGCGATAATGGTGCCGCTGGCATCCATGATGCAGGCCCGAATGCTGGTAGTCCCGTGATCAAAAACTGGACACCTTTGCCAATGTGCGGGAAATCGACGCGCTGGCCCTAAGCATTCCCGACAATGAAGGGGTGTATCTGGTGCCTGCCTTTGCCGGACTGGGCGCTCCCTACTGGGACAGCGACGCCCGGGGAGCCGTATTCGGGATTACCCAGGACACCGGAAAAGCTCACCTGGTGCGGGCCGCCCTGGAATCCATGGCCTACCAGACCCAGGCCGTTCTGGCCGCCATGCAGTCGGAAGCAGGACTGGCACTGGAGCGCTTGCGGGTCGATGGCGGGGTAACCCGGTCTGATTTTTTAATGCAGTTTTTGGCCGATATTTTAAATGTCCCGGTGGAACGCACCGACGATCCGGAATTGACCGCCAAGGGGGCCGGCTATCTGGCGGGTTTGGCGGTGGGTTTTTGGCCCCATCCGGAGGCCATTCAAGCCCTGCCGGAATCGGTGCAACGCTTTGCACCCCGCATGTCCGCTCAGGAACGAGAGCGCTTACTCGTAGGCTGGCAACAATGCGTGGAACGGGTTCTCAGTAAAGGCGTTTCTTGATAAAGTCAGCGTTTCTCTCACATGCAAAAGCTCTGGAGGCTAGTGAGACAGGGCCTTGGTCATACAGCGATAATGCTGTCCTTCAAACCCGTTGCGCAAATAGACTTGCTGAGCTCGCTGGTTGTACTGTTCCACATACAAGCGCAATTCCGGGACATGAGCTGTCCGGGCCGCCTTTTCAAGTTCCACCAGCAGCAACTCAAAGCCCCCTTGCCCCCGATGGGCCGGTGCAATGTACAAACTCTGAATCCACCAGTAGGTGGCGTTGTTCCAGTCACTCCATTCCGGGGTGATCAGGGCGCAGCCCACCGGCAATTGCCCGGCGCAAAACACCCAGTAGGTACCCCGACCGGGTTGCTCAAACACGGCGGCCACCCCGGCGGATAGTGTCTGCCTATCCAGCTGGCGGTTTTCACTTTCCAGGGCCATGGCGGCAATCAGTCGGCACAAGTCGGCATGATCACTCACCTGAGCCAAACGCCAGCTCAAAGCGGAGGGTGTTTGTGGGCACTCCGATGAATTGCGTGTCGTTATGACTTCACTATAACTTAAACAGGCCATACAAGACTCCCCGAACGGGCCCCGGTTTGTGGTATATTGGGCAAATACTCCACTATAGAGCCTCTCCAGAGAATCTCCCAAGCCAAGGACTTCGGCATGTCGGCTTTTGCCCCCAATTCCGCCACTTCCAACAAACAACCCGGCCGGGCCATTATTTTGGCCGGTGGTCAGGGAACCCGGCTGAAGCCCTATACCACCCTGTTTCCCAAGGCGCTGGTGCCCCTGGAAGAGATGCCGGTGCTGGAACTGGTCTTGCGACAACTCAAAGCACACGGGTT
>DAIDMR010000271.1 GCA_027448865.1 Vampirovibrio sp.
CAGGGTTTGGGCCACGCAGCTCGCTCCTCGAAATGCCGGGTGGCTGACCCCGTGCAAAAAAGCGTGCCGTCCCGGTTGTATATCGGACAGCGCCCCAATGGCGCTGATGATGCCATTGGGTTGCACGAACACCCACAACCAGGGTAGGCAGCCCGCCGTGTTCTGCCAAAGCAGCTCCAAATCCTCATGGAGGCTTTCACTCTCATTCAGGCTTTTACAGCGGCTGGCGTCATCCAGCAAGGTGTCCCGGTGCAGGCGCAGCAAGTGGCGAATGCCCGGCGCATGACGATCCAGTGCTTCAGGTGTGGTCAACTGACAAACCGGGCTCATGGGCCTAGGGCTCCCAGTCCTGAATGTAAGTGCGCACCCGGTTCAGCAGTTCCTGCTCGCTGAGTTGTTCCAGATCGGCTGGATTCATGGGCGCATCCGATTTTTTGCCCTTGCCGTTGGGCGTGGGGGCAGGGGTGTCGGTGGGGGTGCGCTTTAAAATCAAGTCCACCGCCCAGATTTTGTCTTTCATGCTGTCAGAATCCAATGCCTCATCGATGACTCCCAACACGCGTTGGTAGCGATCAGAGAGGGCGTCCAGCAGGTTTTTGAGCTTGGGCAGCAACCCGGTTTGCGGCGGGATTTTTTTCGGTTTCATCGTGTCTCATTCCTGTGTTTGGGCGCGGGTCAGTCGGCTCAGGTAGTCCAGTGGGGGCTCCTTACTGCGACTGATGCGCGCGGTGTACTCACTGACCAGAACGCTTGAGGTGCTGGGGTCTTGCCGGGTTTGCACCCGGTGGGCACTTTGCCAATCGGTGAGGGTGGCAGGTACCAGGCTTCCCTGCAGGCTGTTGCGTTGTACCAGGCATTTGAATTTGCACCGTTTGCAGCGTTTTTTATACAGCAAAGCCTTTTGGGTGCTGTGGATGCGGATTTCCAGCGTCTTGAAAAACAGGCTTTGGCAGTGGGCGCATTGGTACGGCATGGTCTTTCCCCCGGTTGGTTCTGGTGCCGCCTGCGCAGAGGCGGGTGGTTTTAGTATGCCGTTGCGTGTTTTATTTTCCCAGCGAAGCAAATTTATGATTTTAGGCATGAGTTTGAAAGGGGGCCAGCCCCCTTTGCATCCCCCGCTGGGTTGTTGCTGCGCATGCTTATGGGTGAATATTGCTGTTGTTCCTGTTTCACAGGAGAGTGATTTTTTTTTGAAAGGGGGCCCGCCCCCTTTGCATCCCCCGCTGGGAGCGCCTGCGCCCCCAGACCCCGCAGAATTTCTGTGAAAAAATTTTTGCATGGTTTTAAAAAGAATGTTTTCTTATTTGTTTCGCTTTCGAATGGGCATTGCCCATTCGAAGACCACAGCCTTCAAACAGCCAGGAAGCTAGATATCAAGCGTATTGTGCTGGCGAATTTTCTGGAGGGGTTTGGGGGCGCAGGCGACCCCAACAGGGGTTCATAAGGGGACAGCGTCCCCTTTGGGAAAGGAGAAGTAGGGAAAGCATCTTCACAAAAACGCCTCTGCAAGCCCATCTCCTAACAGGGGTTGTTAAGGGGACAGCATCCCCTTGGGAAAGGAGATCTTGAGAATAGAGATAGGAAAGAACCGCACTTTTCACAAAAACGCCTCTGCAAGACACCTCCAACAGGGGTTCATAAGGGGACGGCGTCCCCTTGGGGGGAAAGAGGACTTAAAATCATCACGGGATTTTCTAAAAAGCGTGAACAGGCTGGCTAATGAATATCGGATTCCAGTTTGCCTTGCAGGGCTTGAGCCAGATAACTGAGGGCGTATTGGGTGAACCAGTGCTTGATGTCCTGCCGAGCGTAGCGACTGTTGACCAGCACCTTTTTCACCCAAACAGCACCGCCCTGGGCGATGCCAATATAGGCCAGGCCCACCGGCTTCTCCGCGCTGCCCCCCTCCGGCCCGGCAATCCCGGTTATGGACAGCGCCACATCCGCTCCGGTGAATGACAACAACCCTTGGGCCATAGCCCTTGCGACCTCGGCACTGACCGCCCCGTGCGCTGCCAGCGCTTCCTCCGAAACGCCCAGCAAGCGCGTTTTTTCCGCATTGCTGTATGTCACTACATTCAAATGCGTATACGCGCTGCTACCGGGCACATCGGTCAAGCGACTGCTCAGCAGACCCCCGGTACAGGATTCGGCCACGGCCAGACGCCAGTTTTTCTGTCGCAGCAATTGACCCACATGCGCTTCCAGAGTGGTCTCATCCCCCCCAAAGTAATACTCATGACAGCGTTGCACGATCTGCTGGCTCATAGCCTCCACCAGCGCTTCCGCCGCCGCCGGACTGTCGGCCTTGGCTGCCACCCGAATCTTCACTTCCGCCCGGCCCACATATGGGGCCACGGTGGGATTGGCCGATTCCATGAGGTCACTGAGCAACTCCCCCAGCCGGGATTCCCCAATACCAAAAAAGTGCAAATGTCGGGTCAGCAGCACGGCGGGCGCTTCTCCGGCCTGCGTTTGCCAGCGGCGAATCCAGTCCGCCCCCTCTGCCCACATGGCGTAAAGCTCCTTGGGGACGCCGGGAAAGGTTAGCAGCCGAATGGGCTTTTCCGGCCTGCTTCCGGCTCTGAAAGTCACTTGCCAGGCGATGCCGGGAGCCGTGCCCAGCGGGTTTTTGACTGTTTCCGCCCCCTCTGGTTTTTGGGCCTGCTTGAGATTGCTGGGCGACATGGGCATGCCCCGGGCGATAAACCGGTTGCGAATGGTCTCTGCCGACTCAGGATCGACCACCACCGGCGTCTTGAAAAAATCGGCAATGGTGGCAATGGTCAAATCATCATCGGTGGGGCCCAAGCCGCCCGTAAAAATCAGCAAATCGGAGCGCTCGCAAGCCTGAGCCATAATGCCCTGAATGCGGGCCGTATTATCTCCCACCGTGACGTGATAATGCACATCCACACCCAGAGCGGCCAGTTCTTTGGAAATCCAGGCGGCGTTGGAATTGATCACGTCTCCCAGCAACAGCTCGCTACCCACGGCGATGATTTCAGCTTTCATGCTTCTCAATCCTCAAACAGTCCGACAACCCTTCCATTATCTCGCACCCGCCCCGCCTGTCATACCCCGGGGTGTCCGGGCATGTCCGTACCCGTATTGGACGCAGCTTTTTAAAACAGCGCCATTGCGGGATAGGGAGCCGCCTGTCATCCGGTTTGGGCGGGGCACGGCCGTGGCTTCCATCCCGTTGTGATCGATTTGTGAACCATTTATGAATCCATTCTGTTTCCTGGGGCAAGAAACGGACATTGATTGTTTTTATTTAAATGTTGGGTGACCCGTCAATGGGTCGAATGCGACTCCCGGGATGCGATGCCCGGTAATGGCTTGGCAGAGAGAGGTTTTGTGATATGGACACAGCATGATTCCGAACGGGTATGGCCAGCGTCTACGGCAGGGTGGACGTGTTGAGCCAATTCGCTGCAACCGCGGCGCTAGTCACTGGGAGACAAGACTCAGGATTGGTCCTGTGCATTGACTTCGGCAGACTGGGCAAGGCCGGGCCTTAGCGCTCACTTGCTTTGCTTCAGGGGCGAATTCAGTGCGTGAGACAGTTTTTTGAGTCGTGTCGGGTAGAGTGATGATGGGCTGGGGTAAGTGGAACTCTGGAAGCCGGGGCCGAATGGTTCCGGCTTTCGCCATTATCGCTCGCTACGCAACCAGTTCAGGAGATACCCCAATGTGGCCAGTTGGGTCACCTGGACAAGCGGACGAATCAGGCCCCGCAGCACGTTGCCGGACAATCCGCTACCCAGCAGAAAACCCGCCCCTAGCGCAAAGCCAAAACTACGCAGGGGAGAATCCTTCACCCGCTCCTGCCAGTCCTTGTAAAAATCCAGCCGATCTTCAATTTTGTGGGCAAGCTCGGTAATTTCCTGTTCCTTGATGTGGCGCTTTGATCGCAATTCGCCCATGGTGGTCATGCCGGACTCCTTCCATTATGCCCTCAGGCTTGTGTCTCCACCTGCATTCGCTCACTGCTTTTGCGCAGCTCCAGTATCATGCCCATCACCAGCAGACCGGTTACCAGCAGGTAAAGGCCCGTGGTAATCAGTGAAGCCCACACCACGTTCAGCCACTGGGAAAGTAGCAGGATGATGCTGAAGCCTCCCAGCAGCAGGCCGGTAAAGCCTGCCAGCAAGGCCACCACACCGAATACGGCTGCAATCAGCAGTTTTTGACTTTCAGCCTTGAGTTCCGCCTTGGTCAAGGCGATTTGGGTGGTCATTAATTCGCCCACCTTGGTGATTAAATCGCGAACCAGTTGGCTGAAGGTCAGTGGATCAGGGCGATCCGGTGACAATGATGCGCTCATGCCTGAAATTTACCTCCATTTGAATTGGGCCATTTGAATTGGGCCATCCGAATTGGCCCGTCTGAATTTGGCCGGCTCCATCTGGCCGTATCAAGGGGCCGCAGGAACCCTGCGCCAGAGCCTATGAGCCTCTGAGCAAAGTCAGGCTGAAAATTTCCGGTTAATTTCCTTTAGTTTGAAACGCCCTGAACAGTGGATACCGGTAAGTCCGCTCCCCAGAGAGCAAGCGACCCAGGAATACCCCGGCCAGCAGCCCGATAATCAGGCTTTTGCCGGGATTTTGGCGAATCAGTTCCCGAGATGATCGTAGCAAGTCATCGGACATGCCTTTGGCGTCCTTGCTTTCCACATAGGAGGCCCAATGGCCGATCCGCTGGGATGTGTTGCGGAGCCGGGCGGAGGTTTTGCCCCGGGCGCTGTCAATTTTCTGCCCCAGTTGGTTGCCCAGGCTGGAGGCCTGTTCCTTCAATTTTCCTTTAATCTCGTTGGCCTGTTCGCTGACCCGTTCCTTGACAGCGGTCAAGCCTGCCTTGTTCTAGGCGTTTCAAACTAAAGGAAATTAACCGGAAATGTT
>DAIDMR010000272.1 GCA_027448865.1 Vampirovibrio sp.
GATTCATGGACAGGTCACCCCACGCCCCAAGCTGTACCTGGCCACCGGGGATATGGCGCAAGTCAAACTGGCCGCCCGTAAAGATTACGGGGTGATGTCCTTCTCCACCTCCAGTAAGGCGCATTTGCTGGAACTTTACGACACCTACCGGGACATTGCCAAGCCCCTGGGACACGATGTGTCCCGAACCCGCTTTCCGGTCACCCGGCAGATTTATATCCACCGCGATCCGGCCGTGGTACAGGAATACGCCGAACGAAACCTGCCCCACTATCAGGCCGCTTTGGGAGATTTTAAAACCTGTCCCCCGCTGGAGGAATTGAAAAAGCTCTACATTATCGGCACCCCGGAAGAGTGCGTGCAGCAGCTCCAGACCCTGCGGGACGAGATGGGTTGCGAGCATGTCATCTTGTGGTTTAACTTCGGCTGGCTGACCCATCAGGAAGTCACCGAGCAAATGCGCCTGTTCGCCGAAGAAGTGATGCCCTGTTTTCAGCCTGAGCCCAAGACGGTGACCTGTCCATGAATCAACCTGTTTGCCCGCATTCCGGGGAATTTTCCGGGGAGCCTGCCAACTTGCCCTGGGGGCCGCTGTACACGGTTTACCGCTCTGACCTGCCGGAAATTACCATTCATGGGATTGCCTATGTGTGGGCGGAAGATCGATCGCTCTACGCCAACGCCGGGCGCACCTTGCTGAAAATTGGCAATCCGCAAGCCCCATTGTGGAGTCGTTCCCTGTTAAAGCCCTTCCAGTTCATGGCCCTTTACCCCGCACTCAAGCAGGCTTACCCCACGCTGGAATCCCGGCATTTCGCGCTGATGCTGGCCTCCCAGAATGGGGACGCCGTTCAAAGCGAATTACTGCAAGAGATTTTAGAGCGAACCGGGCTCTGTGAATCCGATTTGCAATGTCCGGCATGCCTGCCCATGCGAGCGGGGCAAAATCCGCCCGAGTTTCCAGAAAGCGCCTTGAACCATCCCTGTGCCGGCAAGCACCTGGCCCATTTACTCTATCAAAAAAGTTTGGCTTTGCCGCTAAAAGCCTATTTACAGCCCGATCAACCGACTTATACCCAACTGCGGGTTTTGCTGAGCTTTCTACTGGGCCGGGAGGACTTTGCCGAATCCGTGGACGGTTGCGGCATGCCCAATCTGGCCCTCAGCGCCGTGGAACTGGCCCAATTGTATCATGCCCTGCTGATGCCGGTCAGTCGGGATGTCCTCCGACAGGCCCCGGACGAACTGACCGACTGTTTGACGCTGTGGGATGACATTGCCGCCCTGATGCGTAACCACCCCGCCTTGGTGGGGGGCCTGGGGCGTCTGGATACCGAGTTGATGGAGTCTGCATCCAAAGGCGGTCTGGCCTTAATCGCCAAAGAGGGAGCCGATGGTTTACTGGCCGTCTCGATTGGCCCAAATGCCCGCTTTCAGGCCCGTTTTCAAGACGGCCTGGGGCTGCTGATCAAAGTGGCCTCCGGGTATGAGCCCCAGCAGTTGAGACGCATTGTGTTGCGTCTGTTAGAGCAGTTGGACTTGATGTCCTTATGCCCCCCGCTGGCCGCCCTCAAGTCCCCGCAAGCGGAGAATCCCGTTTTACAGACCCGCTTTCATTTTGATCTTCACCAAAAGCATCCCACCCCATGAGCTTTCCATCGTTTGAGATTATCGATATTTCCCAACCCGTCAATAGCCAGACGGCTTGTTTTCCGGGGGATACCCCCTTTTGCCCTGAGGTCATGGTCACCTATCAGCAATCCGGGGT
>DAIDMR010000273.1 GCA_027448865.1 Vampirovibrio sp.
TTTCAGGTCATCCACTTCCACATAAATCAGGTTGATCTCGATGGCCCGGTGCTCTTCCAACCGATACAGCATGAGGGCGATGGGCTCTGGATTGGCCGTATCCTCTACCCAGTAGCCGTGCAACAGGTTCCGGGACAGCGATTGAGCCAGCGCCTCAAAGGCAATGGGCTCATGGGCCCAACGGTACTCCGGGATGGCCTTTTGGCAAAAGCGCTCGTAAAGGCCCCGCAAGGCATCCACAGTCTCTATCGTAATACGATGGGCCTGAATCATGGTTATTTGGGGGGCTCTTTTGGGCGAATACTGGGCAAGTTCCCAACCTCAACTCACGGGCCAGTCGCCACCCGCTTCCCGGAGGATGACTGGTCTCTGTAATTGTAGCCCTTTTTGCAAGCGGGAGGAAGAACCGAACGGCATCACAGGTAGAACACCCGCCCACAGGACGCCGCTGAGCCACGGCCTCCGGCATGCCGGATGAACAACGATTTGAAGTGGACGACGCTCTGAAAAAGGCAAGACAAGGGCGGTCAAAAATGCTATGGTTAGCAATGCGAATGTTCTTTCGAGTATTTAAAATTCCGATTTAACGCGCTGTGGCATTCCAAGAAACCTGTCGTCCCTGTGTATGAACATTCTTGAAAAATATTTTGAGATTTTAAGGCAGTTTGACCATTACGAGCCTCGCAAGGCCCAGGAAACCATGGTGGCCCGGGTGGCTCAAAGTATTGAACTGAAACAAACCCTGGTGGTGGAAGCGGGCACCGGCTCCGGCAAGTCCTTTGGCTACTTGATACCGGCCCTATTTCAGGAAAAACTGGACGGAGAAGGCAAAAAACTGCCGGTGGCCATTTCCACGGCCACCATTGCCCTGCAGGAACAACTGCTGCAAAAAGACATTCCATTTCTGGCCAAGGCCGCCGGGCTGGATCAACTCAAGGTTAAACTGGTCAAAGGGCGGGGCAACTACCTGTGCATTCAAAAACTGACAGAAGTGGAACGGCAGGTCAAAACCAACTCCTCCGAGTTTCTGCACCTGAACTACCTGAAAGCGCAGCTGCAACGGGGCTGGAGCGGGGATATCGCCGAGCTGGAGTTTTCCATCCCGCAGGAACTGTGGAAAGAAATCCGTTCTGATTCCGAAGACTGCCTGGGTCGGCGCTGCCGGTTCTACGATCAGAATCCCTACCGGCAAGCCCGAGAGGATCTGGATCAGGCCGATGTGCTGATCGTCAATCACGCCCTGTACTTGCAGGATTTATCGGCGGCCCAGAGCCTGCTGCCCCCGCATCAGGTGGTCATTTTCGATGAGGCCCACCAGATCAAGCACTATGCGCTGGGGGCCTTTACCGTGCGCATCGGCAAGTTCGCCACCCAAAAGCTGCTGCAAAAAATTCACCGCCGCCTGCAACCCCTGCCGGAACATTTCCATCACCTGATTATGGAATCGGAAGCGGCCATTTTCGAGTGGCTGTTTCGGGCGGAGAACAGTGTTTTTCGCCTGTACCCGGATGAACTGTTTCTGTATATCGTCAAAAAGCACATTCAAATTCTTCAGGATCTGGAGCAATGGCTGGTGGGCATGGATGTCAAGCAACTCTCCATCATCCGCCCCGATTTGTTTGAGTCCGAGCTGGATATGGACAAGGCCAAAGCCCAGCGGGAAAAACTGATTAAACAACTGCAAGGCCTCATTGTGCGCTGGGAATTCTTTCTGGAGGAAGATCCCTTCTCCAAGCAACGGGTCAACTGGGTGGAAGTGGACAAGGAACGCCTTTACTACGAGCTGAAATCCACCCCGCTGAACATTGCCGACATTATGGGCACCCAGCTGTGGCAGGAAAAAATCGGCATTCTGACCAGCGCCACCCTGGCTGTGAACAACAACCTTCAGTTCATTCAAAAGGATCTGGGCATTGCCAGGTCCGAGGATCTGGTGCTGCCCAGCCCCTTCCGCTATGAAGACCAGTGCGTGCTGTACCTGCCGTCGCATTTACCCGATCCCAACAGCGATTTGTTCAACATCGGCATCACCGAGGAAATCGCCGATATTCTGGCGCTGTCCCAAGGGCGGGCCTTTGTCTTGTTCACCAGCAATCAGGCCATGCGCCGCATCAGCGATGCCCTGATTCCCCGGCTGCCCTTTCCCTGCAAGGTGCAGGGGGAAATGCCCAGAAACCGCTTGATTGACTGGTTTAAAGAGACTCCCAACAGCGTCATTTTCGCCACCTCCACTTTCTGGGAGGGCATAGACGTGCCCGGAGAATCGCTGAGTTGCGTGATTATGGACAAAAT
>DAIDMR010000274.1 GCA_027448865.1 Vampirovibrio sp.
TTCATCACCGCCGATGCCAACGGCCCCAAACACCTGGAACTGACCTTGACCCGAGCCAACTTTAACGCCATCACCAAAGATCTGGTGCAACGTTGCCGGGGCCCGGTGGAACAAGCCCTCAGAGACGCCAAACTGAGCCCTTCTGAGATTGATGAAGTGGTGCTGGTCGGCGGCTCTACACGGATTCCGGCGGTGCAAGAGCTGGTTAAATCCCTGACCGGCGGCAAAGAGCCCCACCAGGGTGTGAACCCGGATGAAGTGGTGGCCATCGGCGCCGCTGTGCAAGCGGGTGTACTGGCCGGGGAAGTCAAGGACATCGTACTACTGGACGTTACGCCCTTGTCCTTGGGGATTGAAACCCTGGGTGGCGTGATGACCAAGCTGGTAGAGCGCAACACCACCATCCCGGTGCGTCGCAGCGAGACTTTCTCCACGGCCGATGACAACCAGAGCAGCGTGGATGTCCACGTACTGCAAGGCGAGCGCCCCATGGCCCGTGACAACAAGTCGCTGGGGAACTTCCGTCTGGAAGGCATTATGCCAGCTCCCCGTGGCGTACCCAAAATCGAAGTGACCTTCGACATTGACGCCAACGGCATTCTGAACGTCACGGCCAAGGATCAGGCCACTGGCAAAGAGCAGAAAATCACCATTACCAACACCTCCAACCTGAAAGAGGATGAGATTGAAAAAATGGTGAAAGAAGCTGAGGCTCACCGCAGCGAGGACGAGAAGTTCAAGCAGCAGGTGGAAGCCAAAAATCAGGCCGATAACCTGTGCCACAGCGCCGAAAAAATGGTGAAGGATCTGGGTGACAAGTGCCCGGACAGCGAAAAAGCCACCATCCAGAAGCAGATTGATGATCTCAGAGCGGCCATTCAAAGCAATGATACCGATCAGATCAAGCAACTGCAGGAAGTGCTGCAACAGTCGCTGTACAGCCTGTCCACCAAAGCCTACGAGCAGGCTGGTGCGGCTCCAGGCGCCGAAAGCAACGCAGGCCCTTCCGCCGGTGCTGCGGATGAGGACATCATTGATGCCGAATTCCGTCCCTCCGATGAAGGGGTGGGTGCCAACAAGTAGTCACTGCACACAGCGCACGTTTTTCAAAAGACCCGCCCACCAGCGGGTCTTTTGGCTTGGCGGGATCAGACATGCTGGATCGAACATGCCGGGTCTGGCAGGATTGGGCCTCTTGCTTGGGCCGGGTATAATGCTGGGAACCTCATCCGCCATCAACACAGGAATTTTTAACCCACAATGGCCCCCACCGTTGATTCTCCCCTGCCGCCTCACCCGGCCGCAGTGACTGCCGACCCCGAAGCCACTCTGAATCCATCCCAAGCGCTGAAACCAGCCCCTACTTCCACCGCTAAAACGCCGCCGAAGAAGCTGCTGGCCACCTATGAAGGGTTTTTGGTGCCCGCCCTGATTTTATTTTTGGCGGGCAACGCCCTGGCCTTTGCCTTGCCCAGTCTGGCCTTTGCCCGCCTGGAAATTGGACTTCCCCTGTGTGTGGCCTTTTTGGGCATTGCCATTTACGCCATCGGTCAAACCGGACAAGGTTGGGCCCTCAAGCTCAATTTATGGCTGATTGCGCTGGTGGCAGGCAGCTTACACTTCCAATACCGGCAATTTACCCCCTCGGCGCAGGACATTTCCCGGCTGGCACCCTTGCAGCGGGCCGAGGTGATGGGCACCTTGCTGTCTCAAACCGGGCCCCACCGAGGCGTTTTGGAAGTTTCCGCCCTGAACGGCCAGAAAACCGCCGGACGCATTCAGGTCAGCTGGCCCGCCGATGAACGGGGCGAGGCCGTGGCGGCGGGAACCCGTCTACTCGTCAGCGGTTCACTGGCCCTACCTTACGAAAGCCAGATTCCCGGGGCCTTTAATCAGGCTGATTACTTGCGAAACCAGCACATTACCGCCATTCTCAAAAAACCATCACGGGTGATCGCCTTTGAAACCCGCAATGACCCTCAATTCGTGCTGCAACGGATCACCGATCAGTTTAAAGACAACATCGCCCAGGCCTTTACCCGCCAGTTGCCCTCCCCGCAGGCGGAAATTCTGGGTGGACTGGTTCTCGGCGACAAGGCCATCCCCGTGGATAAAGCCGTCAAGCAGGCTTTCATTCAGACCGGGCTGGTGCATTTGCTGGCCGCCTCAGGGATGAACGTGGGCATTATCGCCGGGGCCGTTTTATGGCTGATGTCCTTGCTGAAAGTGCCTTACCGGATGCGCATTGGAGTCGCTATGGGGGCGGTGGCTTTTTACAGCCTGCTCACCGGGCTACCACCCTCCATTCAGCGGGCTTCGGCCATGCTGGAAATTGCCCTGGCGCTTAAATTGCTCAACCGGGAGTTGAGCCCCGTGTTTTTGCTGTGCGTGGCCAGCACCCTGCTGGTGGGACTGAACCCGGATTGCATTGGCAGCATTGGCTTTCAGTTCTCCGTACTTACCACCTTCGGCCTGCTGAGCATGATCCCCCCACTGCAAGAGGCCATCGGCTACTACATCACCCGCTGGCTGGCCGGGATTATTCTGGTGCCACTGGTGGCCCAATTGTGGGTGTGGCCGCTGTCGGTGGCCTATTTCAACCAGTTTCCCGTGCATACCATCCCCCTCAATATTGCAGCCCTTGTGCTGGTCACGCCGCTGACCGTGCTGGGCTTTACCGCAGGTGTACTGAACCTGATCGCCCCAATGCTCGGCGGATTACTAAGCTGGGCGGCCTTGCCCTTCCTGAATGGTTTGTTAAGCCTGGCCCAATGGGGGCAAGCGCAAAGCTGGGCCCAGTGGACACTAGCTTCTCCAGCCCCGTGGCAGATTTTAGGCCTCTATATGTCACTCTTTGGGCTGAGCTGGCTCATTCATCAGGCTCCGCAGTGGCCCAGGCGGGTCAAGGCGCTGGCCGTGCTGCTTCCCCTTTGCGTCCTTCTGACAGGCAGCTGGGCGCAAAGCCAGCAGCTCAATCAGCAAACCCGGCTGGCCCTGTTGCCCTTGTCCTATCGCACCGAGGCCGTTTTAATTCAACCGGCCCACAGTCACAGCCAAGTTTTAATCGCCCCGCAGAGTCTGGGGTACTTTGAGGCCCGAGCCCTGAGCGATTACTTTCGGCATCATCAAATCACCCGACTGGGCGCTGTGGTGTTGTTGCCCCAGCCAGACAGCGACTCGTCCGGCAGTAATAGCTGGAAAACGGCCCTCAAACAGACCCGCATCGACCGGCTGATTGCTCCAAACAGCGCAAAAATACCGCCGCAAGTAAAAGCACGGCAATACTATCGTTTTCCGCAGGGTGGTGGCGTTCTCCAAGTGAAGCAATGGCAACTGCAAGGCGTTATAAACCAGTCAGGCCAGCAGCTGCACATTCTGGAGAATCAGCGCTGTTTACTGGCCATCCAGAGTGAGTTGAACGCAACCAGCCCCAACGCGTGCGGACTCCGACTCATCACACAACGCAGCGGCACCCGCCTGCTGGGCCCTGTTCCCCTTCTGCCAGAGCGTTTTTATCAACTGGCCCACGAGGGAAACACCCTCAAAATCTACTAACTAGCCAAGCCATTTTAAAGCTGACCGCCCCCATCGCCGTATCAGAGGGATATTCGGCGCACAACGTGTCCTTAGGTACGCAGAGCATAGTCCCTAAGGCCCGATGCCCCGACTGACTGTCCCAAACCAATTTCAGTGACCCGTTTAAGGGGCCGAGGCGGCAGGCACCTTCAGGATGGAAGGGGCGGTCATTTCCGGCGGTTGGGGAATGTTCAGCAAACTGAGAATGGTGGGGGAAATATCGCTTAAACTATATTGGCGACTGCGATCCAGATCCAGCTCCGGACGGTTAGAAATGAGAATGAGCGGCACCAGATTGGTCGTGTGGGCCGTGTGCGGACCGCCATTTTCATCAATCATAGTCTCGCAGTTACCGTGATCCGCAGTCAGCAGCAACACGCCATCCTGCTTCAAAACGGCTTCGGCCACCCGCTGAATAGCGTGATCAATGGCTTTCACCGCCTCTTCTGCCGCGGGCAAAATACCCGTATGGCCCACCATGTCCGGGTTGGCGAAATTCACCACCAGAAAGTCATACTTCCCGCTGGCCAAAGCCTCGCACACCACATCGGCCACGATGGACACGTTCATTTCCGGCTGCAAGTCGTAAGTGGCCACTTGCGGCGAGGGCACCATGTGGCGATCTTCGCCGGGATAGGGCTTTTCAAAACCACCATTAAAAAAGAAGGTGACGTGGGCGTATTTTTCAGTTTCGGCGGTGCGGAACTGGGTCAGACCCCGCTCGCTGAGAACTTCCGCCAGAATTTTATCCAGCTTTTGCTTGGGGTAGGCCACCGGCAAATGAAAGGTCTCATCGTACAGGGTCATGCAGCCAAAGTAGAGATTTTGCAGCGTTTTGGCGCGATCAAAGCCCGTAAAATCAGGTTGTGTGAATGCCCGAGTCAACTGCCGGGCCCGATCGGGGCGGAAGTTGAAAAACAGGATGGCATCGCCGTCGTTCATCCCCTCATAGGTAAAATCACAAACGGCAGGCTCTACAAACTCGTCATAGCGCTCCTGACGATAGCTCCACAGCAGGGAATCCACACTGAAGGGGTGCTTACGGCCATTGGCGGACACCAGATTCTCATACGCTTTTTGAGTGCGCTCCCAGCGATTATCCCGATCCATGGCGTAATAGCGGCCACTAATGGTTGCGATTTGTGGAAAGTCCAGAGACAGCAGCTTGGCTTCCACTTCCTGTAGATATTTTTCGGCACTTTGGGGCGATACATCCCGGCCATCCAGGAAGGCATGCACCTTCACAGTT
This sequence comes from Vampirovibrio sp., assembly GCA_027448865.1. Taxonomy (GTDB): domain Bacteria; phylum Cyanobacteriota; class Vampirovibrionia; order Vampirovibrionales; family Vampirovibrionaceae; genus Vampirovibrio. Next base: position 4,826 of record DAIDMR010000274.1, read on the forward strand.
TCTACAGACTGCTGCTTGCAAAAATCCAGCAAGGCCATCAACTGATTCAGGGAGCTATGCACCCCGCCATCGCTGACCAGCCCCATTAAGTGCAAGGTGCCGCCGGTTTGCTTGACATGCTCGGCAGCAGCCAGAAAGACGGGATTGCTGAAAAAGTCGCCATCGCGGATGGACTTGTTAATGCGGGTGATTTCCTGATAAACCACCCGTCCGGCCCCCATGTTCAGGTGACCGACCTCGGAATTGCCCATTTGCCCGTCCGGCAGACCCACCGCCTCACCAGAGGCTTCCAGGGCAATATTGGGGTACTTGGCCAGCAAGCCATCGTAATAGGAGGGCTCGGCCAGCTTAATGGCGTTGCCGGGTAGCTCCTCTCGGATGCCCCAGCCGTCTAAAATCAAAAGTGCAACGGTTTTTTTCATATAATGGTAGGGTAGCACAGACGAAACGGGTAATAAAAGTGACGAACGAATTGAAATCCAGTACCGCTGGGGCAGCAAGCCCAACCAGCGAACAGAAATTGGAGTACGCTTATTTTCAGGGAAAACTGGTTCCGTTTCAAGACGCCACACTGGATCTGCGCAATCCGGCTTTCCTGTACGGCATTTCCCTGTTTGAGGGCATCCGCGGCTACTGGGTACCCGAAAAGCGCCAGATTTCTGTCTTTCGCATGAAAGAGCATTACGAACGCCTGCTGAAAAACAGCAAGGTGTTTTACATGACCCCCGAACTGGGTTTGGAAGAACTGTGTCAGCTGACCGTGGATCTGATTCGCAAGAATCAGCATGACAGCGATATTTACATTCGCCCCACCCTCTATAAAAGCGGAGAAAGCATCACTCCCAGCCTGGAGTACACCAGCACCGAGTTTTGCCTGTGGACCAAGCCCATGGGCGAGTATCTGGATTTGGAAAAAGGCCTGAGCGTTTGTGTCTCCAACTGGCGACGCATCCCGGATAACAGCATTCCGGCCCGGGCCAAAGCAGGTGGGGCCTACATGAACACGGCACTGGCGGTGACGGATGCCCGAAAAATGGGTTACGACGACGCCATTTTTCTGACCGGGGACGGCACCGTGTCTGAGGGGAGTGCCATGAACCTGTTCCTGATTCGGGACGGCAAGCTGCTGACCCCCAGCAAAACCGAGGATATTTTAGAGGGGGTGACCCGCCACACCATTATGACCCTGGCCCAGCAGGAACTGGGGCTGGAAACCGAAGAGCGCACCATCGACCGCACCGAGCTGTACCATGCCGATGAAGCCTTCTTCTGTGGCACCGGGGCCCAGGTGGCAGCCATTGGCCATATCGATAACCGGCCAGTGGGCAGCGGCAAGCCCGGCCCCATCACCCGCCAGATTCAGGAGCTGTACTTTAAAGTGGTGAAAAACCAACTGCCCCGGTACAGCCACTGGTGCACGGTTGTAGACGCCTAGCATCGGGTTGATTCATTCAGACAGGAAACAACAAAGGCCCATGAGCGATACGCCCTGGATACCCAAACCCATTCTCCAGTTTCTGGACGAAGCCGGCGAGCTGTTTTTAAACCTGAAAGACAGCGCCCGTTTTTTGCTGCAAGGACAAACGGACTGGCAAAAAACGCTGGTGCAAACGGCCATGGTAGGCTTTGACTCTCTGGGGATGAGCGTGCTGATTTGCGTGATCACCGGCTCCGTGCTGGCCCTCCAAACGGCTTCCAAGTTCGCCCAGACCGGCACCGATTTTTATGTGGGCGGGCTGGTAGCCCTGGCCGTGGTTCGGGAGTTGGGCCCCATTTTCACCTGCCTGTCGGTGGGCGCACGAGCCGGGACGGCCATCGCCGCGGAAATCGCCAATATGAAAGTCACCAACCAGGTTGACGCTCTGCGGGTCATGGGGGTCAATCCCATTCGCTACCTGTTTTTACCCCGGCTGCTGGCCTGTATGATTGCCCTGCCCATGCTGACCATTATTGGGGAGGTGGCGGCCATTCTGGGCGGAATGCAAGTCGCCTACTGGGTATCGGATCTGCATTATCATATGTATCTGGAATCGGTGTGGTTATTTGTAAAACCCTACGACATCCGGGTTAGTTTACTCAAAGCCCTGATCTTTGGGGTGATTCTGGCTGCCATTAGCTGCACGGTGGGCCTGAACGCCAAGGGCGGGGGCCCGAGAAGTGGGACTGTCCACCACCAAAGTCGTGGTCTGGA
>DAIDMR010000275.1 GCA_027448865.1 Vampirovibrio sp.
AATCACCACCCAAATTGCGGCGGCGGAAGCGGGCTATACCGCCAGTGCCAATCAGCCCTATAAATTCCAGAAGCTGCAAGTCGATCCGGGCGAAACGCTGCCCACGCCCGACCAAATGCAGGCGTTTAAAAAGGCCAATAAACTGGCCCTGCAAAAAAAGCTGGGCCTCAAGCAGGACAGCACAGCCCCTATTATTGCCTGGGCCGCCCGGCTGGATCCCCGCCAGAAGAACGTGTACGTGTTCATGAAAAGCGTGGACACCCTGCTGGCCAAGTACCCTAAGGTGCAGGTGGTCATGGTGGGCGATACCACGGATCCCGAAATCATTAAGTGGATCAAGGATGTTAACGAGAAATACAACACGACGCCTGGCGAAAATCGAGTGTACATCCCCAACGTGTTCGCCACCCAGGATGAGGTCAAGCAGATCAACGCCGGGGCCGATTTCACCGCCCTGCCCAGCTTATATGAACCGTATGGGCTGACCCAATTGGAGGCCATGAAAATGGGCTCCCTGCCGGTGGTACATGGGGTGGATGGCTTGCGCACCACAGTCAGCGACCCATTCATGAATGCCAAACTGAAAGCCCAAACACCCCAGGAGGAATGGGAGCCGGTCTGGGATAAGCCGCAGAATGGGTTTCTCATGGAGGCCCTGGATGTTGATGAGTACAAAAAATACATCGATGATCGGCAGGATTTCGAACATTTCGAGCGGTTGAAAGCGGCGCTGATCCAAAATCGTTCGGCGCTGGAAGCCTTGAAAAGCAAGCCCGACCCAAAAGAAGAAGCCAAACTGAAGGCAGCGGAACAAAAAGCCTTTTTGGCCCTACTAGGCAAAATGGAAGGACTGGCTAACACCCTGGATTACAAACTGAAAAGCTTTGAGATTCAGCACAAAGACTTTACGGAAGCCTTGGCCCGGCTAGAGGCGGATCCCAACGCCTCTCCTCAGCGCAAGGAGGCGGTGCAAAAAAAGCTTGTACAGTTAAGCAATACCATTCAGAGCGGCAAACTTTCCGAAAACGCCCAAAAAATTCGGGACGCTCACCGTCTGCTGAAAGAAAATCCCCAGGATCTGGAAACCCAGTACAAAAAAGTGCTTAAGATCATTCAGCCAAAAGATGAAATCAACCAGAAAGCCGCCGACAAGCTGACCGAGGCTTTTGAGCGAGGCTTCAAGCTGCTGGAGAGCAAGAAAGATGCCCAAACCCGTATTGATGCCATTGAGTACGTGGACACCGAGCATAGCTGGGAAAAAATTATCCAGAACTACTACCTGCCCGCCCTGGAATCCGACAGCGTGGATACCAAAATTCGCGAACAACATAAGCAGGAACTCAACGCTTTCCGGGCGGCGTTGAACCCACCGGTACCGACAGAGCCCCAGTACATGCAAACCCGTCCCAGCCCAACAGCAGTCGATAAAAATAGCGGTATCGCTGCCAATATCAAACGCTACTGGAATTGGCTATGGCAGCGCAATGAACAATTCTGGGCCGCCGTGGGCCGACTGTTCTCCCTGCGAAAAGATTAACCTCAAAAAGCATTATCTCCCGTAAATCTTAAAAAATTCGGGATGCTCCCCTGTCGTGCTATTTGTCATTCCCACTTAGGTGGGAATCCGGGAAAAGATTGCCCGGAATGCGTTTTTTATGGCTAATTTTAGCTTGATAACTGGATTCCCGCCTACGCGGGAATGACAGGGTGGTGCGGGAATGACAGGGTGGCGCAGGGATGACAAGAGGGCGCAGGGATGACAGATCGCAAGAGGTTTTGAGATGATTCCGAAGAGATTAAATTAGGTAAGTATCCCCTCACAACACGTTTGTAACTGTTTGAGTACAGCGAGTTCAATATTAATGCTACGGGAGGGAGAACTTCACCAAAGCAACTTCACGGCTTACTTGAGCTGCACGCAGTTTTTACAAACGGGTTGTGAGGGGGTACTTGCCTTAAATTAATTAAGGCTACCCTCACCTTCAATTAATAGGTGGGCAAGGAGCGGGACAGAAACGGCGTATTGATTTCAAAAATATGGAACCGTCCCGGCCCTAAATCCACTTCCAGCTGATTCACCCCGGGGTAAAACTGACTGGGACGCCCATAGCTGGGGGCCAGATTATTCAGCGGCTGGAAGGAGTTCATACCGGGAATAGACAAAGTAGCCCGAGAGCGCGCGTTGACATCTTTATTGGCCACCACCAGCAAGGTTTTTCCGTTGGCCTGACGGGCAAAGGAAATGACCTGGTTGTTTGGATTTTCACTGTTAACCGGAATGGGAATGAAGGCTCCCTGTGTCAGCACGGGCCCATACTGCGGGCTGTTGCGCAAATTCAACATGTGCTTTAAAAACAGACCGATTTCCGGGTGCGTTCCCTTGTGCTGGGGCACAAAGTTAAAAATATCGAACTCCCCGGTGTAGCCCGTGGTAAAGCCGTCCAGAATATAGGGATTGGTCCACGGTTGGGTGGTCATCAAGCCGGAGGCCAGCAGACACATGGGGGCGCCGCCGTGCTCCATCAGACTGGGATCGTCGTGGGTCAGAAACGATCCGATGAACGACTTATCGTTGCCGCCTTGCTGGCTGGCCCGCTGGAACATGGCCCGGTTGGACAGCAAGTAATCCATATACTCCTTGGCATTAGGCATGGCATGGAAAATATGGAACTGCCCATAAATAGAATCAAAGCCGGATTTCAGAAGGGTTTCCGGGATGTCCCGGGGCAGGTTTTTGAGAGGCGATTGATCCTCTTCGCAATAACTTTCCGCCAGCCAGGCCTTATCGGCGTATTTGCCGGTAAAGTAACGCCAGAAATCAGGGGTGCGGGCTCGGGCCACATCCACCCGGAAGCCATCCACCCCCAGTTGGTTGGCCATCAGGTCAAAAAAGCCTTCGTAATACTGACGCAGGGCATCGTCGTTCTTGAACATGACGATATCCACCCAATTGGTGGGAGTCAGCTTGTTGCCGTGCCGATCTTTCAGAATAAGATCCGGACGGGACTGGGCCAAATCCTCCGAGGCGCAACTGGGCACATCCACCATCACATGAATGTTGCGCTTGTGGCACTCGTCCACAAACTGGCGAGCCTCCTCCAGGGCGGAAGTGGCGTTGCCCGGCGTGTCAAACTCCGGATTGACGGAATGATAATCGGAGGGGGCGTACAAGCTGCCAGCGGCCCCAAAGCGGCGAGCCTGCCCAATGGGGTTAATGGGCAGCAGGTGAATGGTATTGACGCCCAAGGCCACCAGTTGATCCAGATTCTGCACCGCCGACAGAAAAGTGCCATTCTCGCCGGAAATGGGAGAAATACGCCCATCCAGATTTTTATCCTTGGCCCCGAAGGTGCGAATGTTCAGGGCGTAGATGGAAGCCTGATTGTTATGAAACATGCGCTTGAGACGATTCTGCCAGACAGGCCGCTGCACGGCGCCGGGAGCAATGGGTCCCATGGCAAGCGTGCCAGTGGCGGGATGACTTGCGCTGGCAGACGTAGGCCCTATCGCAGCCTGACGCACAAACACATCCGGGGCAGGAAGGGGGGATAAGACCGGTATACCGGGCAGGGTTCCCATCTGCGGCTGATTACTTAAAACCTGTTGAGGCCGATTCGAGGAGAGAGACACTGGCTGGCCATAGCGGAAAATTTGAATCGGGGGTAGCGTGGTCATCCTTGCCCTCCCTGTGGGTTGGGCGGGGGAGGAGCGGCAGGCTTAAAGTTGCGGCCTACCATCACCGTGGTGTAAAGAGCAGAGGCGGCGAACAGCGCCCCACCCAGACCGTAAACCATGCGATTCCGCCACATGCTATGGGCCTTCACATCCCGAAGCACCCGCATGAGGTGGGTCTTGGGATTCGCGCCCATTAGCTTGGACACCGTGTGAGTCTGACCGCCCGCTATGGCGTTTTCCAGCTCCGCAAAAGCCGAGCGTCCCAATTCACGGGCCACCTGAGACTGCCCTTGCAGCTTCTGATCCAGCAAATGGGTCACATTGCTGTTATCCAGGTTTAAACGAATTTTATGAACCGCTTTATCCAGCTTGTCCTTGGCCAAATTCGCCTCAAAGGTTTCCAAGGCATTTTTCATGGTGGCCTGGTAATGCTGCACGGTCGATCCGGCATTCACGATATTCTTATCCACCCCGGCGGCATACTGGCGAACCAAATCAATGCGCTTTTGCAGTTTGGCCAACTTTTCGGCATCCTGGGTGGCCTTCCGCTCGGAATCCAGCTGCTCTTCAAACCCTTGCAACAGTCCCAGCGCCTTTTCACGCAGCGCGCCCAGCTTACCGCCATATTCACGAACCGGCTTGCCGTTCTCGTCAAATTTCTCAATCACCTCATACTGGCGTGCCAGATAGGCCAGGGTGCGATCCGCTTTTTCCTTGGTGAAACCGGCTACTAAACGCTGCTTATCCCTGGCCTCGTTGGTGAAATAGCGGGTGATTTTATCACTCAGCAGAAACTCACCCTCGTCCATGACCTCCTTACGGGTCAGGGCATTGCGCAAGCCGGTTTCCTTGGTAATGGCCTCCCCAAAATCCTTCCACCAACTGGTCAGTTCGGACTCTGGCAACCCACCGGTCAACCGATCCACAGCCGCTTTCAGCCGACTCTCAAACACGGCGTCGCTGGCATTGGACAGGGACTGTTTGGCCCGCCAACTGGCCAGATGAGTTCCCAGCCAGTTGTAACCCCGAATGACGGGCTGTTGCAGGTTATCCGCCACCAAACCGGAAATGACCGGGGTGGCCGGACCCGCCATCAGCATCCACCAGGTGTGGGTTTGCACGGAAAT
>DAIDMR010000276.1 GCA_027448865.1 Vampirovibrio sp.
ACAACCGGCAGACCCGTTTTAATGGCCGCGGTCAGGGCCGGGTTGTCGGCCAGGCGCAGATCCTGCCGAAACCAGACAATGCTGGCCTTGGGGCTCATTGGATGTCACCAGCCTGCGGGCGGCTTTCAGTCACGCTGTCCGGACGCAGCCGGATGCCCTCCACAAAAATATCCACCATCTTGCTGGCACACTCCCGGGGATCAAAATCCCGGCCCTCATGGGCTGTTCTCAGGGTGGTCATGGCGTCAATCCAGCTGATAAAGTACAAGGCCAGCGTGTCGGGATTCTCGGACTGGGCAATTTCTCCACCTTGTCGGGCCTCCTCAAAAATACCAATGATGGGATTGATGAGATAAAACCGATGGGCCTCCATCACCTGTTTCATGTGGGCCTCATCCAGATGCTCACTGGCATCGCGCACCATCGTGCTGAGGGACGTGGGAGAAAAGCGAAAATACCCTTCCGACAGCCGGTAGAGCTTCTCACGAAAATCCTTGCAGCGCTTGATGCCACCCACCAGCAACTCGTTGCCATGACGCATCATCTCCACCACCACTTCCGTGAACAGGGTTTCCTTGTCCGTAAAGTGGTAGTAGATGGTGGGCTTGGTGAGTCCCACCGAACTGACCAGATCGTTCATGGAAACGGCACTGAAGCCCTTTTGGCGGAATAATCGCTTGGCGTGCTGTAAAATTTCAGCACGGGCATCGGTCGGTTTACTTTTACCGGACGCGTTGACCTCAGAGGGTTTTGATTGTTGCGGCGTCATGGGCTGTTACTCGCTTGTAATTAATTGTTAATAAAATTGCTGTTCTGTGTTGGTGGGCCAAGTGGATAAAGTTTGATCCTGATGAGTCTCTGTCTAGCCCAATGGGGCTGGATAAGGTATAGAATCCCGGGCTGGAATTTGCTTTGAAGTATACCACACGGTAGTCCCAATTTCAGCCTTTGGAATCGGGCCCATCGTTCAAATGAGGGAATAGGGTTGACATTCTTGAGATTGGATCTATCATTTTATTATACCTTTCGGTATATGACTTTAACAAAATTAAATCGCTCTACATTTGGTGCTTCCGTTGTTTCACAACTTTCCAACTGACTCTTTATATAAAATCCTGGATAATACGACGAGAACTCTTTGATCACACAACACTGTGTGATCTTTTCTTTTTGAGTCAAGTTTTAGACTGGTCAAGTGTTGGACTCGTGAAGTCCTGGCCCAGCAAAGTACCAGAGCAGTAAAGTCCCAGAAAGGTTTCAGGCATGTCTCAACCCCGGATTGACGCGCTTATTGTTGGTGCCGGACTGGCCGGATTAACCGCCGCCCGGCTGCTTAGCCAGCAGGGTTTGTCCTGTCAGGTGCTGGAAGCCACGGAATCGGTGGGAGGGCGGGTTAAAACCGATGAATTTGAAGGGTTTCTACTCGACCGGGGCTTTCAGGTGCTGCTGTCGGCTTACCCGGAGTGTCAGGCCTTTCTGGATTATGACCGGCTCGATCTCAAGCCTTTTTACAATGGATCGCTCATCTGGACGGGACAGGGCTTTGAAAAGGTAGCCGACCCCTGGCGACACCCCTGGGATGCCGTGCAAAGCGTAGGGAACTCAATCGGAACCCTGATGGACAAGTTAAAAGTGGCCAAATTGCGGCAGCAGGTTCTCTCCGGCTCAGACGCCGCCTGCTTCCAGTCGCCGGAAACCACCACCCTGGCCTACTTGCAAAATTTCGGCTTTTCCAAAGGTATGATTGAACGCTTTTTCCGTCCCTTTCTGGGCGGTATTTTCCTGGAGTCCGAGCTGGCCACCTCCAGCCGCTTTTTTGAGTTTGTGTTTCGCATGTTCGCCCTGGGCGATGTGGTATTGCCCGCCCACGGCATGCAGGCCATCCCCCAACAGTTGGCGGACGGTTTGCCCGAGGGAGCTTTGCGCCTGAACGCCAAAGTCACCCGTGTCGAACCGGGTCAGGTGACGCTGGCCTCCGGGGAAACCCTGAACGCCAAAGCCATTTTGCTGGCCACCGATGCCGCTGATGCCGCCGAGCTGTGCCCGAACTTGCCCCATCGGGCCTTTAACCAGGTGCATTGCCTGTATTTCGCCGCCCCCACCGCCCCGCTGGACTTGCCCATTCTGGCCCTGAACGCCCAAGCTGGCGGTCTGGTGAATAACTTGTGCGTGCCCAGTCTGGTATCTCCCGCTTACGCCCCCGCCGGGCAGCATCTCATCTCGGTGTCGGTTCTACAAACGGAATTGAACGATGAGGCTTTGGCGACCGCCGTGCAACAGGAGCTTCGGGCCTGGTTTGGGGAGGCTGTGCACAACTGGCGCTTCCTGAAAGCCTACACCATCCGCAAGGCCCTGCCCCGGCTGACAGTGCCGGAAAGCTCCCTGACCCAGGCCCCGGCCCGGTTGGCTGATGGGATCTTTCACTGCGGCGATTATCTGGACACCCCGTCCATCAACGGGGCCATGGCCACGGGTCGCCGAGCCGCCCAAGCGATTTTAGAGTCCCTCAAAACGGCCGTTGCCACCCCCTGAATCCACCC
>DAIDMR010000277.1 GCA_027448865.1 Vampirovibrio sp.
CAGGCCTGTCGCAATATGGTTTGTACCGGCGCCCTGCCGCTGGCCGTCAGTGACAACCTGAACTTCGGGAATCCGGAAAAGCCAGAAATATACTATCAGTTGTATTACGCCGTGCAAGGCATCAAGGACGCCTGCGAAGTGTTTGAAACGCCGGTCATCAGCGGAAACGTGAGCCTGTATAGTGAGCATTCCGGCGAGGCCATCTTTCCCACCCCCACCATCGCCATGATTGGCCTGATTGAGGATGAGAAAAAAGTGATGGCCCCCGCCCTGCGTCAACCCGGCTTGCGTTTGGCCCTGCTGGGACGCTTCAAACCGCAACTGGGCGGCAGCGAGTACCAGAAACTTCGGGCAGGCCTGATTGAAGGCCCTCCCCCGGAAGTGGATTTAAAGCAGGAAGATCGGGCCATGAAGCTGGTCCTGTCCCTGATTGATCGGCAACTGGTCGAGGCCGTGCAGGATGTCTCCATTGGCGGGCTGCTGCCCACCCTGGTGGAAATGGCCTTCCAGCACGAATTGGGCATTGCTTTTAACCGCAGCGCTTTGGCGGGACAGCATCGTTTGGATGAGTGCCTGTTCGGGGAAACCGGGGGAACTTATATCGTGGCTTACCATCCCGATCAGGAGGAAGCATTCCAGGCCCTGTGTGGCGAAAAAATGGACTGGATTCCCATTGGTCGCACCACAGACGGGTTTCATCTGGTGGTCGATGATCAGCCCCCCATCGCTCTTGCCCCTCTGAAAACCTTATGGAGCCAGACCCTTGCCAACCTCTGATTTAAACGCTCAGCCCCGGTTTGAGCCACAGCCGGTGCCTTACAAGTCCATTCACGAAGAGTGCGGCGTGTTCGGCATTCTGGATAAAAACTCCGCCGGGCTGGGGCATACCCTGTACTTTGGCCTGTACGCCCTGCAGCACCGGGGACAGGAAAGTTGCGGAATGGCCGTCTTTGATAACCACCAACTGCGCATCCATAAGGAAATGGGCTTGGTCAATCAGGTCTTCAACGAAAACTTGCTGGAAAGCCTGACCGGCCAAATCGGCATCGGCCACACCCGATACTCCACCACCGGAGCCAGCAATCTGGACAATGCCCAGCCCGTGGTGGCCCGTAGTCCCTTTGGAGGCATTACACTGGCTCACAACGGCAACCTGACCAATACGGAACAACTGCGAGACTTTTTAAAGCAGCATCAATACCTCAGCCAGGGGCAGCAGCGATAGCCACCTGATTTTAATCTACATCAACTATTTGCTGAATCAGGGGAAACCGCTGAAAGCGGCGGTACAGGAAGCTATTAACGCTTGCGAAGGCGCTTTTTCCATCGTCATCGCCACCGGAGATACCCTGATCGCCGCCCGCGATCGCCACGGACTCCGTCCATTCTGCATGGGGCGGAGTAAAACCGGGGCCCTGGTTGTGGCGTCCGAAACCTGCGCCCTGGACATTGTGGGAGCCACCTACGAACGGGACATTGAGCCCGGCGAGATTTTAATCGCCACGCTGGATGACTATTACGCCGGTTTAGAGGCCGAGGGTGTGGGTCGCACGGAATCGATTTTTCTGGATGGCCCCAGAAAAGAACACCTGTGCGTGTTTGAACTGGTGTACTTTGCCCGCCCGGATAGCATTATCCACGGGCAATCCGTGTACAACTACCGCATGAACCTGGGCCGTCGGCTGGCCCAGATTTCCCCGCCGGTAGAAGCCGATATTGTCATCCCCGTGCCGGATTCCGGCAATGTGGCCGCCGTTGGCTATAGCCGGGAATCGGGCATTCCATACGTGGAAGGCCTGATTAAAAACCGCTACGTGGGCCGAACCTTCATCAGCCCCACCCACGAACTGCGGGAAAAGGGGATTCAACTGAAGCTCAACCCGTTGAAAGACGTATTGGCGGGCAAGCGGGTGATTGTGGTGGATGATTCCATTGTGCGGGGCAATACTAGTCGCAATCTGGTCAAAATGCTGAAGGACTGCGGGGTCAAGGAACTCCACCTGCGCATTTCCTCGGCCAAGGTGACCCACCCCTGCTTCTATGGCATTGATATGTCCGAGCAAAAAGAGCTGATTGCCAACCAGATGGAAAATACCGAGAAAATTCGGGAGTTTTTGGGCGTGGATTCGCTGACTTACCTGTCGGTACAGGACATGGCGGATGTGGCCGGTTACGAAGCCCCCTGTACGGCCTGCTTCAGTGGCGACTATCCGGCAGGAAAGCCGGTCGATTTTGTCCCGCTGAGCCTGACCCAGGCATCGGTATGAACCGGTGACCGGGTGTGCTATAGTATCGACAACCGCACCTCCGGTATGATCCTTGCGCGGCGCATGGAAGATGAACCTTGTCAGGACGGGAACGTAGCAGCAATAAGTCTACCCCTGCGGGTGCTGCAAGTCCTTCATCCGGAACCGGCATTTGGCAACAGATGACGGGGTGCGGTTTTTTCATATTCAGATTCACCCACTGGCAAACGATTCATGAACCCACCCGACACGCCAACCTATCAACAGCAGCATGCCGAAGCCGTGGCCCGGGGCGAGC
>DAIDMR010000278.1 GCA_027448865.1 Vampirovibrio sp.
ACCCGGTCTATGATTCCATACAAGGCCTGGTCTCCGTTGGAGAGCCTCCGGACGGTCTGAGTCCGTTTGCTACGGAGGGCCATCAGGGCAAGGCCTCAGCCTCTCCTGCCCGAAGCCTGTATGAACAAGGGGTATTGTCCAATTTCAAAAAGGATACGGAGCAGGCCTTGTCCTGTCTGGAAAGAGCCTATGGCCTTTTTCTACAGGAGCATCAGTACCTGGGGGCCATCGAGTGTCTGGTAGAGCTGGCTTGGCTCAAGTACAACAGCGATTCCCCGGATGCGGCCAACAAATCGGCGCGCCTCTTTTCCGAGGCCCTGAAGATGATCAACGTGCACATGCACGAAGTGGGCGTTAATGAAGTCCGGGCCCGGCTGCTACACTATCAGGGCCTGGTCAGGTATCGGGAAAAACGGTTTGGTGAGGCGGTCAAGCATTTTATGTACGCCCGCACCTTCTGTCACCCGGAGGGCATTGAGTCCGCCCGTATCCTGGACAGTCTGGCCGTCCATTACGAGCATACCAACGATTACTACCGGGCGATTCAGTGCCTGCAAAAGGCGCTGGAGATCAAGGGAAAGCTGGGGTGCGAGGCGGAACAGGCCGTAAGCTGCCAGATTATTGGCCGTATTTACATCCTGCGGGAAGAATACGCACAGGCCGAGCGTTTTTTGATTCAGGCCCTGCAAATTGCCATCCGGCTTGAGGATGCCTACCGCTGCGCCCGTATTAAAAACGACCTGGTACGACTCAGCATCTATCAGGGGCATTTCGATCAGGCGCAGGCCCTGATTGCCCAGCTGGAAGCCGAGTGTACCAACAAGCCCATGCGCATTCCCTTCGGGAAGAGCCAGTTTTACAAGGCCTACATTTATTACAGTCAGCTCCGCTTCGGGGAGTCCCAGCAATTGCTGGAGACGGATGTACTGCCCATTTTCAAGCGGCAGGGATACCGCAAGGGCTTTGCCATGGCCAGCCGTCTGCTGGCCTGTCTGCACTACCAGAGTGGACAAGGGGCCCGTGCTATCGAAGAGATGAGTGAAGTGATCGCCATCTTCAAGGAAGAGGGTAGTATCTCGGAACTCTCCAAGACCTACTTTGAGCTGGGCAAGATTTATTTATCGCTCAATGAGCCGAAGCTGGCTCTGGCCAGCATGCTGGAGTCATTGCGAATCGCTGAAAGCAATGGGCTCAGCTTTATCATCAGCCATATTGAAGATGAAATATTCCGGCTGGACGAGCGAAAATGGCAGGAGATTGTGGAGAAGCGGGCCAACCACGACCGGGTGTTTGAAAAAGACCTGAACCTGATGGATGCCTTGCAGGTCATGTCAGAGCAGCCCGAAGAGCAGGCGCCCCAAAACCCAAATCAGCGGTTGTTATCCCTGTTGCGGGTGGGGCAGGCCATGTCCGCCGAACGGGATCTGGATAAGCTGCTGACCCTGATTCGGAATGAAACGGAACAGGCGCTGGACGCGGAGCGCTGCACGGTCTTTTTGTACGATCGGGAGAATAATGAACTGTGGTCTAAGGTGGCCACCGGTATGGAGACCAGTGAGGAAATCCGCTTTCCGGCCCATTTGGGGTTGGCCGGGTATGTGGTGAAAACCGGGGAAATCCTGAATATTCGGGACGCATACGAAGATCCCCGGTTTAACCAGGATATTGACCGGAAAACGGGCTACCGAACCCGAAACATTTTATGCTTGCCCATGCGCAACCGTAAAATGGAGATCATCGGGGTTTTTCAGGTCTTAAACAAACGGGTCTCCCACTTTGACAAGGTGGATGAAGACTTATTAACCGCCATTTCCACCAATGCGGGGGGTGGCCCTGGAGAACGCCACCCTGGCCAAGGAGATGAAAATCTCCTTTGACAGTTTTGTAAAAACCCTCTCCAGTACCATTGACGCCCGAGATCCTATTACCGCCGGTCATTCCGAGCGAGTGGCCGAATACTCCCTGCTGCTGGGAGAGGAAATGGAGATGCAGCATGAAGAGCTGGAGGCGCTCAAATACGCTTCCCTGCTGCATGACATTGGCAAGATTGGCATTCAGGAGGATATTCTTAAAAAGGACGGCCGTCTGACCGAGCGAGAGTATCGCCACATCCAGAAGCATGTCTACTACACCCATGAAATCCTGAAAAACGTTCACTTTGAGCGCCATCTGCAACTGGTGCCGGAGATTGCCGCCTCTCACCACGAGAAGATGGATGGCACGGGCTATCACCGGGGACTGAAGGGGCAGGAAATTTTGCTTTCAGGTCGTATTCTGGCCATTTCCGATGTGTTTGACGCCATCACCTCCCGCAGGCACTACCGCAATCGCATGGCCTTCGACAAGGTGCTGACCATTATGAAACGGGACGCCGGGACGCATTTCGACCCGGAGTGCGTGGATGCCTTTTTCAACATTCCCTTATCCCGCATGGGCGCGGTTTTGCTCATGGATCGGGGGAGCGGCGTCCACGAGGAGGGGCTGAGTCTGCTGGAGCAGTTGGACCCGGGCATTACCGTGGGCGAGTATTACAAGTGCCTGAATAAAGAGGTGATGAGCAAAGGCGAAGCCGACGTGCATCGGGTGTTCAGCAACTTGTACCACTTTACCGGAAAGACCGATTAAAAGTTAGGTAAGTATCCCCACACAACACGTTTGTAAAAACTGCGTGCAGCTCAGACAAGCCGTGGCATTGCTTGGGTGAAGTTGTCCTTCCCGAAGCATTAATATTGAACTCGCTGTACTCAAACAGTTACAAACGTGTTGTGTGGGGATACTTACCAAAAGTTGTTGCTCTTCTGTTCACACCGGGCAAGCGGGTCCCGTTCTTCAGCAGTTACAAGGCAAACGTCCGCCGATGGGGTTCC
>DAIDMR010000279.1 GCA_027448865.1 Vampirovibrio sp.
TATCCCCGGAGTTTGTGGAGCAGGTGCGCAGTTATCTCTCCTGCCGGGCCTGCGGTTGCTCCCACTGGCTGCTGCGATCCGACCAGAACAAAACCAGATTCTCACAAGTACCCACGCATTTTAAAAAATAGCCCTTTTTCACTTTTTTGGTAGGCACTTTACCCATGGGCTGGGTGCATTGGGGACATTTGGTGCGAGACTTGGCCAAATCCTGATTGTTATTCCCGCCCCGATACAGGCGCTGGGGGAATTTTTCCTTAATGGCCAGTCGGGCCTTTTCCAGTTCCGGGGCCAGATAAGATCGATTCCATCCAATCAAGTATTGCTCCCACTGCTGTTTGCCCTCGGCAATGGCATCCAGACTGCTCTCCATGGCCGCGGTAAACTCGCTGGACACAATATCGGGCAACACATCCAGCAACACCTGATCAGTACTCAGTCCCAACTCGGTAGGATAGAGAGCCTTGCCCTTCAGGGCCAGATACTGGCGCTCTTTCAAGGTTTTGAGGGTGGAGGCAAAGGTAGAGGGTCTCCCAATGCCCCGTTTTTCCATCAGTTGCACCAGACGAGGTTCGGTGTAACGGGATGGCGGCTGGGTTTGCCGCTGGTCATGCCCCGCCTCCGCCACCGGCAAGAATTGCTCCTTCTGCAGGGTTGGCAGATGAGAGGCCTTGTCCAGATTGTTCCAGTAGAACGTGTAACCGGGAAACTCCACCATCATGCCGCGAGCCTCCCAAAAGACGGGGCCGGACTGGGTGAGAATGACCGTCTTCATCAGCTTGGCGGGAGCGGCCAGAGACGCGACGGCCCGACGCCAGATCATGGCGTACAATCCGTACTGATCGGGGGTTAGGTACTGCTGAATACTTTTGGGGGTAATAAACACATCAGTGGGGCGAATGGCTTCGTGCGCGGCCTGGGCGCTGTCCTTGACCTTGTGCTGTTTGGCCTTACCGGCGGGCAGGTTTTTAGGATCTTTTTGGGAGAGATAACTGCGCACCTGCTCCACAAACTCCGGGGATAGTTCCACGGAATCGGTACGCATGTAAGTAATCAACCCCTTGGGGCCATTGGCCAGTTCCACCCCTTCATACAGGGACTGGGCCACGGCCATGGTCTTTTCCGGGTTCATACCCAGTTGGGAACCCGCGCTTTGTTGCAGAGAACTGGTAATAAAGGGCGGCGGGGGCGACTTGGTGGTCAGCTTGCCCTCGGCCTTGATTACCCGATGCGGTTCCTGCCGGGCCATAGCAACCAGCCGCTCCGCTTCCTCCAGACTAAGCACCTTGGTGGATTCCGGTGCTTGCACCTCATCACTCTTGGCGTCATCGTTCTTGCTATCGTCATTTTTGGCATCATCCTGGGCCTCATCCTGAGTCGTCTCCTCAGTCGGGCCGCTGGCACCGGATGGGGCGAGCTGACCCTTGTAAAAAGCCCGAAAAATAATAGACTCCGGGCTATCCATCTCCGGGGACTCCGCAGACGCGGTCGGATCAATTTGGTAGTTGACCCACACCGACCAGTAATCCTGTGGCGTAAAAGCCTGAATTTCCCGTTCCCGCTGGCAAACCAGATGCAAAGTGGCGCTTTGCACCCGTCCGGCGCTTTTGCCTCCGGTGGAATTCCACAGCAAGGGAGAAACCCGATACCCTACCAGCTTGTCCAGACACTGACGGCAACGCTGGGCGTTGATCAAATCCATATCCAGCCGGGTGGGCGAGGCCAAGGCGGACTTAACCGCCTGTTCCGTAATTTGGGTATACACCACCCGCTTGGGGTCGGATAACTTGAGTTGCTGGGCCACATGCCAGGCAATGGCTTCCCCTTCCCGATCCGGGTCAGTGGCCAGATACACTTCATCGGCGTTTTTGGCGGCGGCCTTCAGTTTTTGGATGACCTCACGCCCCCGATCGCCTCGGGCGATATAGCGACAAATCACCTGATTGTCGCCCAACTCAAACCCCAGAGCGTCCTCACCGTCATGGGCTAACTCGGTGATGTGCCCCACGCTGGGCTGCACGTTCCAACCCGCGCCCAAAATGCTGCGCAAGGTTTTCAACTTACCGGGGGACTCTACAATCAACAGCTTGGCCATACTCAATAATCCAGGACGCTTCTCTCCAGAACGCTTCTATTCAGGACGCCTTCGTCCAGAATTCAACAGGCGCAGAAGCCAGTCATCCGATAGCGGGAGACTGGCCCCGGACTTACCGACATCCTGCGGAACTTTAAAATACCATACGACGCACCAGTACAGTGGAATCCCAAAGCACTATTAAGCAGAATCACTGACAATCTCACGTGGGATGACATGGCACCCGGTGAAGCAGGAAAACGAGAAAACGAGCCGCCTCAACATTCACAATCCAGGGCACACCCCTTAACTTTCCGGTTCACTGTCGGCCACATACGCTTCTTCGTACTCATCCCACCACACGGACAGTCGGTTGGGCTGGCAGCACACCTGACAGTCCTCCACATAGCGCTGATTCTCCCCGCCTGAGGGATCCACGAATACGGAATTTTTTTGAAAACAAAAAGCGCACAAGAAAAAAGAATCCATACTGCGTTTACGGGCCTTTCATAAACATTTTTGAGCGGTCTAAACCGCCATTTTCTTGACGGAGTCGGGCGGGGTGGATTTTTCCACTTGCTGCATCACGGGCAGTGAGATAAAAAAGCGGGTTTGCTTCTGCACTTCACTGGTTACCCATAACTTGCCGCCATGCAGTTCCACAATGCGACGGGAGATATACAGGCCCAGCCCCGTGCCAATCTGTTTAAACTTGCGAGACAGGGAATAATACTTATCAAACACTTTGGGCAACTCTTCAGGCGGAATCCCCTTGCCTTCGTTGTAGACCTCAATCAGCAGGCATTCACCATCATCGCCACGTGCTTCCACCGTAATACTGACCCGGATGGGTGCCCCCTTGCGCCCGTAGCTGATGGCATTCGATAACAAATTGTGGAACACCCGCTTCATCTGAATCACGTCAATCCAGGCGTCTGGCAACGCCATGGCCGCATCCAGCTCCAAAGGCGCGTCCTTCTTCTCGGCCAAAGGCTGCAGGCTGCTCATGACCTCTTTGGCCACTCCGGCCAACTGGGATTTTTGGCGATGTAACTGCACATGCGAGGATTCCAGCTTGTAAAACAGCAGGGTGCTGTTCACCATCTCCACCAGATCATGCACACTTTCCTTGGCCCCCAGCAGCAGTTTTCGCTGCTCCTCGTTAATGGGGCCAATGGTACCGTTCCCCAGGGTTTCCAGTACCATTTGCTGGGCCAGTAAAGGAGTCTTCAGGTCATGGGTCAGGGTGGCCACATAGGTTTCTTTCACCCGTTCCAGCTCTTTGCTGGTGGAAATATCGGCCAGCACGCAAATGAAACCGGGCTCTTTCTTGCCGTTTTTTTCCTGCACAATGCGGGAAGCGTTCAAACGCAGGGTTTTAGGGCTAGCCTCCGGGGCGTCTATGATCCGGGTTTCCAGCACATCCGGCAAATCCTGGGCAAACTGGGTGGTGGTACACAGCAAGTGGGACAGTTCGCTACATTTACCCAAATTCGGGCATTGGCATTCAAACAGTTGAAAAAAGTGCCTTCCCTGCAAGGCCACTTCATCCTGTCCCAACCAGTCCCGAATAACCCGGTTGGAAATCTGCAGGTTCAACCGCTCATCCAGCAACAAAATACCGTCCGGCGACGCTTCCACAATCGTCTCAAACTGCTTCTGAGCCTCTTCCAGCTCAAACTTATGCCGCTTGGAGCCCATAATAATCAGCCCCAACAAAAACAGAATCATCAGCCCGCCCACCCACAAGCTGCCCCGCTGAAACAGCAGGGTTTCCGTCGGCGGATTGACCGGATTCAACTGAAGACGCCAGGGCTGACCCAACAAATTGAACCGGGAGGTATACACTCGCTTGTTGACAGCGGCATCGATGGTGACGTGTTCAAACAGCTTCACATTGGCCGGATCAATCAACTGGATTTGATAGGCAGAAAAAGAAGGCGCCAGCGGCTGAAACACTTTTTCCATGGAGATTTCCCCGGCGGCAAACCCCAAAAAATCGTGTCGGGCATTGCTGCGGTAAATCGGAATAAAGGCCCAGAAACTTTTGGGATGATTCAGGAATGGAATCAACCGGGACGTGGAGGGGCTTTGGGAATTCTTGGCGTTCAGTAAAGCCCGGGTCATGGGCCCCTGCTTTAGCAGGGAGTAGTTGTAAAGCCCCGCGTTTTCCGGCGTCAACGGATACACTTGCCGGATGGTCAGAGAGGGGTCGATATACAACAGGCGTTGAAAGCCTCCCAGGGTGGAGGTGATGGATTTGCCGTACTGCTGAAAGTCATAATGGGTAATATCGGTAAAATTCTGGTAAACGACTTTCAAGGCGATCAAAGCCGTCACATGCTCTTCCAGTGAGGATTCCACCTTGGCTTGCAAGCGCTCGGCGTCCAAAATCTGGCGGTTCCGCTGGTCCTTGCGGAAGCCTTCGGCCAGCAGGGCATCCATCAGCACAATCACGGCCAGCCCGGTCAGCAAGAGCAAGGCCAGCTCTTTCTCCTTGATGAGCCTTTTGAGGAACCCCATACGCTTTTCCAGCCTGATTACCTAACCTAACTGATTATAGCTTACTCCGTTCCCGCAGCCCCACGCCATTACCCTAGGGGCTACTACACCCTAGAGTGATACAGGGGAGTCCACTGAGAGACGATCCGGATAGTCCCTGAGAAGAAACGCACACACAGACCGCGGGACATTAGATGAATACATACCGCCAACCATTGGGAAGGGATAGTGATCAAAAAACAACTGAGGTCATTAAAAGCAGGAATTAATCGTAAGACCCCTTACCCGTGATCAGGCGGGCGCTGTGGCGTCGGGTGAAGAAGGCCCATAGCCACTGCAACATGACTAACACCTTGTTATCAAACTCCACCAGGTACATCACGTGGACAAAAGCCCAAATGAACCAGGCCGGGAAGCCGCTGAGATGGATTTTATGCAGATCGGCCACCGCCTCGTTAATGCCAATGACCGCCAGATTGCCTTTATTGAGATATTTGAATGGCTGAACCGACTGGCCCTTGAGCCGCTTCAGAATGGACTGGGCCAAATAGCGCCCCTGCTGCATAGCCACTGGCGCCACGCCCGGCAAGGGACGTTTATCCGGCGTATGGGAGTAGTTGGCCAAATCGCCCACAATAAAGATTTCCGGGTGCTTGGGAACGGACAAGTCAGCTTCCACGATGACCCGCCCCCCGCGATCCAGCTCGCAGCCGGTTTTCTCGCACAGCAATTGCCCCAGGGGAGAGGCCTTCACCCCAGCCGCCCACAGGATGGTTTCCGCCGGAATGTGCTCGGTGTTTCCTTGAGAAGAGAGGGTGATCATGCCTTCCTGAATGTCGGTCACCGAGGTGCCGGTGCGCAACGTGACACCCAGCCGTTCCAGGGTCTCCGCCGCCTTTTGAGATAAATCTTCGGGATAGGCGGCCAGCACCCGCGGCCCCATTTCCACCAATATAATGTTGGCCCGGCGGCAGTCAATATTCTTGAAATCGCACGGCATACTAAAACGGGACAGCTCGGCCAGGGCTCCGGCCAGCTCCACCCCGGTAGGGCCGCCGCCCACAATGACAAAGTTCATCAAGGCTTCCCGCTTTTTGGGATCCGGCTCTTGCTCGGCTTTCTCAAAGGCCATAAAGACCTTACGCCGCATATCCAGCGCTTCTTCCACCGTTTTCAGGCTCTGAGTATGCTGGGCCCAGGCATCGTTGCCAAAGTAGTGAGTCATCCCGCCGGTGGCCAGCACCAGCATGTCATAGCTGATTCCCTCGGGGTTGTGCTTCAGTTTCAGGGTTTTGGCCTGCGGATCGATGTCCAGCACCTCATCCATGATGACCCGCACGTTGGAAAACTTTTTCACCACGGTGCGCAGGGGGGAGGCAATATCGCCAGGCGACAGGCTACCCGTCGCGATTTGGTACAACAGCGGTTGGAACAGGTGAAAATTGCGCTTATCGATCAGGGTGACTTTGACTGGCTTATTACCCAAAGCCTGAGCCGTATACAAACCGCCAAAGCCGCCGCCAACGATGACTACATGCGGAACCGAGGGAGCTGCCATTGCCGAACGTCCTTCTATCTATCTGGTTTTTTGATGAAAAAATGCGTGGTGAGTGAGGTGAGGGTTAAAAAATGATGGTGTAAACTGAACACTTTAGTTGGCAGTAGTATTCCACAAAGGATCTCAAATGATCAAACGAGAATCCTCAACTCCGGCATTGCCAAGGCCAAAACGCTGGCTCAATCGTTTCAGGTTCCTCCCGCCAAACGCTCCGCCAAAGTTTGTGTGAACCACCGGGCCCCTTCGGGGGTCAAGTGCCGGGGATCAGCGAAACTGCCTGACCCTAGTGCTGGCAACGCCGCTGACGAATACCGGTTCAGATCGATCCACATGACTGGGTAGGCTTTCAATAAACGGGCGACTCCCTGCTGATAACGAGGATAGAGATGAGAATGCTGAAACGCCTGCACATAAGCGGGGTGGTTGGGCCAGGTCACTAGGGCCACCGGGATGCCCTGCTGCTGGCAATAGGCCAGCAAGGCCCTGAGCTTCTCGAAATTCACCGACGTCTGGGCGTCAATGTAGTACTTTCGAGCCTCTACCACACTTTGAGCAATGCCTTGCGGGGTTTTCATATAAACGCTTTGGCCCTTAGGATACCAGCCCCCGGATAGCATTTTATCGGTGACCCAAGGAGGCGGCGGAACCTCCACCGCCTCACCCGCAGCGACGACTGAAGCAATCCCGGAAGCGTCAGGAGGGGCTTGTTGCGCCATGGCCGGAGCCATGGCCGGAGCCTTGGCCAGCACCGGCAGCCGCTGCGTGAGTTGTCGCAACTTGCCACCCACTTTATCCAGCACTTTTACCGGAGAAAAAGTGTTGCGATACTGCCGCAAACTACTGAAAGCCGAGGTCAGCAGTTCCTGTTTCACATTATCCGAGACCATGGGGCTGGAGAGATAAGCGAGGGTCTGGGCTGGCTCCTGCTCAATAAGCGTTCGGTAGTAAAGGGCCGGTAAATAATAGTAACGGGACTCTTTTTCCTGAATGGTGGGGCTAAGCTCCAGCAAAACCAACTGGGGCTTGCCGTAGCGCCGCTGATGGAATTGAAGATAGGCCAACATAATATCGTAGCGATTGTTGGGTAGACCCAGATTGAAACTTTTAACGCCATGGCCCAGCCGGGCGTCAAACACAGCCGGAATGAAGCCGTTGTTGGTTTGGGAGGTTCCCAGAAACAGCACATTGACCGAGGATGGCCCGTAGGCCTTCAGCATTTGCAACTTGGCCGGTAAAAAATTACCGTACTTGAAATTAAAACGCTGATTGAGGGGCGAGCAGGTCACCAAGAGGGAAACCAACAGATTGAACACGCCAAAGCCCACCACGCCCAGCAGCACAGGTCGCCAGCGCTGACCCGGAGGTGGGGGGGCGGCAGGCGGTTGTGGCATGGAGGCAGGCAAATGCTTTGGGGGCGATTGGTTCATCATCAACATCTAGAATTGAAAGTAAATAAACTGCTGGGAGGAACGGCCCCCCAGGGTAAGCAGCCCGTAGAGAAAAATCCCGTAGGCGGCGGCAATGGAGGCCTCTTGCCACAGGGGGTGGGTCAGGCGGGGACGATAATAGCGAATGAGGGCGTGTCCCACAAAAAACAAAAGTACCAGCAGCATCGCTGTTTCCGGGGCCATGAAATGATGACCATCCTCCACGCTGCCCGCAGGCGTTTCCAGGCTTTGCCAATGAAAGGGATTGAGTAGTGCGCCTAAAAAATGCCAGGCCTCCTGAATGGTAGGAGCCCGAAAAAAGACCCGGGTCAGGCACACCGCGTGAAAGGTAATAATGATAGCCAGAAACGTGGGAATGAAACGATTGATTTTAAAATAGGCCGCCGTTTTATAGACACACAGGAACAGGCCATTCAACAGCCCCCAGATCACAAAATTCCAGCTGGCCCCGTGCCAAAGGCCACCCAGGCCCATGGTGATAAACAGGTTGCGGTAGGTGTTGAACTTGCCGTGCCGGTTGCCCCCCAGCGGAATGTACAAATAATCCCGCAGCCAGCGAGAGAGCGAAATATGCCAGCGTTGCCAGAATTCCGACATGTTTTTGGCGAAGTAGGGGGCGTTAAAGTTCTCTGGCAAGGTGTAACCCAGTATCAGCGCTGATCCCTGAGCCATGAGGGTGTAGCCGAAAAAGTCGCAAAACAGTTGCACGCTAAACCCGTACAGGGCAATCCAGTTGGTATTAAAAGCCTGCAAGCCGGGATGCCCGAAAATGGCGTCGACATACACGGCAATCCCATCGGCAATAAATACCTTCAGAAAAAAACCGGTGCAAAAGCGATGAAGCCCCTGAATCAAGCGGGCTTTATCAAAGCGAGGGTTTTCATCAAACTGGCGCAGCAGCTCGCTGGCCCGCACAATGGGCCCGGCAATGAGATGCGGGAAAAAGGCCACATAGGTGGCAAAGCGCACAAAGGAAGGGTGCGGGGTTTCCTTGCCCCGGTACACGTCAATCAGGTAGCTAATCAGCACAAAATTGGTAAAGGAAATGGCCAGGGGCAGGAAAATATCAAAGTGCTGATTGGCGGCAGGCAGGTGCAGCCATCGCAGAATTTGCTCGGTGGTTTGGGCCAGAAAGTTGGCGTATTTAAAATAGGCCAATAACAACAACTCGGTGGTGATGCCGAAAATCAGCAAGGGCTTTTTAAAGTCAGGCCAGCGAACCATAGCCACGCTCAAGCCGTAGAAATACAGGGAGTCCGCTAAAATCAGCGGGCCATAAATCAGGCCATGCGGAGGACTCCAGCTCATGTAAAACCCATAACTAGCCAACAACAGCAACGGCACCCGAAAACGAGGCGGCACGTTCCAGTACAACAAGGCCACCAAGGCCAAAAACAGGATATAAGTCAGGCTGTTAAACAACATACGGCGTCAATCGGATTTTCCGGGTGAGCGGCAAGGAATACACCAATAAAAAACAAAACCGCTCCAAATTGCCACCCACCTTCCGATTGGCGGCCCCTTCCTTTATATATCCGCTCTGAAAAGTGCCCTGAACAGAATAACAGCGCGCCCTGATTCAATAAGGCACGCTGTCATTCCGGTTAGTCAAAGTGTTAATGGAAGGTGGTGGTAGAAAATTGAAACTAGGAGTGCGGCAATTTAGCGCTTTCATTGACCAAAAACATGCCGCAAACAATTGATGATCCGGTCACGATCAAGGCAGCCACATAAACATCCATAAGTAACCTCCTCATTCCTTTGTTTCTTTCAGTCGGGATTTTTGAGTCGTTGAATTGTTATAGCTTTGAAATGGCGTTTAAAATAGAAAACTACGTTTTTTGAATTTTCTCGCAAAATAGCGACTTTCCAGACGCTTCCCCCGGAAGCCTGATTGCTTTCACATCCCCTTGAAATTGATGATGCTCATATTGTACAGGATAAAGCCCAACCTTGTCACCCGAAAGTCGACCCATAAACAGAATGATTTCCAGCATGACACCTCCGGCGGATTCCCTTCAAATCACCTCGGCCGATCGTGTCATAACCCTTTGGCCCAATCGCCGCCAAGCAGCAAAATCCTTCCAACGCCAACAAGCATATAGACCGGCTGGTCAATTGCCTTTGGGCTGCCTTTTGCCTTCAATCTAACTATCCGCAGCAACCACCACCGAAGGAGCCACCATGAAACAACGGGTTTGTCACACCACCTTATTCGGATTAGGACTGACTTTCCTGGGACTGGTCAACGGACTCTTCCTGGGGAATTCGCTCCCCGCCCTGGCCAAGGCCCCGGCTCCACCCACCACGGCGGCGCATGTGGATTTGGAGAAATACACCGGCAAGTGGTACGAGATTGCCGCCATTCCCATGTTTTTTGAGCGCAAGTGCGTGGGCAACACCACCGCTGAATACACCCGGCTGGCCTCTGGTGAAGTCTCCGTGTTCAATAGCTGCCAACTGAGCAATGGCAAGCGGCAAAGCGCCACCGGTCTGGCCCGGGTGGTCGATCCCAAAACCAACGCCAAACTCAAAGTCAGCTTTCTGAACCTGCCCCTGTTCGGCTGGCAATTCTGGGCCTCCGGCGATTACTGGATTATCGATCTGCCTGATGACTACAGCACCGCCCTGATTGGCCATCCCACCCGCAAGTACGGCTGGATACTCTCCCGTACCCCACAGTTACCAGTGGAAACCTTGAAACGCCTCTCCAAAAAACTGGCCGATCAAGGGTACAATCCCTGCGATTTCATCACCATGCCGCAAACCGGTGGCTTAAACCAGAAACAGCCCTTGTGCGTGGCTGTCAGTCCGGCGGCCAAATAATCGGCAATTTTTACCGGTTTGGGCCCGCAAGGGGAATACTTGCAATATGCTTTCTCAGGATATTGCCTTAAAATGGGCACATCTGCCTCTGGAAAGGATCAACCCATGAACCTTCAGCAAATACTCGGCGCCCTGCTTTTATCGGGCTTGCTGTTTTTGGCTGGCAGCCCGGCCATCGCCAAATCCAAACCGCCCTTGCAAACGCCGGCCAACGTGGACATGAAGCGCTTTTTGGGCCTGTGGTACGAGATTGCCTACACCCCCAACCCGTTTGAAAAACATTGCATCGGCAACACCACCGATGAATACTTCCAGCTCTCCCCCCGGTTGCTGAAAGTCATTAACCGCTGCGACACCAAGGGCAAACCCTTTATGGCCGAAGGTCGCTCCAAAATTCTGGATGAAACCGGGGCCAGACAGAGAACCACCTTCCTGAAACTGCTCGGCTGGATCTACCTGCCCTTTGGCGATTTCTGGATCACCGCCCTGGACCCCAACTATCAGTTCTTTATTGTGGCCCAACCCTCTCGACGCTACGGCTGGATCATGGGTCGCACCCCCAGCCTACCGACGGAAACCTTGCAGCATCTGGCCCAAAAACTGAAGGAGCAAGGCTATGATCCCTGCCAGTTTGTGACCACCCCGCATACAAAAGGCCTGGAGAAGAGCCAGTCTCTCTGCACAATCACCGGGGTAACCGTTCCCCATTAAACGCCCCTATTAAATCTCCTTCCTTTTAAATACCCCTATTAAAATAAACCGTGGCAGACATCCAGCATCAACAGGACAACATCGCCCCGGATCTACACCCCCATGCCTGCGCCCATAGGCCGACCACGGACTGAACAAACTCAACCGGATGGTTGATGAAGCCCCCCGTGAAACACGTTACTTTGAGGATATCTATCCGGTTCCGGGTAGGCCCAAACGAGTGGAAAGAACGGTGGTGGTATGAGAGTGATGCGAAAGACTCATCAGTGGAGTTCCCTCTGGTCTCAGCCTGGCAAGCAATGGCTACTGGCTGCGGGATTAACCTTGACGCCCTGGTTCGCTCCCGCCTGCTGGGCCGAAAACTTCAACCTGGACAGCGTGGACTTCAGCACCACCAACCAGCAAACCAATATTATTCTGCACACGGGCAGTATCGTGCCGGTGCAAAAAGTGCTGACCTCTGAAAACAAGCTGATTCTGGAAGTGGATCAGGTCAACGCCACAGAAACCATTCGCACCAACTTCGGCGGAGCCTCCAACATCAGCCACGTCATCCTGCAGCCCATCAACGAGCATAAAATCCGTCTGATTGTGCGAGGGGAGAATCTGGCCCCTCCCAGCGTGGCCTTTACCACCCCCAATAACGCCTCCGCAGCCAGCGGCCCTGGCTGGAACAACCCGGAAAGTTTTGATCAACAGACCCGTGCAGCCTTGAAACAAATTCAGGATAGCGGCATCCAGCCCGCTAATTACCGCCCTGCCAGCAAAGCCGATATGCCTGCGCCCACCAGCGCCCGACCTGTGGATACGGTCACCCCAAAACCGGTTGCCGCCAGCAATTCGGATACGCCCAACCTCGAAGAGAGCATTCCGTTTGGTGGCCTGGTGGAAAGCAAACCCGCCGTCAATCAGCCCCCCATGAGTCTATCCAGCGACGCGCCCAAGGCCCAACTGTCTCCCACGGAAGCAAACCCCGAGCAGGCCAAGCCCCTGAACCTGCCCAGTCCGGAAATACCCGGCAGTCCCAATCCCCTTTTGGAAAACGCCAAAAACGGGCAGTACAACAACTTCATCCTGGGCAGTATACTGGCCCTGATGGCCCTGGGCGTGGGTGGCTTCGTGGTTCACAAAATCCTGAAACTCAAGCATGTAGAACCGGATCTGGAAGAACTGATCCTGGAGCAACACAACGGCAAAAAGGTCAGCTTCCGGGAAATGGCCGACGCATACCGCAGCAAACACGACCCTGCCCGCAAACCAGAGCCTCCCGAAGCGCCTGTCAAAAATAGCGGCAAAAAGCATGCCGATGACGTGATTGGCCTGCGCTCCCTGAGCCAAATCGAAAAAACGCCGACTTCAAAAACGCCAGTGGAAAAACCACAGGCTCCCCACAAAGCAGGGACTTCCAAAGCTACACAAGCCGCCCGCCCGGCGACCGAACCCTTTGGCGGCCAAACACCCAACATGGAACAACTGCTGGCCATGGTGCAAGCGGTCAGCGAACCCAGGCAGAAACCGATGAAAACCCCGGCAGCGCCCAAACAAGCGGTGAGTCAGTACAAACAGGCCAACCAGCCCGCCCCCAAGGCGCCGCCCAAGGGCAGCTTCCCCGATGAAACCATGGTCAAGGAAATGAGGCGCGCCCAGGCCTTACAACAAGAGCTTTTGCAACAGGCCCAGCAGCAAATTGCGACCGCCCAGGCAAACATGGTCAAAGCCAAAAACACACCGGTCAATCGAGCCGCTGCCGCCCAAAAAGCAGTCACTCCCGTCAACTTTAAAAATGCCCCGGCCACCAACCCGCTCAGTGCCTCCAAAATGGCTCAGGCTGGCAAAAAAGCCGCTGGCAATGCCCAGAATGGTCCCTTGCCCGGCAACCCGGAAGTGTTGAACTTTCTGCGCAATGTGGCCGACCTGATGGAAAAGGACGGCAAGCCCCAAATCGCCAGCAGCATTCATAAAAACCTGAATCCCAACAGCTTGAGATAACAGACTCTACCCGATTTACAAGGGCTTCTTGGCGGGCAGTCCCGCCGCCCGGGGGTAAGCGTCCTGAGTGCGGGCCACCTTCTCAAACTCCAGCAGCCGAGAGCCCTGCAGTTGGGGCAGCGGGAACGACAGGCTTTGCCCATGGCGCAAGGCCAGCACCCGAATGGCCTTTTGCGAGGCATTCAACTCCGCTTGGGCATTCAGCCCCTTCATGGCGATGATCCGACCACCCACCGTAGCCAGCGGGGCACACAATTCCAGCAGGGTGGGCAAGGCGGCCACCGCTCGGGCCGTCACCACATCAAAGGCTTCCCGGAAGTCACGCTCCCGGGCTAAATCCTCACTGCGGGCGTTCAGCACCCTCAGGTTGGTCAACCCAAGTGCTTCGGCGGCTTCCTGAATGAACTTGCACTTTTTGCCAATCGATTCCGCCGCCACCACCGTCACATCGGGACGGGCCATGGCCAAAGGAATGGCCGGAAACCCGGCGCCGCTGCCAATATCCACCACCCGCTGACCGGCGCTAATCAACGGGGACAGGGTCAGCGAATCCAGCAAATTGCGATCCAGAAAATCCTGCGGGGCGGTAATACGGGTTAAATTCACGGTCTGGTTGGCCGTGAGCAACAGGGTGTAAAACCGCTGAAACAAGGGCAGCCGCTCCGCCGGAATAGTCACCCCGATGGCCTGGCAATCGGCGACCCATTGTTCCCATTGGGCGGCGGAGGGTTGTTCAAAGGTCATGACACAAAAACTTTCCTGGGGGTTACTGAACAATTTCGCTGGGGACGTCTCCACCAGACCGAGGGTTTTTGGCGTGGCAATGGCCAAAGCACCGGGGTTACGGCCAAGCCCAGTGTACAATAAAAGAGAGTGAGTGTGGACAATGCCCTGGCCGGCCACGCAGTTGGATGGCCCCCTGGATGGCCCGACGGATAGCCCATGACAGCCCCCCCCCATCTTTATTAGCCCCGGCGTGATTGA
>DAIDMR010000280.1 GCA_027448865.1 Vampirovibrio sp.
AGCATGGGCCAACTGGGTTGAATCCCCAGACCCAGCTGGCTGTCCCGCAGGCCGGTTTTTTCAATCAGGGTCTTAAACTCCACAGACCAGGGAGAGGTGTTGAGATCGCCCACCACCACCAGGTTTTTACCCAGCCGGGGACGCTCTTTAATCCAGGTGCCAAAGCTCTCCTGCAGCCAGGTTAAGTGGGAGGGACGGATGGGCGAGGCTGGATGGGCTACCAAAATGGTCACCGGCTGACCGTTCAGCCAGATTTTGGCGATGATATTGGCCTGATTGGCCACGGTTTGACGTCCGGCATAGACCAGACGGGCATTGACCAGGGGCCGTTTGCTGTACAGGGCCATATTGCCTGACCCGGACAAGCGGTAGGGATACTGTTTCAGGGTCGATGACCGTTCCAGTTGACGCCGCCAGCGTTCCGTGTACTCTACAAAATCGATCATATCCGGCTGTTCGGTCTGGATTGCCTTTATCACCGCTTCGGTGTTGAAATTGACGTTGCCAAATACGTTCATGTGCATCAGCTTGAGGGGGCGGCCTGAAGTCTGGGCCGGATCCGGTTTGGGTTGCGGTAAGTAATAGGGCAATACCGCAGACAGGTTGATGCCTAAAAAAGTCCCCAGCACAATCAGGCTGGCCCATTGATCGATTTTGCGGGGGCCGTCCGGTTTGCTTTTTTGCCAGTAACTGACACTGACGAAGAGAAAAGCCAGCACTTGCACGCACAGGTACTGCACCCGGAAGTGGGTGGTCAGGCTCCACACCCAGCCTTTGTCTCCCATCACGGCCATGGCGGTCAGAACGCAAGAGAGCAAGACAAGCCCGTTCATCACAAAGCCCAGCAATCCCTTGGCCAGATTTAGTGGCCAAAAAATACTAAACACGGTTTCTCCGCCCTCTCCGTCTCATTCGACTTATCGGTGAATGCCTGCGTCAGCCTGCCTTGTAAGGTTGTCCTGCCAAGGCTGACTGTTTTATTATATCGGATCTCGCTCTTCAGAGGGTGACAGTTGTCGGGTTCCCGGAGGGTAATTGGATTTCATCCCAGCCATTTCATTTGAACAGGGTTCGGGCTATTATAGTGGATGATTTTTTGTGAGATTGAGGCCCTATAGCTCAACGGTTAGAGCAGCGAACTCATAATTCGTTGGTTGCAGGTTCGAATCCTGCTGGGGCCACCAATTGATCCGCCGGTTGAGTCTCTAGCCTGGGAAAAGTGCTGGAAATGGGCGTAAAGCAGGCTTTTAGACTGAAAAATCAGGTGGGACTTTGAGGGTATTTTACCACCAGGGTTGAAGCGTTCAGTGAGAAGGCGGTTTTCAATTCAGTCCTTGGATGTTGGGGATTATCAATAAATCCGTAACGTGGGGTAAGATAGGATTAATAGACGGACAAGACGGAGTGGCAGCGGCATGGCGGTGAAAACAAGTATCCCTCTGGTGAATTTGCAGCGTCAGGCACAGACTTACCGAGACGCCTTTCAGGCCAGTTTTACCGATTTGCTGGACAGGGCCGATTTCATCGGCGGGGCCGCCGTGACGCAGTTTGAGCAGGCCTTTGCCCAGTACTGCTGGACGCAGCATTGCGTGGGGGTGGGCAACGGAACGGATGCCCTGTACCTCATTTTCAGGGCGTTGGGCCTACAGCCGGGCGATGAAGTGATTACCTCTACCATGAGCTTTATTGCCACCGCCGAGATTTTTGCCCCTCTGGGTGTCAAGGTGGTCTTTGCCGATATCGATCCCCTGACCTACACGCTGGATGCGGCTCAGGTGGCCCGGTTGATCACTGAAAAAACCAAAGCCCTGCTGCCGGTACATTTGTACGGTCAGCCTGCCGATTTGGCCGCCCTGCGGCAGTTGGCCGATCAGCACGGCTTGTTTCTGATTGAAGATGCCGCTCAGGCCCACGGGGCGGAATTTGCCGGTCAACGCATCGGTTCCTGGGGTCAAGCTGCTGCTTTCAGTTTTTATCCCGGCAAAAATCTGGGGGCTTTTGGGGATGGGGGCGGCATTACCACCAATGATGCCGAATTGGCTCATAAAATCCGTATGCTGGCCAACCATGGTCGTTTAACCAAGTATGAGCATGCCGTGGAAGGGGTCAACAGTCGGCTGGATACCGTTCAGGCCTCTATTCTGCTCACCAAGCTGGGCCACCTGGATGTCTGGAATGCCCGTCGCAATGAGATTGCCGCCTTCTACAACAATGCCCTGAGCGGTGTACCCGATTTGAAATTGCCGCGGTTGGGGGCGAATCGCTCTCATGTATACCATTTATACGTGGTGCAAACCGCCCAACGCGATGCGCTACTGCAATTTTTAAACGCCCAGGGCATTCAGGCGGCCATCCATTACCCCATTCCGCTGCACTTGCAACCGGCCTTTGCCCATCTGGGCTATCCGACCGGGGCCTTTCCCCATGCGGAAACCCTGAGTCAACAGTGCTTATCTCTGCCCCTTTGCCCGGAACTGAGCATGGCCGAGGCCGAGGAAGTGGTTCGGGCGGTTATGGCTTTTTTGGAAAACCATCCCTGACGATCTTTTTGCAGTTCTTGAGCGGGCTCCTTTTTTAAGGGGGCAATGCTTGTTAGCATATAAGCAAGTCTGGAAAAATTGTGATGAGGGCAAAGCATGCGCATTGGCGTTCCCAAAGAGATTAAACCCAACGAGCATCGGGTGGCCATGACGCCCGCCGGGGTGGAGGCCCTGATCAAACAGGGGCACACGGTGCTGCTGGAAAGCAACGCCGGTGTGGGCAGCGGCTTTAACGATTTCGATTATGAGCAGGTGGGGGCCCAGATCGTCTCCACGCCGTCTGAGGTGTTTGCCAACGCCGAGATGATTGTGAAAGTGAAAGAACCGCTGGCCCCAGAATATGATCTGCTGCGGGAAAACCAGTTGCTCTTTACCTTTTTACATCTGGCCGCCGAACCGGCCCTGACCCAGGCTCTCATTCGCAACCGGGTCAAGGCCATTGCCTACGAAACCATCCAGTTGCCGGATCGCTCCCTGCCCCTGCTCACCCCCATGAGCGAGGTGGCGGGCAAGATGTCCGTGCAAATCGGGGCCATGCTGCTGGAAAAGCACTACGGCGGTAAGGGCATGTTACTGGGCGGGGTGCCGGGCACCCATCCGGCCCGGGTCATGATTCTGGGCGGGGGAACGGTGGGCACCAGCGCCGCCAAAATCGCCCTGGGCTTTGGGGCCGATGTGACCTTGCTGGACGTGAATCTGGATCGCTTGCGGCATCTGGACGATATTTTTCAGGGTCGCCTGAA
>DAIDMR010000281.1 GCA_027448865.1 Vampirovibrio sp.
AGAGAGTTCAACGACCCAGGCGATACCAAAACCCGCAACTATCCGATTTGACGCTCAGGCGGCGCTCCTCTCAGGCGGGTAAGGCCCGAGCCCCTTCGCCAGGTAAGTCCGCCCCGGGCTCCCCCAAGGGAATCCGGAAGCCAAACGTACTCCCCACACCCACTTCGCTTTTAACGAATACTTCGCCGCCATGATGATTCTCAATGGCCACTTTCACCAGGTGCAAGCCCAGCCCAGTGCCTTTGACCGTGTGGACCTTGTTTTCCACCCGATAAAACCGATCAAACAGGTGGGGTAAATGCTCTTCCGCGATGCCGCTGCCGGTATCCTGCACGGAGACTTCCAGAGCGTCGCCAATCTCGGTGACTTCCGCCCGCACCCGGATACGCCCACCCTCATCGGTGTACTTAATGGCGTTGCTCAGCAGGTTGCGCAGCACCCGCTCAATGCTATCGCTGTTAATGTACAACTTGGGCAGGCCGGATTCGATGGCCGTACTGAGGGTAATTTTCTTCTGATCGGCCAACACCTTGACCGACTGCACGGTCAGGTTGATGACCGGCGTCATATCGGCCAGCTCCCGCTCCAGCACCACCGCCCCTTCGTCCAGTCGGGAGAAGTCCAGAATATCGTTCACCAGCTTTTTCAGGCGATCGGTTTCCGTATTGATGGTCTCGATAAACTCATCGTAGGTTTCGGCGTCCAAATCCTTCCCGTGGTTGTAAATGGTATCCACGTAACTTTTGATGGTGGTCACCGGGGTGCGCAACTCGTGGGACACATTGGAAATGAAGCTGGTCTTCATTTTATCCACTTCGGTTTCCTTGGTCACATCGTGCATAATCAGCACAAAGCCCAGCATATCGCCCTCAGTATCCTGAATGGGAGAGAGCATAATCTTCAGCGTGGTTCCCGGCACTTCCAGCTTATGGATAAACAGGGGCGGTAAAGGCGCTTGCTTGTCGGCCAGTACTTTTTCAAAATCCGCAATAATGGGTTCAAAGCAGCGCGTTCCGTTCTCGGTCGTATAATCCTTTAAATTACTGCCCAAGGCCCACTCGCTGGATTTATAGCCCAGCATATCGCAGGCGGCATCGTTGATAATAGCCACCTTGGCCTGCATATCACAGACCACCACCCCATCGGCGATACTGAGCAGGATGGCCTTCAGCTTGTTGCGCTCAAAGGTGATGGTTTCCAGATTCTGATCCTCATAAGCCCGCAAGCGCATGGACATGTCGTTGAAGGATTCGGCCAGCGTTTTCAGCTCGCCCCACAGGTCATGCTCCAGGATTTTGTAACCGAAATCCCCGGTGGAAAGGCGCTTGACCCCCCGCACAAAGGTGCGCAGGTGCTTGCTAAGAATATAGGTGTTGAGCGATACGGCCAAGACCGAAATAAACCAGGCGCTTAAAAACACCCAGATAATAATATTACCCGTGGCGACTTTAATATCCCGCAAGGTTTTGCCGGTCAGCTTGACGTGAACCGTGCCCACCTCTTCCGGCTCCATGTCATCGTGCAGCACCCGCCGCAGGGGAGCCACATAATCGGTCACCGTCTTGCTTTCAGCAGTAGACAAGGGCTTAGCGCTCTTGTAAATCAGTCGCCCGCTTTTATCGTAAAACTCAATGGCCGCAATGTCATCACTGCCCGCCACCATATCATCGGCAAAGTGTTTGACCCCGAACTCCGGGTTGGTGGAGGAAAGCCGCTCCACCCCGCCCACGGAAACCACTTCCGTAATCATGTTGGCAAAGCGATCGTAGTTATCGGCCAGCGAATTGTTGTAGTTGGTGTAAATACCAAAGGCCACAATTAAAAACGACACGGAAATACTGGTAATGACCAGTAATAAAATCTTGTTTTCCGAAGAGAAAACTTTAGCTTTCCACACGTCCACAGTTGCCTCGGCTTTGGATGTTGGGCTGGAAACGCATTCGCGATCCCCATCACACCAATATTCATTGTATCCTGTTCCGCCCAACAGGGGAACGGGTCAGCGGGACGCACGCCCCCAGCAGATCCCCAAGGACAGCCATATGGCTTCTCTGGGCGGTTACGTCGGGCCCTTACTCCAGAATGCGCCCTTGTAGTAACTCCACGGCATGCTTTTTGGCCTCGCTCAAATCCGGATCACCCGCCAAATTAAGCGCTTCGGTGGCCGGGGAGCGTTGGGAAACCGGGGCCAGATCAGGTCCATCCTCATCCAAAAAGGGCGGAGGCTCCCCCATGTCCATGGGCGGCATGTCCTCATCCGCCGGGGGGCCACCCGGGAGCGAAGAAGCAGCGGGCAGGGACTGGGATTGGG
>DAIDMR010000282.1 GCA_027448865.1 Vampirovibrio sp.
GTGTTCCGAACGGGATGGTACTAAGATGGAAGGCGTCTGCCCTTTCACACTGAACGGAGAACCCTGTTGATGACGGCGCCCACCCCGGTGCAAACCCTGGATTTAAGAACCACCAAGTGCCCGCTGAACTTTGTGAAAACGCGGCTGGCGCTGGAAAAGCTATCCCCGGGAGAGGTGCTGGAAGTGTGGATTCTGGCGGATAGTCAATCCTCGCTGAATATTCCCAACAGCATTCGTCAGGAGGGTCATACCATCCTGCGAGAGGACGCTTTGGAGGACGGCTTGCAGAAGCTGTGGATTCAGAAGGCCCATTAGTCCCGAACGGACGAGAAAATACGCCGGGCATGACTTTTTGGGGTTATTTGTCCGCCGCAACCACTTCTGGCGCTTCCCCCACAATCTCGTAACCCAGTTCGGCCAGTCTGGTTTTGCAGGCCGCTACCCAGCTTTGGTAGCCGCAGCCTTTCACCAGCAAGGCCATGGGGCTGGCCGGGTAGTCCCGGCAAAAAGCGGGACGATCCTCGTAAATCTGGCATCGCCTGTCTGCGCCCAGATTTCGGCAATGGTAGAAGACCACTTGTTGGGCCTGCATGGCGGCCCTGGTTTTTTGCTGTGTCACCATGGCCAGCACCCGGTCAATATGCGATGGATCTTCCGGGTAAAAGGCCCGGGCCGCCTGATGGCTGGCATGGGGCACAAACACGCTGAGAAAGTCCCTGCTGGTTTCATCGCCCTGGGCTGCCTTTTGGAAGAGTTCCCACACCGGCACGCTGGGCACGGCTACCGAGCAGCAAGCCGCTTTCAAGTTGCAGCCAGCGGGTTTGGGGACACCGAGTATGGCCTCCCAGCCGGGTTGTGTCACGGGCTTACGCTCCCTCGGTCAATCGATCGTTTTCCGGCGCTCCAGTACAGAGAACTGGGCAACGTCATCATAGCTTGCCGTAGGCTGCCCGGCGTCCTCTGTATTCAGGAGGTGGCAGCGGACATGCTCAAGAGGCCATTTCCCACTGTCGGGGCAGGCTGTCCTGACTGAAGTCCTTAAAGTTGCTGAGTTGTACGAACTGGGCCAGCAGTTCGGGGTGGAAGCTTTTTTCTCCTTCCGACAGCATGATTTTAATGGCCTTGCTGCTGGGGATGGACTCCTTGTAGGGGCGCTTGGAGGTCAGGGCGTCGTACACATCGGTGATTTTAACCAGATGCGAATAGGGATGAATCTCATCGCCCCTGAGTCCTTGCGGATACCCGCCCCCGCCGTACATTTCCTGGTGTTGCAGGGCGGGCAGGGCAATGGGCTCTGGCAAGCGCAGCACTTCTTTAATGACCTTATAGCCCAGGCCAGGGTGCAGTTGCATCACCTCAAACTCTTTTTCGCTCAGGCGACCGGTTTTAAACATAATATTCCGGGGAATCATCAGCTTGCCCAAATCATGCAGGATGGCGGACAGGGCAATTTCCTTGATTTCCGCCTTGCTGAATCCGGCCCGGATGGCCAGAGCGATGCTCAGGGCGGTCACATCCAGTATGTGGGAGTAAGTGTACTCATCCCGCACCCGCACCTGACTGAGGTACTGAATCTGATCCACCTGAGAGGTGACCTCGGCAATCAGCTTGTCCCGGGCCACTTCGCACAGGGCAATATCGGGGGTAGCCCCCTTCTGCAAACGCTGCCAGAAGTATCCAATCGACCCCAGAAAGGCCTGGGTCATGTCCTCACTCAACAAAGGCTCACTCGTGTTTTCCTGTTGCGCGTCCTGTGCTTCCGCCGGGGTCAAGCCCGCCGCGAATTCAAAGATGTGTCCCTCGTGGTTAAAATGGTCTAAACCCGGAATGTCGGCCTGTTCCGGGGCTGCGGCCCTGGGGAGATCCTGGCTGTTTCTATATAGGCTTGCTACTTTAAGATGTCCCCGTAAATCGTCCGTTAGCACGGTGCCAGCGGGGTATAACCGTTCACCGGTCAGGGTGTACAGGTCAAATTCCAGCGTGTTTACGCCAGACAGTTCATTCAATGGAACTTTTACGAACAAACAGAAACCCTCTATCCGTTGATTGGCCTGGATGATTGACCGTAAGAACTGTGTGGAAAACGGATGGTAGCCGGTGATTTTTTTCTATTAATGACTTCGGCAGGCCCGCGGAAAAGTTGAGGGTTTGCTTTATAAAATTTAATTTTTGGAGGATCTCACATGAACGGATTTTGATGCATCCACTGGCCAGCCTGGGTAATGCAGCTATACACCACATAAACCATGGGCAAATCCGCCCCGGTGGCATGCAGCATTACCGCAGAGGCCAGTGTCCCGCTTTTCTCGTAGGTGTAGGCGAACAAAATACCGCCCAGCATTACGGCCACCGTCAGCCAAAAGGCCCAAAGGGGAGTGCAGTACGCTTGTAATACCACCCAGTGCCAGGCCCCAAAAAAGAAGGAGGAAATCAAGTTGGCTTTGATGGGCGTGGTGTAGTCTTTCAACTCCTGATAGATAATGCCCCGCCAGAACATCTCTTCAAAAA
>DAIDMR010000283.1 GCA_027448865.1 Vampirovibrio sp.
GTGGTGGCCATTCTCCGGGCATCCCGGTAATCCAGTTCCCGGTCGGCGTCTCCGCTGATGATGAGCGTATTGAGCTTTTTAAACCGGGCGGACTCTTCCAGTTTGGCCTGGGTATTCAGATCCACCCGCATCTTGCGGGTGTCAAAAAATTTATTGATGATTTTTAAGGCCACCGGCTTGGGCAATAAAAACAGGCGATCGGCGATTTTATTTTTCTGATAGGTGACCCCATCGCTCAGTTTGGGGAAGCTGTTGAGCAGCACCACGCATTTGGGCTTTTTGCCCTCAAATTCGTTGTTGGCGTTTTGGGCAATGGTGGCTGCCATGTGAGCGGTAATGTGGGTGCCCAGTGAGTAGCCGAGCAGAATTTGCTGTTCAAGTGGGATCTTCTTGTGCTTGCTTAAAAACTTGCACACTTCCACACCGGACTTGTAGCAGTTTTCTAGGGTGACTTTGCCCTCGCTGTTGCCAAAGCCGGGGTAATCGTAAGCCAAAACACCATAGCCCTGATCGCTGAACACTTTTAGGTAATGCTTGAGGTTGCTGATGTTGCTGTGCCGTCCGTGGCTGAAGACGATGGTGGGCTTGTTGCTGCCGGGTTCCTCGGGAATATACCAGGCGGAAATATCAATGCGTTTTCCACCGTCCGTTTTTAAGGGGATGGGGCATTTAATAATTTTATCGGCCAAGGCATCATCATCCAGCAACTCCAGGGAGCAACTTTTGATGGGGGCGTAAAAGGTCTGGCGTTCGATGAAGTCGTAGATCACTTTGGGCATTTTGCCAAACACAAAGGTACTCATCAGGGCCATCCGGCATCCCACGGCCACCAGCGAGTTTACCGCTTCCTCTAAAAGCCGGTAGGATTTCCAGGCCCCTTCCTTGAAGGCGTGCCAGAGTTGGTCCCGAAACAGCGGTTTGGGTGACTGGGTAGGCTTTGCGCTGCTTGCCCCAAACTGGGGAGAGACTGGCCTCAGATCGGGTTGGGCCAGTGGATGGGGACGGGCGGATGCCACGCGAGGCGGTGCTGGTATGGCAGGCCTTTGGAGGAGAGCATGGGCTGAGCCATCCCCCGGTGGCGATGGGGGGATAAACGGTTGGGGGGGTGGGTTGGGTATATTTGAAAGGGATGAAACCACGGAAAAACCTGGCTTTGTTCAGGGTGGGAGAGAGTGATAAGTTAAGGCCATTAACACGCCTCAATTTAATTCTGTGCCGCCAGGTGCAGCACAGAGTTTACAAAACTTTAGGTGGGTCTTCTGAAACCACTAGAAGGGGAATTGCCCCGTGCCCCGTCATACAAAAAGGCATCCCGCAAAGTGGATGCCTTTTGATAGAGAGTCCTTGGAAAGGAAGTTGTTGGAAAAGTTTTACTGAAAACGAACCGGGAGCTCGTTTTCACCCACCATGTTTAGATAGTTTCGGGCCAGTTCTTCAATGCCAGAGGGCGAGGAATAAACACGGATCTTGTCGTTTAAAATCTTGTTTTCCACTTTGGTTTGATTGAAAAAAGTTTGTACAGAGGCCTGGCTGTTGGCCAGTTGCGATAAATTGAAAGTGGCTGTAATCAGGGTTCTGGCACATTGCACCACCCCAAAAATCAGCGCAGCGTTAATGGTCAGATACAACAGGTACTCAAACCGGGTTGTTCTTTTTTTGTATTGCGATTTTCTGACCGGTTGCCGCTTTACTTGCCGCTCGATGACGGGTTGTAGCTCGGGATAGGCAACCTCCGTGTAAGCAAATTGACGATTGGTATAAGCCATACTCACCCTGGGTACTCTCTATCTGCTTTTCTCTATGTGCCTCTATCATTGGAGAAAACGCCGAGGAAAGTAATCGCACTCAAGCCCTGTCCGTAAAACAAATACTTTCCATAAGACTGATATCATCCACGCCCTATGATTATAGCAGAGATCCTCGGGTTGCCTACAAATTTTTTGACCTCCCTTTGTTTTTCTCCTGTAAAAAATTGATAATCCGTGGGCCTAAAGCGGCTTTGAGGGATTTGTAAATTCTGTTAATGCC
>DAIDMR010000284.1 GCA_027448865.1 Vampirovibrio sp.
TTGTGAAAAGTATTTCGCAGCAAGCCCGTGCCCTGAAGCCCCATTTGCTGGTGTCGGCAGTGGTATTTCCCAGCCACGACCCCACCTATGCCCTGAAATTGCAGGATTACCCCCGCTGGGAGCCCTCCACCAATGGGGAGCCGTACCCGCACCTGTACGGCCCACTGAATCTGGAGGCCATTGTACAGACGGATTTATTCACCCGCCAAACCCATGGGGCGTTTGAGATTACCGTCCCTTGAGCGTCAACAACCGGAGTGTGGGCTAGGGCGAAATCCGAAAGGGGCCTTCCAGCAAGGCTTCCTCGTAAGGAGCGCTCAGGCGGGCCCCGTCAAACAGCACCACGCCACCCAGTCCGGCTTGGCGTACCGTGTCGATCTCCTCCACCAGGCTAATGGGGCCGGTGCGGTTGTACAGGGAAAAAATACCCACGTAGACCGGGATTTTGCCTTGCACTTGCTCCTTGAGTTGGTCGCACTGCAAGCGCATGCGCCCCAAATCGGTGGACAGCCCAATGGGAGTGAGGGCCTGAATGTCCCCCTCCCTGGCCCAGCGGGGGTAATCCTGCAATTTCAGGGCATAGGTGGGGTCGTGGCTGGGAAATACCACTGCCGACACCAGCAAATGGGGCTTCAGGGCACGGGCTTGCTGCGAAATACTTTTCACAAAGCTGGACACTTGCTCCTTGCGCCAGCTGACCCAGCGGCTCCACAGGGGATGCTCGGGTGTGAAAGTCACCGGATCGGCAGACGGCAGGGTGGGATTCACCGTGCTTTTGGGAACAGGCTTGCCCGCCTGTTTCAGGAGCTCTACCCGTTGAGCCTCGGCAGCGGTGCGTTCGGCGTTAATCTCGGCCTGAAAGCGCTGACGGGCCACTGTTGTATACCCCCAGGTGGTGCCCAGATAGTTGGGCTTGCTGACCGCCGCGCTGGCCGGATAGCGGATATAATCCAGATTCAGCCCGTCGGCGTCGTACTCGCTGACCATCTCCATCAACAGCTTATTTAAAAACTGGCGCACGTCCGGGTTGGCCGGGTCCAGAAAGTAGTGTCCCGGCTCGATATTGGAAATGACCGGGGTGGGCGTCTGCCAGTGGGGGCGCTGGATGTTGCGCCACTCCGGGTAGCGGCTCAGGATGGGGCCGAACTGCTCGCTGTTTTCCTTTTGGTTTCCAGCGAAAAAGACCTGGGCCCACACATGCACCTTCAGCCCCTGTTGGTGGGCTTCCTCAATCCACAACTTCAACGGGTCACCGCCCCGGTAACGGGGGTGTTGCTCGGCCAGCCCGTAAGCGGCCATCACCTTGCTGGGATAAATGGTTTTGCCCTGATAGTAGGTTTCCACAAACACCTGCTGGATGTTGGCCCGCTTCAGGGCGGCCACGGCCTGCCGGACTTGCCGGGGATCGTTACCCTCTGGCCGAATCCAGGTGCCCCGGAAAGCGCCGGCTTCCGCGGGAATGGTATTGTAATACGCCACGTTGGCCGCATGCACGCAGCGCTGGGCCGTGTTGGCCATGGCTTCCGTGACCGGACCGTTTTGCAGGGCCAATAATTCCGCCCGGCAGCCTTGGGCCTGGGCCAGATGCTCCGGGTAGGCGGCGGAAGCGCCGGGCTTGGCCGTGGCCGCTTTTAAAGCGGCGTCCACTTCGTTTAAATAAGTGGCCGGGGTGAATTGCAGGGTCAATTGGCCGGTTTCAGGACTCCAACTGGCCAGGGAGCCCACCTTGCCAAAGCGGGTCAACCATTGGGCCGCTGAACCGTGCCCGCTGATGACAAAGCCGTTGGCCGGAATGGAGCTATTCCCGGCATTGAGCCGAACAATGACCCCATTTTCCACCACCGCTTCCCATCCGGCCTGATTGGTACCGGTTTGCGGGCCAGATGCCGGGGTGTAAATCATCAGCTGGTTTTCGCCCCGAAAGCCGGGAATACCTTTGTTCGCGGGTTGGCTCAGCGCGTCGGGATCGACGGCGGTATAGGGAAAGCGGTATGTATACTGGGTTTTGGGTCGTGCCGGGTTGAGGAAGCTGGGCGCTTCCGGCTGGGCCACGGCCTGATTGAAGACACCCTGCGTCAGGACGGGGAGCCCAGTGAGGCTGAACAGACTGATCAGGGACAGGGTCAGGGCCAAAGGGCCCGTCCGGCGGGTGATGGTGGGCATGGGCAAAGCGCTTTCCTGTATCTCTCTATCGGTAACCGTTTTTAGCGACAGACTTCTATTGTAACCAAAGGATTCCAATCCGCCAAAGCGTGGAATAATAAGA
>DAIDMR010000285.1 GCA_027448865.1 Vampirovibrio sp.
CATAGAGGGTATTCTAACAGTTTTTCTGACAATTAAGCCTGTTTTGTTCAGATTGCTCCGGGGTTGTCAAGGTTCACAGCTGATAGAGGGCAACCGGATTCGCAGCATCAGCCAGGAGGTTCCTGGTTCCCTGTTGCTGAATCAGGAAAACGTGGAGGTCTTCTCCGGGTCAGGCTGCTACCTGACTCCCGGCCTGGTGGAACTTCACTTCAATGGCGCCTTGGGCTGCAATTTAAACCAGACCAGCATTCGTGAAGTGCAGACGCTATTGACCCAACTACCCGCCTTTGGCATTACCAGTGTTGTATTTACGGTCATTACCGGCGCCCTGACCGATATGGTGGCCGCCGTCCACACCCTTGAAGAAGTCATTCATCACAAAAACCCCTTTCATTGCCGCCCGCTGGGCCTTCATATGGAGGGGCCCTTCATCAATCCCGCTTTCCGGGGAACTCACCCTCAGGGGGACGTTCGACCGGCCACCGCCGATGATTTAAACATTTTGTTATCCCCGCACACCAAAATGATTACGCTGGCCCCGGAGGTGGGCAATAACCTGGACTTTATCCGGGAATTAAGCCAGCGGGGGATTCAGGTCTCCATTGGGCACAGCAACGCCACCCATGCCCAGGCCATGCAAGCCTTTCAGCAAGGGGCCAGCAGCGTTACCCATCTATACAACGCCATGCGCCCCTTCCATCACCGGGAGCCGGGCATTATCGCGGCAGCCTTGTGTGAGGATAACGCCTTCGTGCAATTTATCAGTGATGGGGCCCATGTTCACCCGGCGGCCATCCAGATGATTTTAAAGTCAAAACCTCAAAACCGGATTTTGTTAACCAGCGACGCCAGCCCTCTGGCCGGGCTCAGCGATGGCAGCCGTGGCAATTTCTCCCAGCAGACCGTGACCGTGCGTGGTAATCAGGTCATCAATCAGGAAGGGGGCTTGGCCGGAAGCGGCAAGCTGGTGAATGATTGCCTAAAAAATATGGTCAACTGGCAACTGTGCGACTTTGGCAGCGCTGTTCAAATGGCCTCTTTCAATGTGGCCCAGTTTTTAAAAGAAGACAGCATCGGCAGGCTGGAGCCGGGTTGTTTGGCCGACATGGTGCTTTGGAACAAAGACACACTGGAAGTGGAAACCACCTTTATCAACGGGGAAGTGGCCTACCAACGGAATGCCAGCGTGGCCCGCTCGGCTTAACTAATTTTTCTGAAAAGCCAAACCCGCTGCTTTGCCGGTCTGGGCTTGCAATTGGCGTTGGGCATTTTGTACCCGAATACAGGAGGGACACTGCCCACACTGAACTTCAGCATCCTCGTAGCAACTCCACACCCATTCAAACGGAACCTTGAGGGCCAGCCCCCGTTCAATGATTTCAGTTTTATTCAGATGAACCAATGGGGCCCGCACCTGCACCCCATTTAACGTGGAAAAGGCAAACACCTCGCTCATTTTTTGGCGAAACGCTTCGGTATTGTCCGGAAAATCAACGCCCTCTTCAGCATTGGCTCCAAAAACAACCGAATCCGCATTGAATGCTTCCGCATAACAAGCGGCAATATTCAAAAACAAGCCATTTCGGTTGGGCACCCACACCCGGTTCACATCAAACAACTCGGCTTCCGTGGTGGGTGTGGCCAACGACAATCCCTTGTCCTGTAACACCTGCTTGGGGGTCAGGGCTT
This sequence comes from Vampirovibrio sp., assembly GCA_027448865.1. Lineage (GTDB taxonomy): Bacteria > Cyanobacteriota > Vampirovibrionia > Vampirovibrionales > Vampirovibrionaceae > Vampirovibrio. Next base: position 1,690 of record DAIDMR010000285.1, read on the forward strand.
TGGGCAACAAATCCGATAACCAGGGCAAAGGGATAATATGATGGGTCAGCCCGTAATGCCGGGCAATGGCCCGAGTCGCTTTTAGTTCCCGGGCTGCGGCCCGCTGACCATAATCAAAGGTCAATACACAGGCCACCGGCTGCCGGGATAACACATCGGCCAGCGCCACGGTGGAGTCCAAGCCACCAGACAGCAGAACAACCGAACTGCCAGAAGCAGACAAAGCAGGAGATGCAGGCATACAAAAAACCTCGCTGGGTATGGAAATAATGCTTGAAACATAGCACACTCCATCCAGCCACACATGCCCAAAATCAACCAGACGCTCTCAAACCCGGAAAGCACAAAAGATTAAGTGAAGAATCTTCCGAACAAAGGCTCTAGGGAATATACCCTTCCATCTCTTCCCGTAAAAAGCGCGGTAAATTCTCCTGACTCAGCAGATCCCGAATAACCGCCTCTCCAGCCAGTTTATACAAGGCGTACACGGCGGCTTTGGCCACCTCATCATTCTCATCCAAAACACACTGCTTGAGCGGTTCAATACTGTCCTCATCCCCAATTTGCCCCAGCGCTTCCACAGCGGCCAGGCGGATGGACGATGCTTCATCCTTCAGGGCCTTTAACAAGCTGAGGTTGGCTTTAGAGTGTGGCTGGCCGATACGACCCACCGCCTCGATAATCTGCTCCTTCAGGAAATTAAACTTGTCGCGTATGCCCCGCTTGGATTCCAGTACATCAATCAACGGCTCAATGGCCCGAATGTCTCCCAGCATGCCCAGGGCCTTCACCGCGGACTCCTTGAGATACACAGACTTTTCCCGATCATCGGACAAGATGTCAATCAGGGGCTTTACGGCATACTCATCGCCCAAACGCCCCAAACTTTCAGCCACGGCCAAACGCAGCCGGTAATTCTCTTCCCGGTTGTTTAATACGCTCATCAGGGGAATAATGGCCCGGTTATCCCCGATTTTTCCCAATGCCTGGGCGGCGCTACAACGCAAACGCATGCTATCATCGCTCTTGGCAAAGTTCGGAGAGCCGGTCTGGTCATAAATCTGTATGTGCGTGGCCAATAAGGCATCGATCAAAACAGGGACGGCATCTTCCGCCTTAATGCGACTCAGCACACTCATGGCCTGAATGATAATGCGCACTTCTGTCTCTTGGCGCACACACTCCAGCAAGCACAACACCCCCGCTTCCATGGGCTCTTTCAGCAACAAATCACCCAGCGATGAGATGGCCCGCAAACGGTGTTCGACCCCGTGACTGTCTCTGGCCTCAATCATCCCCATCAGCTCATAGATTTTTTGGGGAATAGCGTCCATTTGGCTCCGGATTAAACGTGTCTTCTGAGTCCAATGTACCATTTTTTCAGCAGACAAACGCGCAGCCCTCTACAAACATTTTCTCTCCCAGCGGCGCGACGCCAGATTGACAGCGGTTCATGGCAAGTACACCTT
>DAIDMR010000286.1 GCA_027448865.1 Vampirovibrio sp.
AAACCCGGTGACTTTAGACACTTGCGTGTCCTGGACACAGGGTGAGATTGGCTACTGGCTGACCCGGGAGCTGAACAGGCAACTGCTGTCTCAGGGGATCGAAACGCCCATTATGGCCGTGAACACCCTGGTGGAAGTCGATCCGGCTGATCCGGCCTTCCAGAAGCCCACCAAGCCGGTGGGTCGCTTCATTAGCGCCGATGAAGCCCAGCGTCTCTATGATGAACGAGGCTGGATCATCGGCCCGGACGCCAACCGGGGCTATCGACGCATGGTTCCCTCACCCCGGCCCTTGCGCATTCTGGAAGCCGACCCCATTCAGGCCCTGATTGCCCAGCAGGCTATTGTATTGTGCTGCGGCGGCGGAGGGATTCCGGTGTACCGGAAAGAGGGTGTTCTGCAAGGCATCGAAGCGGTCATCGACAAGGACTTCACCTCCTGCTTGCTGGCCAAGACCTTACAAATTGAGAACCTGATCATCTGCACCGAGGTGGAGAATGTCTATCTCAACTTCGGCCAGCCCGATCAGCAGGCCCTGCGTCGCTTATCCCTGGCGGAAGCCGAACGCTACTACGCGGAAGGACATTTTGGGGCGGGCAGCATGGGGCCCAAAGTGGCGGCCATGATTGATTACGTCAAACACGGTGGAAAGCGGGCCTTTATTACCAGCCTGGAAAAAACCGTGGAAGCCCTGGCCGGACAGGCGGGCACTGAAATTCACGCGGGCATGTAAAGCGAGAATCCGTTGATGGCTGAGTTGAATTGTTAAAGGATCGAGCGCATGGAACTGATTCATAGCCTGATTTTAGGCATTGTGGAAGGGGTCACCGAGTTTCTGCCCATTTCTTCCACGGGCCACATGATTTTAACCAGCTACCTGCTGGGCATTCAGGGCGAGGTGGTCAACGCCTTTGAGGTATTCATCCAGTTGGGGGCCATTTTGGCCGTGGTGGTTCTGTATCGACATCGTTTTGCCTGCCTGTTCGATTTTAAAACACCGGGTGGCGGATTCCGAGGAATACAAGGCTGGCTGATGCTGGCGGTGACCTCATTGCCCATTCTGGTGCTGGGAAAATTGCTGGAGCATACCATTAAAAGCCACCTGTTTAACCCACTCACCGTGTCCTGGGCTCTGGCTCTGGGCGGAGTCGTGCTGATTGTCATTGAGCGGCTGCGTTTCCAGCAAGTCATCACCTCTCTGGATGAACTGGACGTGAAAAGCGCCTTCAAAATCGGCCTGTTTCAGTGTCTGGCCCTCTGCCCCGGAGTCTCTCGGGCGGCCAGTAGCCAATCTCACCCTGTGTCCAGGACACGCAAGTGTCTAAAGTCACCGGGTTTTCAAACAGTCGGGCGGAGGTTTCCGCCATATCCAGCAGGTTGCCCACCTGGGGGCCGTTACCAAAGGTGATGACCGGTAAATAGCCGCTTTGATACACCCGCACAATTTTTTGACAAACCGCTTGCACCATTTTGGGGTTGAGATTATCCCCGCTTTGTTTGTCGTAGAGGGCGTTTCCCCCAATGGCGATTAAGACCGATTCCATGCGCACACGCTCGCTATTTCCACTCAATACGGCTCGATTGGCTGGCTATCTACCAACTCTCTTGGCAATGGCCTCGGGCTTTCCGTTGGCGCTGGATTTGCCTATAATCAAAACGATAGCACAATTTGACCCTTTGGGGCCATCCATGAAAGCCCGGTCACCCGCATTGTTATGAGTAACACCCC
>DAIDMR010000287.1 GCA_027448865.1 Vampirovibrio sp.
CTGGGAGGGGTTGCCAATGGACGTTTACTTATCTGCATTGGTGATAAGCGCAGCAACCATTTTGTGGGGCTTTTTGCTAATGCGAGAAGGCTGCGGGCTCAATGGCGGTACAATCAATACCACTGGTTTTTAGCTCACTCAGCTTATGTGCGCTGCTGTACTGACGAATCACAAAGGAACTGGCGTGGGGCTGAATGAACTCATCGATGCGAATAGTCTCATTGACTGTTTTTTCGCCGTCATCCACGGTGACTTTGACCTGGCCCGTGCATCGGTAACGGTAGGGAGAGCTGTTGGACACCCGGATGGACTGAGGGGGCTGGGCCGGGGTGGCACATAAAGCGCCTTCCTTGCATTTTTTGGCTTTTTTAACGTGAATAAAAAAGCGCAGATAGGGCTCGTAGTAAGCTCCGGCCTGAACCAGGCCCAATGCCAACAGAACCAGACTGGCAACGAGAAACGCGCTTTTTTTCATGGTCATTCTCCGTAGATTCATGGAACGGCCTTGCCGAGCCTATTATAGGAAATTCACCCGGTCAAGCCAACCACAATATGTCAGCCAGAACTGTCAACCAGAGCGGTCACAAAGCGGTCTCCTCTGGCGGGACTCCTGTCGGCGGGGATGGCTTTGGGACTCGGACGATTTTTATGTTACGTTTGTATCAAACAGGAGTGTCAGTGCATTCGTGGACTGACCGGTGGGTTTTGAGGCCGACCTTTCTTTGGGGGCGGCGAACCAAGGAAAACGACACATGCGCATAGTGGCTGGTTTGGGCAGGGAGCCTTTGCTGAGTGCCCCGAAGAGTCAGACGAAAGGGCCCGCTCGGTTCCTTTCCGGGGTGTGGCTGGTTTCCTCACCGCTGAGGTTTGGCATGGGTGGGGGCAAACGGGCGTCGGGTCTGGCATCGGATGCTGCGTATCTGGCTGGTGGGCATACTGGGGGAAGCGTCCCGGAACTTGAATTGCAGGAAGGGCGTTTGTCGCAAGGACTTTTGCAGGACACGTTTCTGCTGAATACGCTTTTAGACGAGGCCCTGCAAGGCTTTCCGTCTCCCGCTTCCAAGGCTCAAGTCCTGGAGGCATTTTCTGGGGATACATTTTCCGGAGAGGAGTCATCGGTTCCCTCCGTGCTGAGAGCCTTGACATTATTGACCGCTCGCTTGCATCAGCCGCCGCAGGAGCCGGTGCGACTGGAACGACCTCGCAAGGTTCTGGTGGCCTCCCGGCTGTCGCAGTGGATGGGGCAGGTTCTGGAGCGGGAAAATATCCGGTTGGCGGTAGTGACTCGTCAGGGGGGGCGACAACATCGCCAGCATGATCCGACCGGCATGCTGCATTCGGGCATCGTGTGGCGTGATCCGCTGGATGGGTGCTGGAAAATTTACAATCTGGTGGATTACAAAGCCACAGGCAAGCCACACTGCCGGGTTTTATGGACGAAGCCCGTTGATTTTTTCTATCAGCAGGGGGGCTATGATCCGGCGGCCCTGTTGCTGATTCCCTCTGCAGAAATTCAGCAGCGCATGGAAACCCTGCTGCTGAACGGAGGCTTTCAACGCTTGGCCTTTACCCGTCAGTACAACCTGCTGTCCCCGCCGCACGGACCCGATAGCCTGAATTGCAACAAGTGGGTATTGCTGAACGTGCTGGCCGCCCATCATAACACCGAAGATCCGGTCTTTTTGTTGCGGGAGATCCAGCGAAATTACCGCGCGGAGCCTTTGGCGCTTGATCCCCTCACCCGTTTATTCGCGGGCTGGCACCCGCAAGTTCGAGGCAAGGAACTGTCCTGGTGGAAAGCTCCCACGACTGTGACCGTTGAGAGCCTGCTGAAGTCAGGATTGTTTGAGCGGGCCCTGTCTTACGCCAATACCCGCAGCGCCCTTTAGAGCCTATCCGGGATGGAATCTTACCCGACAGTCTCTTGGGCACTCTTCACCAAAAAATAACCCCTCGCCGATGAAGGCCAGGGGTGTAATGAATGAGCATTTGTTGAGTAGTTGAGGAAGACAGCCTATTGGATACCTTAAATATATAAAATAAATATACTTGCTTCATCATCCATGCGGTGTAAACCCAAAATCCTATATTTGTATGAGGGCTGAAAAGTACCGGGCTGGTAAGATCTTATAGGGAAATAAGGGGCTCATCGCTAATGAAACTGGCCGCTGACTTGATATCGTACCGGGGAAAGCACTTGCTCAGCCTGAAAAGGCTTGGAATCGTCCGGCTGATCCTTTTGCTCTGCCTGGGATGGTTGATGTGTGCGTGGGAAGGCGCTCTGGCGGAGGAACCTTTGATGGAGGGAACAGGGCAGGAATCCGAGCCATTCTTTAAACCGCTGGTGGATACATCTCAAACTCAGCCGGAACTGGAGCCCGTGACCCTGACCCCGCTTGAGGCACACGTGCAAAAGCAGGGGGAACAGCCGGGTGAAGTGCCGGTCAGCAATGCGCCTACCAAAATTTTGACCGGCAAGGTGCAAACCCTGCAACAGGCTATTGAATCCGAGCGGGATGTGGTGAACTGGTACGCCTGGTACTTGTCCGCTCGTGAATACATTGGGCAAACCGGTGGTTTGCGCTGCAGTTTGGGAACACCCATCAAGTTCTATCGATCTGGAAAAATGGAAGCGTTAACTTTTGATACAAATTGTATAGCTTCAGTGACGGGGCGCCGCTTTCCCTTACCCGCCAACACCAGTCTGGACGCGCTCATTTTACCGGTACGCTCCGGGCAGGGGCCCCCTGCCAGCCGGGACGAGATTTATTCCAGAATCCGGATAAACTCTCGGTAGGCTTTTGTTTTTATTTACTGAACAGAACAGAAATTCAAGGAAACCCAATGGCTGAATTCACATCGATTTAAATCCATTTAAATCAATTGGTTCAACCATTTTCTCCCCCAATTTTGTACAATAGACACAATATGATGGACGACCCCAATGAGTGAGCTGGGAAAGACTCGACAATATTTGACCTTGTTTTTAGTGGCCTGTGGCCTGGTTATGGCGCTGGGTGCCCCGGCACAGGCCGAAACCCATGCGGTGAACTGGTACCATTGGTATCGGGATTTGCGGGATTATTTCAGCTCCGTGGGCGGGGTTCTGTGTTCCCCCGGCACCGAGTTGCAGTTTTCCGTCGATGGTAAAATCACCGCCGCCAGTCGGGACGCCACCTGTCTCGCCTCTCTGGATGGGCTACATTACCCTTTGCCGGTGAATACACCGCTCAAAAAGTTTTCCCTGGCCATTCGTAAAAACAGTGCATGGCCCTTGTCCAGGCGTTCCATCAATCAATTGGTGCAGCACCAGGCGGAGCAGATACAAGCGGTTGCCTGGCAAAAGCAGCAGATGGCCAAAGCCCGCTAAGAGACTATCCGAAATGCTTCCATTCCGGGCATCTCCTGCGTTCGTGTGCTGCTCAGCTTCGTTACTTATGCGTATAAGCGCCTTGCTTGCGCTGTCCTTGTCTTGATTTTGGGGGCCTTGTAGCCACGCCGATCTGAAAACTTTTCGGATAGTCTCTGTGGCTTAATCAGCAGAGTGGCCTTAAATCTTGTTAGGCTTGCCTGTCACCTGAATGCGACCTTCCACCTTGGGGGCAATGGTTTTGGCCTGCTGAATGGCGGTTTGCACAATCTCAGAATCACTGGGCGCCTCCTGCGGATCGTTTAGGATTTTTAGGCCCTTCAACATGCTGTAATCGTCCCCGCCCTTGAGTACCAGGTATCCGGGCACGGCCAGTGTGTAAAGTTTTCCGTCCTGCAAGGGTTGTCCGTTGATTTTGACGGACACCACCCGGCTTTGGGCTGGCTTTTGGGGATCGTAACTGAATTGCATGCCGGAGATCTGCGGAAACCGACCGGCTTCCTCTCCCAGACGGCTGACCCCATTTTCCAACGCCTGTTTCAGCACTTTTCCGGACACTTCCACTTTGAGTACAGGGCCCGCGAATTGCAGAATGTTGGCCACATCCTTGCGGGTGATGGGCCCGGCGGGATACACCTTGTTGGAGCGGATGGAGCCCCCATTCAGCAGAGCCACATCCGTTTTGAAGTGGGCTCGGTAGGCATCGGCCAGCAAATTGCCCAGGTTGGTTTCCTGACTGCGGTTATCCGCCTGTAAAGCGTTCAGGGCAACGGTGCTTTGGCCGATGGTTTCCCCCAGACCCGCTTCAATCTGGGTTAAGTATGCGTTCACACTGGCTGCCACGGAGGGATCATCGGGAATACTGGCATCCACCGGGATCATGCTGACATCCATGCTGGCAAGCCGGTGGGTTTCCGCGTCGATCCATAAGTCATAGCGGCCCAAGGTGCGGGCATCGGAGCCCACTTTGTAAATGGGAATACCGGCGGCCACCGATTGCAGAAAGGAATGCTCGTGTCCGCCCATCATCAGGGCCAGTGACTGGTTCATGTTCTGGGCCACCCGCTTGTCCTCATCCAGGGTCAGGTGGGTGACGGCCACGATAATTTCAGCGCCCTGCTTTCGCAAGGCGCTTACGGTGGCGCAAGCGGTGTAGGTGGGGTCTTTGAAAATTACGTTGGGGCCAGCGCTGGAGGCGTTTTGGGTATCGGGGGTCAGGAGTCCGAAGAATCCCACTTTCACCCCGTTGACTTCTTTAATGACTGATGGAAGCACCGTGCCAAAGGGTTTTCCGGTGCTTTTGTCCACCACATTGGCGGCCAGCCAGGGAAATTTCGACTCTTGCAGGCGCTTGAGCAAAATGTCGTTGCCATAGTCGAACTCGTGGTTGCCCAGCGCCGCGAGATCCAGCCCCACCTGATTCCACAGATCCACCATTTGCTTGCCGTAAAACAGCTTGCCACCGGGGGATGGAGACAGGGTATCGCCTGCCAGGATGAGCAAGGTGTTCGGATTTTCGGCGGCAATGCGCTTGCGCAGGGTGGCGATTCGGGCAAAGCCACCGGCTTCGGCGGGGGTGGCCGGGGCCAGTTGGTAAACGTCGTTCAGTTGCAGCAGGGTGATGTGAATAAAGGGTCTGGCTTGCAGGGTGGTGGTTGGTTCCGCCCAGCCTGAAAAACTGGCCGAAGCAGCGCCAAGGGTAAGCAGGCCTACCAAAACGCTGGATAAAAACTGCTGACGCACCCGACTGGAAAAAGATAAGCTCAACACACAAAAGCCTCGCCACAAATGCTTACGCTTATTTTAGTATAAGCGCATCTTGATAAACCTATTCTTGGCGATGGACTGACTTCAGTCTTTGCCTTCACTTTCCTCGGTTTGGCAGCGCTGGCACAGCCCGGTAAATTCCAGATGGTGGGCTTTGATCTGAAAGCTGAGCTGCGATTGCAAGGTTTGAACCAGCGCGTCCACCCCGGCGCAATGCACTTCCTCAATGCCCTGACATTGCTGGCAAATCAGCAAGTGGTGGCAATGCTCTGTTTGCTGGCGCTGGCAGTGAGACTCATCGTCCAGCAGGCATTTTTTGACTTTGCCGCTACTGAGGACCCGATGGATCAGTCCTTGCTGGTCAAAGCATTCCAGAATTCGGTACACACTCACCGTATCCACTTTTTCGCCTGCGGCGTCTAGGGCGTCTTTGATCTCGTAGGCGGATAAGGCGGTGGGTGCTGTATCCAGCAGTTCCAGCACCAGTTTACGGGGCCGGGTAATGCGGTATCCCTGCGCTTTTAAAATACTAATGGCGTGTTCGGTATAGTGGCTCATCTGGGTAAAGGCTCTCAGACCCCTTTATCATACCCCAAGGTGGCCGCTGCTTCAGTAGCCGGTTTTGTGCTGCCTGGTGTTTTTGATGAAGTGCAGTCTGAGAGCCTAAAAAATGGGGCTAGAAAGGGAGCTGCCCTTTTTTTCTGAGTTTTTCTACCAGCGCGACGAGTAATCGGAGCGCTCTCGCTGGCCGCCATAGCCGCTGCGATTGTATCCGCCCCCGCCGCTGTTACGGTTACCAAAGCCGGTGGATTTTCCCTTGCTGCGGTTGGCGTCCTGATAGTCAATGACAATGGACTTGCCACCCAGATTGGTGTGGTTCAGCGATTGAATGGCCTGCTCCGCCTCATCCACGGAGGCCATCTCCACAAAGCCAAACCCCTTGGGTTCGCCGGTGTCCCGATCGGTGGGGATTTTGACGGAAACCACTTGCCCCACTTGCTGGAAGAGGCTTTCCAAATCGTGTTCGGTGGCGCTGTAAGAAAGGCTGCGCACGAACAGTTTATTGCTCTTGCTGTTGCCACTGCTGATGGCGCCCGATCCGCCGTGACCTGCGCCCCGGTTTTCATCCTGAAAATCCACCACCAGATCCCGACCTTGCAGGAAGTAGCCGTTAAGTTGCTGAATGGCCTGCTGCCCGTCGGAGAGGCTGGCCATTTCCACAAAGGCAAAGCCACGGGGCTTGCCATCTTCCCGGCGAAGGGGAATTTTGGCGGACAGTACTTCGCCGGATTGTCCAAACAGGTCATATAAATCCTGTTCGGTGACAGACCAGCTGAGGTTACGGACGAATAGTTTGGCGTTCATGAATCATTTTTCCTTTATGGTGCGTGTTGAAATGGGTTTCGATTGGGCAATGGATGGAGATTTTCGGTGAGGCGGTCAGTCCGAGGCTTCCCGGTTGTTGTTATCGGCCCCCGGGTGGGTCGTGAGATTGGCGGTGGGCTGAAAGGCCTCCAGGCAAGAGTTTTTAAAGGGATCTTCGGGACGCTCTACCAGCAAGCCGCAAAAGGCTACATCCTTTTTCAGGAAAGACCACAGCACGCCCCCGTCCGTACCACTGTGAAAGAGGGTAAAGTCATCCGGGTTGAGGGTGGTGATTTTGCCTTTAAACGGATCACAGCAGAGTTCCCTGAGCTGGATCATGACTTCGGCGCCGCTGTCATGGGCGGTTTTCAAAAGGGGATCAAAGTGCATTGAGTAAACTCCTGGGGTTGATTTTGTAGGCATCGGAAAGTACTGCCTTGCAGGGCATTGCTTTCTGGGCATTATTGGGTGGAACTGATTTTAAGATTAGCATTAATGCAGTATTATTGCAATTAAAATGCAATAAAGTTACATTAGACAATAAAGATACCCAAAAAAGAGTGCCATCTGAAAATGACGGTTATGGCCTGTGCCAGTGTTTACGCAGAAAGATTTTGGTTTGGTGGGGATTCTTCCGTAGGTTGTAGGGTGTCTGAGTGATCCCTGATGAGGCCGGTCAGTCAGCCCTCTGCAAAAAAGCAGCCAGAACGTGGCTGCTTTTTCTTTATTTTTCATGGAAGTTCTTGGTAGATGGTGATTTACGGTTGCTGTGACAGGCTTAAAGCGAACAAATGCAACCAGATCACACTGTGCAGAAAGTCGTTGTAATCGTTAAACCAGTAGCCGTCAGGATGGTAGTGCTTCCCCAGACTTTGCTGATACAGCAGGGCATCCCGCTCAGGCTGCCGCACATGGTTTAGAATCAGCAAGGGGCCCATGCCAAAGCCGGAAGTCTCCTCGCCGCGGGGTTTCCCGGTCGCCGTAAACCCTTCAGGCATTACTTTATGCTGCTGCCAGTAGGTCAACAGAAAGGGATGGTTTTTCAGGTAGGTCAAGGCCCGTTCCCGCCACGGCGAGGGGCTGAGTTGGGCGTCCATGGCCATGCGCCAGTAAACCCGAAAGGCGTCGTAACTGAAGTCTCTGGCGCCTTCGCCTTGCTTGTCGGAAAAAATGATGCGGGGCTGGCCGGGCACGTTCTGCCAGCGGACGGCGCACCAGTTGGGGGGTAGCTTGGGGGCGGTCAAATTGGTGCAGGCTTCCAGATTGTCATACACCTCATTGGCCAGTTGCGTCCACCCGGCGGCGTTTTCCACATCGGCTTTGGCGAATTCCCGATAGACATAGGGGGCCATATAAGAGGGGTTGATGGTCAGGTATTCCTCTTTAAAGCCGGGCCACGGGCCGGGGGTGAGGTAGTAGCGCCCATCCAGTTTCTCCACGTTGATGCGCCACATGTCTTTCACTATATTCAGGCCGTCCCGGCTGTAGTCGGGGCGATTCCATTGCTTACCCGCTTTTAGCAGGGCGTAGGCGATATCCTGATCAGCGTCGGTGGCGTTCTCGGTTTGCATAATGCCCTTGGTGGTCCCAAATTCTCCATCGCCCCAGCGCCAGGCCAGCAGATGATCGTGCGGGCGTTTCATGTTGCGTTTGGTCCACTGCCAGACTTTGTCGAAGGTGGCTGGTTCATTCATCCACAAGGCTTTTAGCATGGCGTAGGATTGCCCTTCGCTGATGGTGCCGCCGTAGGTGTTGGATACCACGTGGGCGCCGTCTACCAAAAAGCGACCTTTATAAAATTGCCAGCTTTCCCGCAACAGTTGCCGCAGTGGCCACTGGGTATGCACGGCCGGTGGCCGAGGGGTGGTTGGGTCGGGGCTTTGGCTTTGGGCCGGGTAAAATACGGTTAAGGTCAGGGCGGCTGTGGCCAACAGCACTATTTGCAGCATGGGGATGGGTAGTTTCAAAGGCGTTCTCATGGCTATCCATTCGTTGTGTTGAGCCCCGCGGGGTGCATTAACATTGTGAAGCAAGGCCGTTTTTTAACTGGACTTTAAATTGTTTTTCATATATTTAACAAGATAATAAAAGCAGGGCTGAAGGTAAAGTCTTCTAAAGCCAACGAACTTTTCAGTCTGGATGGCCCGGTGCCCGTTAGCTTTTTTCTCTCGTTTTCCCGTAGTTCCCTTCCTCATTTCTCAGGTCACCAATTACTTCAATCAACCGTGGGAGTCCAGCCCATTGAGTACTTCTTCTTTCGCAGCCATTCCGTCTGTCACCGGGCCCGCTTCTGCTGCCGTCAAGGGCCACTCCTCAAACACCACCCAGCCCCGGTTCCATACTTTTTCCGATTCGGTCTGGCGCCTGCAACTGATGTTCCTGAATCGCTCGGTTCACTGGGGCTACCAGACCCAGCAGTTTTTGAAGCGTGCCTTTGATGTGCTGGCCGCCAGTCTGGGCTTGCTGGCCATTGCTCCCCTCTTGTTGCTGATTGCGGCACTGGTCAAGTTCACCTCGCCCGGGCCGGTGTTATACAAAAGTCAGCGCATCGGCAAGAACTTCCAGCCCTTTGGCATGTATAAATTCCGCACCATGTGCGTGGATGCCGATGCCCAGCGGGCAGCCCTGCGTCAGCAGACCGAGCAGACCAACGGCCTGTTCAAGCTGGCCAATGATCCCCGGGTGACCGAAGTGGGCAAGGTACTGCGGGCGCTCAGTCTGGATGAATTGCCCCAGTTGCTGAACGTCATTCGGGGGGAAATGAGTCTGGTCGGGCCGCGTCCGCTGCCGCAGGATGAAAGCGAACTCTTTCAGGAACCCTACACCCTGCGTTTTCAGGTGTTTCCCGGGATGACCGGCGCCTGGCAGGTGGGGGGGCGCTCCAACCTTAGCTTTGAGCAACTGTGCCAACTGGAAATGAACTACGTCATCAACTGGACCTTGCTTGCGGACATCAAGATCCTGTTGAAAACCCTGCCCGCCGTTCTGGCCAGCCGAGGCGCCTACTGAAACAACTTTTTAGAGCAGCTTGACAGCTTCTGGATGTGTTTGAGTTCGTCCTGATACTGTTTCAGGGTTGTAATGGGCTTTTTCAAGTGATCCGTGACGACCACATATCTCCCGGGGTTTACAGTTTGCTTGGCGATCACACTTTTGGCGACGAGTTGATTCGGGTCGGGGGCCAGCGGAATCAGGACTTTTTTCTTCGTGGCGCTGTTGTCTCTCATCAGAACCACTTGATTGTAAGGAATCGGCTCGTCATTTTCCTGTGTGGCCAGTTCATTGCGGCCACGATCAAAAACCAGACAGGTTTTTGAGTCTTTGGCGTTGTTTAAAAATTCCTCACTGGCTTTCAAACAGGTAATGGCCTCACCCCTTAGCAGGGTACGGGCGTATGCGTGCTTGGTAAAGGAGAGCTTTCCCGACTCCTGCAACAGGTCTCTCAGGGCGATGGTGCATTTTAAATTCTCTTTAGTGGGGGTCAGTAGCGGGCTCTGGCCCGGCTCGACCTGTTGTCTCTCTTCTGCAATGAATTTCAGAGCTTCCTCAAGGGCTTCAGCAATTGGCTGCTTTGGCTTGCCCTGGGGCTGGATATCACTTTTGTTAGCCATCGCCCTCAGCGTGGTTAAATGCTTGTCCCGTTCCTGAGTTGGTTCTGATGTCTGCTTTTTCAAGCTGCGGTTTTCACCACCCAGGAGCTTTTTTTTAAAATCCTGAGTCGGGTTGGGGAGCGATTTCTGCCCGGCTTTGGCGACAGGGGGTAATTGCCCGTTCGGGCCCAGATACTTCGTTCTGACTTCACTGAGAGAGAGTTGATCTAACTGCTGCGTCAGGTTGAGTGCCGCACTGTTTGCTTTTTGGGATGAGGATGAAACCTTTAAAGGTGACTTTTGAACACCGAGCCCTTTAGAGGCTGGGGTGGTCTGCTGACTGGATGAAATACCCGTAATCGTCATGATGTTTAACTTCCTTGTGGGTTCTAAATGAACAGAGCCAGTAATGAAGAGAGCCAATGTGGCGGGTTGGCAAAATAATCGGTAAAAAAAGAGGTGATAAAGAGATGATAAGGAGGTGATGCGGTTACGGAGGCTTTAAAGCCGATGAAACTGATTTTGTGCGATTTCGGTGAGAAGTCGTTTTGATTTTGGGTCAGTGTTCATTTCACAATACGTTTGTAAAACGGTGTGTCATAAGGCAAGCCGTGGAATGGCCTCTGGCGAAGTTGCCCGGTCTGGGCGTTTCACTAGAAAAACCGATAAGCCAGGGCGAAGGCGATGCCCATGATGCCAGACATGCAGATACTCCCCCAGAATCGGTACTGTAAGGGCAAACGGGCCTGAATAATGTAGTTACCCACAATGGAAATGGGCAAATTGGTCAGAAATGACTTGCAGGCCACCAGCCACAGATCCGGCAAGGCGCTGGCCAGCACAATTTGGTGCCAGGGAGTGGTGGAGAGCTTGAGTATGAGCATGTGTCGCATGATCCACGGGGGGCTAAAAAAACTCATGGAACCCAGCATGCGGCCAATCCAGTTCAGCCGATACTGCGCCTGATGGGGATGGGCGGATTGGGTCAGCCAGCGCCAGGGCCACTGTTGGGCCATGGCGGGGGACGGGCGCCACTGATCCAGCCAGCGAAACCAGCGCGGAGTTTCCGCCTGATAGACCAGTCCGCCGACCAGAGCCAGCGCCAGCAGCCGGGTAATACTGACTTCACCCAGGATCAACTGGGCAATGCCATCACCGGCGGGGTATAACACCCAGGGAATCCAGCGAGGTTGAGCGACAGACACAGGAGCGGAGGCCTTGGGCATGGAGGACATGGGAGCGGGAGACATGAAAAAAGCCTTGTATAAGGGGACAGGCGGCATCAGTGAACTATTGGGGAACTATTGGGGCAGCTGTTGGGGCAGCCGTTGGGGAGGTGCTTCGACCGGGCGGCGGCTTTACCGAAGCGGCCCGTTTTGCTACAGTATTCGTATTCTAGTCTGTTTATTTTATCCCATCTCAAGCAAAGTCTGAACCCGCATGTCTAGTTCCCTTTCCCCCTTGTCTCCACAGCCCGCTCATAAAACGCCCCTTGAGGACCTGACGGACGTCATTCACTTTTTGCATGCCCGGGGCTGGACGCCTGCCACCAGCTCGAACTTCTCCTGTCGATTGCCTGATGGGCAGGCGGGATTTTCCATTTCAGTTTCCGGTCTGGATAAGGGTACCTTAACGGCGCAAGACTTTCTGGATGTGGATTTAAGTGGTCAGGTCATCCGCCCGGCGCAGGCCCATCTGCGCCCTTCCGCGGAAACCCTCCTGCACGCGCTGGTCTATCAGCAGTTCCCGGCTGCTCAGGTGGTGCTGCACACCCATTCGGTCAACGGAACGGTGTTGTCCAAGTTGTACGAGGCCGAGCAGGGCCTTCTGTTAAAAGACTTTGAAGTGCTGAAAGGTCTGGAGGGCATATCCACCCACCAGACTGAACTGTGGCTGCCCATTTTTGGGAATCATCAGGATATGACCGTTCTGGCGGGCCAGATTGAGCCGGTGTTGCGGCAGCAAAAGCCAGCTTTCGGATTTCTGCTGGCGGGCCATGGCTTGTACACCTGGGGAAACACCCTGGCTCAGGCCAAGCGGCATGTGGAAGTGTTCGAGTTTTTGTTTGAGTGCGTTTTAAAGTTGAGGTCGCATGGCTATCCTGACTATTCCTGAGCGAGCCACCATTATTCCGGACGCTGAGGCGATTAAGGCCTATCTCAACGCCCGGGGCATTGTGTTCGAGCAGTGGAGCGCCAACTGCGAATTTTCCCCAGAGGCCTCTCAGGAAGAGATTCTGGCCGCTTATGATCACGCCTTGCGGCCGTATATGGCTGCCCACGGCTATCAAACCGCCGATGTGATTTCCGTGCATCCGCAAACGCCCAATCTACCCGAGATTCGGGCCAAGTTTTTGCGGGAGCATACCCACACCGAGGATGAAGTGCGCTTTTTTGTGGAAGGCCAGGGCTACTTCTGGTTTAATCTGGAAGGGGATGAGCCGGTGTTCTGCGTGAAATGCGTCAGTGGGGATTTGTTATCGGTACCCGCCAACGTCAAGCACTGGTTTGATTTGGGGCCGGTGCCGCAGGTGAAGACCATTCGGGTGTTTACGGACGCTGCCGGATGGACTCCCCACTATACGGATTCCGGGGTGGAGACTCGTTATCTGAGCGCCGTGTTCGCCTGAAACACCCCTTGTCCCGTCCTGTACTGGTTGCCTGGAGATGTCCCAAGCCATGGATCAAACCCTAAAGTCCTCTCTGGTTCGCTTTGTTCTGCTGGATATTGAAGGAACCACCACCGATATCCACTTTGTCCACAAGGTGTTGTTTCCCTACTCGGCCCGGCGCTTGCCGGACTTTGTGCGTCAGCACGCCGATGACCCGCTGGTGGGGGAGGCCCTGCAGTCCGTCCGGGAGACCGTTTCTCAGGAGGAGGGTCGCGCGCTGGATGAGGCCGGTTGCCTGCAGACGTTGCTGGACTGGATT
>DAIDMR010000288.1 GCA_027448865.1 Vampirovibrio sp.
GGCGACAGGGCATTACCAAGGAAAAATTAATGGCCGAAATCGACCGTCGCCTGAATCGGGATATTCCGGGCACCCATTTTAATTTCACCCAGCCCATTGCCATGCGGGTGGATGAGCTGGTTTCCGGGGTGCGCTCCGATATTGCCATTAAACTGTTTGGCGAGGATTTTAAAGTTTTAAGAGAAAAGGCGCACGAAATTGAACGCGTCATACGCTCCGTCAAAGGCCAGCGGGACTTGCAGACTGAAAAGCTGGAAGGCAGTTCTCAAATTGTCATCACACCGGATCGGGTTAAAATGGCTCGTTATGGCGTTCAGATTGCTGACATGAAAGCGCTGGTAGGCACGGCTGTTTTGGGAGAGCCTGTATCCGAAGTGCTGGAGGGGCGCAAGCGGTTCACCATGCGGGTCAAGTTTCCAGGGGGCAGCCAGAGCGATCCGCTTTTATTGCAGTCCCTGCTGCTGGATACCAGCACCGGCCAGCGCGTTCCGTTGGGACAGGTGGCCAATATCCAGACCGAGGAAGGGCTAGAGGTCATCAACCGGGAATCCGCCCAGCGCCGTATTGTGGTCATGTGCAACGTGGATGGCCGTGATATCGGATCGTTTGTGCGTGAGGGCCAGCAAAAAATCAAGGAAGCCGTTCATCTGCCGCCGGGTTATTACATTGAGTGGGGCGGCCAGTTTGAAAACCAGCAACGGGCCATGCAAAAGCTGATGATGGTGGTGCCATTGTCCATTGTGGTGATTTTCCTGCTGTTGATGGCCACCTTTTCCTCGGTTCGCCATTCCCTGCTGGTGATGCTGAACGTTCCCTTCGCCCTGATTGGGGGTGTCATCGCCCTGTGGCTGAGAGGCATGTACCTGAACGTGCCCGCTTCTATCGGGTTCATCGCCCTGTTCGGGGTGGCTGTGCTAAACGGGCTGGTACTGGTTTCCACCATCAATCAATACCTGAAAGAGGGATATTCGTTATCCCGGGCCATTCAACTTGCCGCTGAAACCAGACTGAGGCCGGTTCTGATGACCGCGTTGGTGGCCATTTTAGGGTTTCTGCCCATGGCTTTGTCCCAGGGCGCGGGAGCGGAAGTTCAAAAACCACTGGCCACCGTGGTGATCGGCGGGGTATTCACCTCTACGTTCTTAACCCTGATTGTTCTGCCGGTCATCTATAGCTGGACGCAAGGGCCGGGTGAGCAGCAACCTGCGGCAGCCGATTGAAGTCAATCGAGGAGAACCCTGCTGCGAGTGCGTCAGCAGCGTCGCCAACGTGTTTAAGACGCTGGCCAGCAACCCTCTGAAAACCATGTGAAAATGGTAAAGAACGGCCCAACTCCCCCGCCTATCCAGAGACGAGGGAGTTAAGGCGCTTAAAAACCGATGAATTACCGCAAGTTGTTGGACAATTTGATCAGCAGGTTCAGCACTCCAATACCAACCGTGGAAGTGGCGTTGGGGTCCGTGGACAGACTGGTCATGTATGCCCGGGTTTCGGGATTGAACTGAGTTAAGCCAAAATCAAGGGAGCGTGGGTTGGTCAAGGCGTCTTTGGCCAGATCCTCGGTTTTAAACGAGCGATCCAGAATGCGATGCCCCCACAGGGAGAAGTTCAACAACTCTTTGGCTGAAACGTTCGTCTTTTGGGTAAAATCCGTCACACCTTGGGGAGTTTCCACGTTCGGCGTGGCCCGCATCATTTCTGCGGCGTTCAGGCTGGCGCTGTTGGTCTTGATGTCTTTGGCGAACCCGGGAATGGGGACATGATCGGTGGTCGGCCAAACATCCTCGACCAGTTTCATGTAGGCACTGCCGTTCACCTTGCCATCGTCCTTCAGATCCAGTTCACCCCATTTGCGCACCATATCCTTGTTGGCGGCAATTTGCTCAGGCGTATCCTTGGAGCCCTGGAATATGGCTCGGTTATGGCTGGCATCGGGCGCTAACAGGGTGCGGAAGGCCACGTCACCATTAATTTCACCGTCGTAGAGATCGTGCCCCAGCATGCGCAAGCCGACCCGGGCAAACTTACTGAGACCCGAAGGATCTTTATCATCCAAAATTTGGGTATTCACGGGCTTGGCGGTTTTGAACAACTGATTCACAAAGGCCGTGGTCATGTTGCCTCGGGCGTC
>DAIDMR010000289.1 GCA_027448865.1 Vampirovibrio sp.
ATCCCCCGGCCAATGGCAATCCCCCGGCCAATGGCAATCCCCCGGCCAATGGCAATCCCCCGGCCAGTGCTAATCCCCCAGGTCAGGTGACGAGTTGGGCCGAAGATAGTGATAAAAACGGGAATGCCGACACATGGGGCACTCAGATGGCCGATGGCGGGATAAATTGGGCCTATGATACTGATGGTGACGGCAAGGGCGACAAATGGCTTGAGGCCGATGCCTCTGGCCAAGGGGTTTGGGGTATTGACAACAATCATGATGGCAATGCCGACGAGTGGCAGGAGCAGACGGCCTCTGGCGAGACGACTTATGGCTATGACACTGATGGTGACGGCAGGGCCGATAAATGGGTCAATCGAAAACCCTCCGGTGAAGCTCCCGCAGCCGATGCTAACCCTCCGGCCAGTGGCACCCCGGCAGCCAATGCCGCTCCCCCAGCCGATGCCACTCCCCCGGCTAACCCCCCGGCCAATCCCCCGGCCAGTGGCACTGGTGGAAGCGAAACCACGACTGGCGACGAACCAGAAGTAACTTACGTTGACGCTGATCAAGACGGCAATTGGGAAACGAAGACCATCCGTAAAGGCAATATGACCATAACTTACACTGATACTGATGGAGACGGCGAGTTTGACAAGAAGGAAATCCGCAAAGCGTAATCCACATCCAATAGCCCTGAAGGGTAACACCCAAGCGGCGTTACCCTAAGGAAATCCTGACAATCAGAACCCTCGCCCGTCCAATTGCTGGCGAGGGTTTCTTTTTTAGACATAATTTGTCAGGCATCAATTCGCACCGTCAGGTTCTTTTTAAATCGACCCTGCCGGTCAAGCGATTCTTGAAAGCGTCCAGATAAATGTAGAGAACCGGCGTGATGTACAGGGTCAACAACTGGGACACCAGCAACCCGCCAAACACGGCCAACCCCAGTGTTCGCCGGGACTCCGAACCGGCCCCCAACCCGATGGCCAAGGGCAACGCGCCCATCAGGGCGGCCAGCGTGGTCATCATAATGGGCCGAAAGCGCACCAGACAGGCCTCATAAATGGCCTCCGCCGCGGACTTGTGGCCCTTGCGCTGGGCCTCCAGGGCAAAGTCAATCATCATGATGGCGTTCTTTTTCACAATACCAATCAGCAAAATCAGGCCCAAAAAGCCGTAAATATCCAAATCCCGGTTAAACAGGTACAGGGTCAGCAAGGCCCCCAGGCCCGCCGGGGGCAAGCCGGATAAGATGGTAATGGGGTGGATGAAACTCTCATATAAAATGCCCAGTACCAGATAAATCACCAGCACGGCGATGATTAACAGAAAGCCCATACCACTCAGGGAGGACTGGAACTCCTGCGCGCTGCCCTGAAAACTGCTGCGCACGGCGGCGGGTAAAGTCTGTCGGGCAATTTTTTCAATCTCGGCCACTTTTTGACCCAGCGACACCCCGGGCCGCAGGTTGAAGGAAATGGTGGTGGAGGGAAATTGCCCCAAATGGCTGACGCTGAGCGGCCCCACGCTGCGTTTTAAGCTGGCCAGCGCGTTCAGGGGCACCAGACTGCCATTGGCCGATCGCACGTATATGGCCGATAAATCCTCCAGGCTCTGCTGGTACTCCGGCAGCAATTCCAGAATGACCTGATAATCGTTGTTGGCCGCGTAAATGGTGGAAACCTGCCGGGTGCCGTAGGCGTTGCTCAGGGCCAGCTCAATCTGCTCGGCGGTAATGCCCAGGCTGGACGCCTTGCTGCGATCGATGTCCACGGTCAACTGCGGGCTGGTCATCTGCAAGTCCGTGGTCACATCCTGCAAGCCATCCAATGTTTTAAGCCGCTCCAGCATGGTATCGGTGGATTGGTACAAAGCCGGTAAATCAGGGCTTTGCAGGGTAAACTGGTACAAGCTCTTGCTCAACTGACCGCCCAAGCGAATGGTGGGCGGGGCCTGCATAAAGGCCCGAATCCCGGGCACCTGGGCCAGTTGCGGTCGCAGTTTCTGGATGATTTGGGTGACGTTTTCCTTGCGTTCTTCCAGCGGCTTGAGCGTGGCGAAAATCCGTCCGGTATTGCCATTGTCCACGCTGGACATCACGCTTTGCACGTTGGGATTTTTTCGGATAATGGCCACCAACTGCTGCTGATGGGCCACCATTTGCGGGAAGGCGATGCCTTGCGGGCCTTCGGTACTGGTAAACAACTGGTTGGTGTCCTCGGTGGGAATAAAGCCCTTGGACACCAAACCAAACATCAGCACGGTCAGGCCCAGCAAAGCCGCAAACACGGCCATGGTGGTCTTTTTGTAGCGCAAACAAGTTTTCAGCGTCTCGTGATAAATCTCGTACAGATAATTAAACCCGGCCTCAAAGGCCACCAGCAGTCCGTTTTTCTGATCGACGTGAATATTCTGAACGCGTAGCAAACGACTGCATAACATGGGGGTCAGGGACAGGGAAATAAAGCCCGAAATGAGAATGGAGACCGCCATGGTCATGGCGAACTCGTTGAACAATCGGCCCACCACGCCGCCCATAAACAAAATGGGAATGAACACGGCCACCAGCGAAACGGTCATGGACAACACGGTAAAGGCGATCTCCCGAGAGCCGATCACCGACGCCTCCAGGGGCCCCTTACCCATTTCCATGTGTCGAATGATATTCTCCAGCACCACGATGGCATCATCCACCACAAAACCCACCGCCAGCGTCAAGGCCATCAGGGACAGGTTATCCAGATTGAAATTCAGTAGGGACATGGCCGCAAAGGTGCCCACAATGGACATGGGCAAGGCCAAACTGGCAATCAGGGTGGCGAAAATATTGCGCAAAAACAGGAAGATGACGGCGATGACCAGCACAATGGTGATCACCAGCGTCAACTGCACATCCTCCACCGATTTGCGAATGGTCTGGGAGCGATCAAAAACCACTTCCAGCTTGACGGATGGGGGAATCACGGCCTGAAAGCTGGGAAATAAATCCTTGACCTTATCAATGACCCCGATGGTATTGGTGCCCGGCTGCCGTTGCACCGCCAGCACAATACCCCGAGTGCCATTGAACCAGCTGGCGGTTTTGTTGTTTTCCACACTATCCAGCACCCGACCCAGTTCGCTGAGGTACACGGGGGAACCGTTGCGGTAA
>DAIDMR010000290.1 GCA_027448865.1 Vampirovibrio sp.
TTCGGCAAATTTAAAGCCGTTCCCCCGGTGGGGCTGGTTGCGAACGTCGGTGATGGTATCCACCAGGCCGCCCACGCCGCGCACAATGGGCACGGCACCGTAGCGCAAGGAAATTAACTGGCCCAAACCACAGGGCTCAAAGGCGCTGGGCATCACAAACATATCGCTGGCCGCATAAATCTTCTGGGCCATGGCCGTATTGAAGCCAATAAAACTGCGAATGTTCCGGGATTGGGCATTTAAAGCCTTCAGGGCCTCTTCCATTTTCGGATCGCCGGTGCCTAGCAGCACCCATTGGCAGTTGTGACCCTCGGCCTCCATAGCCTTCATGGTGGGTAAAATCAGATCCAGCCCTTTTTGATCGGCCAATCGGCCAATAAAGCCCAGCAATGGCGCTTCCGGATCCACCGGTAGGCCCATTTCCACTTGCAGGGCCTCTTTGTTCTTGCCCTTGCCTTCGGCAAAGTTTCCGCGGTTGTAGTGCGCTGTGATAAACGCATCGGTTTCCGGATTGTACAGGGTGGTGTCAATGCCGTTCAGGATGCCAGAGACCTTACCGGACACCTCCCGAATGATGGCATCCATGCCAGCCCCGAACTCCGGGGTTTGAATCTCCTGAGCGTAGGTGGGAGAAACCGTGGTAATGGCGTCCGCCTTGAGAATCCCCTCCTTCAGCCAGTTGATATCGCCATACAGGCCCTGATAGTGCAGGTTGTGGATGGTCAGCACCGATTTTGTTCGAGAAAAATACTGATCGTAAGGCCGGATTTCCGCCAGGGTAGTGGCAATCGAGCCGGTGTGCCAGTCATGGACGTGCAACACATCCGGGCGGTAGTGTACCCGTCGCAGCAACTCAAACACGGCCTGATTGAACACCAGAAAGCCTTCCAGCTCCCATTCCGGCTGGCCATACGGATAAACCTGCTTGCGCGCCCCGAACAAATCGAAGTTATCCACAAAATAGACGGGCACCTCGCTGCGGGGCAAGACGCCCTGCCAAATGCTGATGGGATACGTTTTGCCATGAAAATGCACGCCAAAGGCGATATCGGTTTTTTCCAGCTTGTGGGCCGCCGTATCCACCAAGCCGTACAACGGGGTGATAATCACCACCTGAGTGTCCTGCTGCTCGGCAATGGCCCTTGGTAAACTGCCAATCACATCCCCCAGGCCGCCCGCTTGAGAAAACGGCGCCACTTCCGCGGAACAGAATGCAATTTTCATGGTGGGATACCCCTGAATGAACACTAACAAGCTCGTTATATGCCAAACACATCCAAGGAGCTACTACCCAGCCGTGGACAATTAGCCGCCCTGGGGTGCCTCATCGGCGGTCACTGCCACTTTGGTGATGCCAGCGGTCTGGGCGGCGTCCATCACCCGGGTCAGGGACTCGTGGGTGGCTTCGGTATTGGTTTTAATAATCAGACCGTCCGGCTTTTCGCCTTTCAGTTCCTTGAATCGGGTAATCAGGGCCATGGGCGAAACCCCAGCCCCGTCGATGGAGTATTGCCCGGAGGCATCAATGGACAATTGAATGGTCTTGGGCTCTTCCTTGGTGTCCTGAGAGGGCCCCACGGAAGGAACCGCCACTTTCAGGCCCTTGGTATCCAGCATGGGGGCCACCACCATCATGATGATCAGCAGCACCAGAAAGATGTCCGTCAGCGGGGTAATGTTAATTTCGTTAAAAACCTGTTTTCGTCCACCGGCGCGCATGCCCTAGACTCCTTCCTGCGTGAGGGGCCGACCCATCGAGGTTTGCCGCAATTCATCCTGACGGGTGATGGACGCCGCCCAGACCGCTGGCATCACCAAAGTGGCAGTGA
>DAIDMR010000291.1 GCA_027448865.1 Vampirovibrio sp.
GGCTCTCTTCACCCGTTTTCATCTCGCCCTTGGATAAATTCACGATGTCGCTGAATTTATCTTTTTTAAAAAAGTGGGCAGTCATCAAGTTCTTGCTGTAATTAATCAAGTATTCGCAACCCAGACCCACGGCCACCATGGGGCCCAGAATGGTAGCCGCTTTGACCGCTACCAAGTGGGGCAACTCCTTTTTGAGGCCCTCATGCCCGGCTTTTTCAGCCAACTCCGTCAATTTAGCCACAGAATGCCCCAAGTACTCTTTGGACAAATTCTGGTTCAAACTTTTTTCCGCCTGACGCCGGAAAAACTTGTGCATGCCCTGAGCGGCCACCGGCACAGAAAAGTAGACCACCCCAGACTCCAGAAACTCCAGGAAGGTGCTTTCCGAGATTTCAATCAGGCTGCGGGAAACCACAAGTTTCGGTAACCAGGCCACCGAGGTATCCCGAATAAAGGACATCCAGGACAAGCCATTTTGCCCCTCGCTCAGGTGCAGCAAATTGCCCACGCTTTTCTCCCAGAAAGGCATTTTCTGGAGTACCAGCGGGACTTTGGCGATTTGTGTTTCAACAGGCGGCATCAGTAAACTTGTGTTTCCGAAAAAAGGAGTAAAAGAAAAGGGCTATAAAAAAGAGGTCTAGCAAAAAAAACCGACGTACTGGCCAAGGGGCTGAAGTCTGCCGGTTTCTCAAAATTTCAGGTCAATGTCCAAACTTACCTTGAGAACGGCGGCCCTTCAATCGCAAGGCACCACCAACAAACTGTACTCAATTGAACGGAAGGGATGAACATGAAAAGCGAATCCATGAAAAGTTAATCAATGTTTAGAACATGATATTATATTGGCATCATACATAAAAAATAAACCGGGTGGCTAACAATTTGTGCCCTTTTGCCACAAACCGGAAAAATATCCCTCCCAAGCGATGGGACGCTTAGGAGGGATACCCTGTTGGGCGATTCTAGTCCAATAATTAAGCCGATGCCGTCGCGAACAATGCGCCTGATTGCCGGAAAAGGCACTGCCCGTTGGCAAACGTCAGGATGGCTCGACCTTTCAGGGTTTGCCCCTTAAAAGGACTGTTCCGGGATTTGCTGCGGAACTGAGCCGGATCAACCGTCCATTCCTGTTCCGGATCAATCACCGTAATATCAGCCCGCTGCCCGACCGACAATTTGCCAGAGTCCTTCAGTTTGAAGACCTCCGCCGGCTTGGAGGACATCAACTCAATAATGGCGGTGGGACTCAGCTTGGCCGTATGGAAGAGCTGAGTCAGCACAACCCCCAGCGAAGTCTCCAGACCGATGACCCCATTGGGCGAGCAGTCAAAGGCCATCGATTTTTCATCCGGGGTATGCGGAGCATGATCCGTGGCGATCATGTCAATGGTGCCATCCATGACCGCCTCAATCAGGGCTTCCCGATCGGCTTCTCCCCGCAAAGGGCCATTCATTTTAAAGTCCGGATCATAGGTCTGGCAGCAGGCATCGGTCAGGGCCAGATAATGCGGGGTGGTTTCAGCGGTAACGCGCAATCCTTCCGCTTTGGCCTTGCGAATCAGGGCCACGCTTTCCTTACTGGAAATATGGGCGAAGTGTACCCGGCCACCGGTAAAGCGGGCCAGTTCAATGTCCCGAGCCACCATCACACTCTCGGCGACGGAGGGAATCCCCGGCAGTCCCAGCAGGGTGGAGTAATACCCTTCATGCATCACCCCATTGCCAAACAGGGAGCAATCTTCGGCGTGGCACACAATGGGCACGTCAAACATTTTGGAATACTCCAGGGCCTTGCGCATCATGTTGGCGCTGGACACCGGCTTCCCGTCATCGGAAAAAGCCACCGCCCCCTGACTGACCAGGGTGCCAATGGAGGTCATCTCTTCCCCTTCCAGTCCACGGGTAACCGCGGCGATGGGAAAAATCTGGATGCCGGTGGGCTTGGCCGCATTGAGAATATACTGCACCATGGGGGTGCTATCAATGACCGGGGAGGTGTTGGGCATCACACAAACCGTGGTAAAGCCCCCGGCAATGGCCGCGGCGGCTCCGGTTTCCGTGGTTTCCTTGTCCGGGCTACCCGGGTCGCGGAAGTGAACGTGTACATCCACCAAGCCCGGCGTTACCCAGTGTTGCGGGGTCAGTTGAACGACTTCATCCGCCTGCTCTGCCGCAATATTGGACGCAATGGCGGCCACCTGCGTTCCGTCAATCAGCACATCCATCACCGCATCCAGACCGGAAGCGGGGTCAATGACGCGTCCGCCCTTTAATAGAGTCTTCATACGGTCAACACTCCTTCCTGCAATCTTTGATCACTCTGGCTACCCTGGAACTGGCTACTTTGAAAACGCTCCAGACCGGAACGCTCAGTGGGGGTACTCATACACAGGTATAGCAGGGCCATGCGAATGGCCACCCCGCTGGTGACCTGATTGGTAATCAGGGAGAGTTCCTTGTTGTCAGCCACATCGCTGGCGATTTCTACGCCCCGGTTCATGGGGCCGGGGTGCATGACCAGCACATCCGGCTTGCAAAACCGATCCAGTCGCTCCTGGGTGATGGAATAAAAACGGATATACTCCCGCAAGGCCGGGATCAAGCCCGCCCGCTGACGCTCCAGCTGCATGCGCAGGCACATCACCACATCGGCGTCCGGGAGGGCTTCCTCAATATCGGTATGGGCCTTGCAACCCAGTGCTTCAATGTGCATGGGCAACAGGGTGGAGGGGGCTAGCAAATGCACCTCGGCCCCGAATAATTTCAGCAGGTGGATATTGCTGCGGGCCACCCGGCTGTGCAGAATATCCCCCACAATCACAATTTTTTTGCCCCGCAAGTCATCCGTGTTATTTTTCAGCATGTTATTTTTCAGCATGCGATTTTTCAGGCTGAACAAATCCAGCAAGCCCTGAGTGGGGTGATCGTGGTAGCCATCCCCGGCGTTGAGAATGCACATGCGATCCCCGAAGTAGTTGGCCAACTGCTGGCACACCCCGGAACTGGCGTGGCGAATGACCACGGCATCGGTGCCCATGGCGGCCAGCGTTTCAGCCGTATCAATCAGGGACTCTCCCTTTTTAACCGAAGAGCTGGACACCGAAAAATTGATGGCGTCCGCACTCAGATACTGGGCGGCCAACTCAAAACTGGTGCGGGTGCGGGTGGAATTCTCGTAGAACATATTGACCACCACTTTGCCCCGCAAGGTGGGAATTTTTTTGACCGGGCGACTCAGGATATGGGCAAAGGACGCCGCGGTGCGCAGCACCTCTTGCACTTCTTCGTAGGTAAGAGACGCCGAATCAATCACGTGTCGACGGTTCCAACTCCCACAACCCGGCAACGGGGGATGTATAGCCATAAAAAAACCTCCTGTTTTGGGCGAGGAGGGCATGGTGTTATTGAACAGATTCTATAGACTCAATACTGTTGTCGAGACTCGAGCCCCAGAAGGCTCTTGCCGAACAAGCGGTGCGTCCATATTGCTCTGTTTGTCGAACCCTTACTGACCTCGCCGAATCAGTATTAAAGGATACGAGTCTATTTTCTCTCAAATACGGGTTTTGAAAAGACTTTGCGATGCTGTTGTTACGATTGTTGTGTCTCCGCCTCTTCATGATGTAAAGCAAACCGCCAAAGCCAGACGACTTTGACGGTTGCGGGAGAGGG
This sequence comes from Vampirovibrio sp., assembly GCA_027448865.1. GTDB lineage: Bacteria > Cyanobacteriota > Vampirovibrionia > Vampirovibrionales > Vampirovibrionaceae > Vampirovibrio. The sequence goes on from DAIDMR010000291.1 coordinate 3,673, forward strand.
TCAATGGAGGGGGTTAGAAGACCCCGTTATAGGTGCGATCCAACTGGAAATCGCCTCTATCCGATCCATTGAATTTGCCATCATCACGCGCGTCGGATTCAGCCGCCTTGGCCTGACCAATGCTTTTACCAGCAAAGATACCGCCCAATGCACCGCCGACAGCACCTAAAATCCCCCCAAAGAGAGCGCCTTTACCGCTTTTTCCAAATAACTTATAGCCAATGCCAGCACCTACAAGGCCACCAGCCCCGGCACCGGCGCCAGCGCCAATCCATGAGCCTTTGACACCCTCTTCGTGGGTGTGTAGTTTTCCGCTGGTTTTCTCAAAAGGGGTTGTGGGTGTGCTCTCCACCGCCCCAACCCTGCCGGGTGTCAGACCGCCGGGCGTTGGTACGAAAGAGGGCGTGTACCCATAACCATAACCGCCGCCATAACCGGCGAAAGGATATGCCATAATCATTATCCCCTATTACCTGTTTTACCGTGTGATTAAACGTTTTGATAGAAAACTGCCTAATCCCCTGTACAAGCATGAAAACAAATATAGGGATTTTTTTGCTACAGATGTCAGATTTTTGAATCGGGGCTCAGTCGGGCGTTTTTTTGCCAGCGGGTCAGTCGCACCCCCGGGACTTTCAGCTCGGAGCCCGCCTGATACCCCAGGTCTGTCAACAACTGGGACAACCGGCTCCGGGTACTGGGCGCGGTATGGGAGAACACCAGCCACACCCCGGCGGACTTCGGAAGCTGCCCCAGCACTGCGGTCAGGCGCTTCACCGTCTCCGAACCGGGACTTAAGGTATTGGCTGTGGGCACATCAATCCCCCAAAGACGCGTTTCAGGCTTCAGGTAAAAAGCCAGACCTACCGCCATGGCTCCGGTTTTACTCATCAACACCAAATCCTGAGACCGCCCCTGCTGATGAATGTGGCGGGCCGCCTGCTTAAACTCATCGGACGCGGTGTGATCCCGGTATAAATAATGCCAGGTATCGCCCAGCATCAGGGTCATCAGGGCGCCCGTCACCATCAGGGGAATCCAGCGGGAACGACCACTGGAAAAAGCCCTGAACACCGCGCACAGGACATAAGCCATCAGCAAATACACCGCCGGACTGGCCAGTAACAAATACCGACGAATGGTGGCCGTGTGGGAATCCTTCAGCAAGTCCAGGCCGATTTGGCCGCCCACCAGCACCAGCAACCACAGTAAAATCAAAACCAGCACGGAGGAAAGCCTCAGGGCGTTCCGCTGCCCAGCCTCTGCTTCGGTCTGCTGCCGCTGCGCCCAACCCCAGAGAGACCCCACACCCCCTATCAACAATACCAACAGGGGCACCACTTTACCAGCCTTGTTCTCCGGCAGGAAAAACTCACAAAAAATCCGCCACAGCTTTTCTGGTAACTGAACGGGATTCCACAACCCGGCCGTATAGTGTCCGGCCAGCTTCAAAAAGACCAGTTGCTCCCGAAACACGGACAGCCAGGGCAACAGCAACAACAGAACAAGGCAACAGGACGCCAGCGAACCCACCCAGATCCGTTTGTGCCGCCCGCCGAACACCAGCAAGAGAACAACAACCAACACGCCAAACAGACCAAAAAAGTACTGGGTGTAGACCCCGGCGGCCAGTAAGAGCGCCAGTAACCCCCAGCGCCAAACGCTTTGCCCCTGACGCTGAATGAGAGACACTACCAGCCAGCAGGCGGCCAAGGCCAAAGCAATCAGCAGGGTGTACTGACGGGCGTCCTGGGCATGATCCACCTGATAAGCGGAAAAAGCCATAAAGGCGGCGGCCAGCAGGGCAAACCCCTCCCGCCGGTGACCGAGAAAGTTCTCCGAATCCCAATCCGCCAACTTGAGGGCCAGCCCAAACATCAGGCCCACCGACAACAATCCAAACAGAGCGGCCGGGATGCGCAGCGTTCCCGGCTCCAGTCCAAACTGATGAATCCAGCGGTTCATCAGCATAAAAAACAAGGGCGGATGCACGTTGGCTTTCAGTACCTGGGCCGTTTGCCCCCAGTTACCAGCCCCATGAGACCGGGTGGCCTTGCTTAAATAAACCGAGGCTGAAACCGGGTGAGGCGGATCAAAGCGCTCTCCCCGCAAGGCAAACGCTTCCGGATCGATCGAGTTGCCCATGCTGGTGGCAATAGTGGCGATTTCATCACTCCACAGGCTTTTTTCCTCCAGCCGGTCAAAACGGGCCATAGCCCCAATCACCAGAATAATGACCAAGAGGCCCCAGGCCCAGGGCTTGATTCGTTTCATTCGACGCTCCGCCCCCGGTCATCCTCTTGCGTCAGGGATGGCTTGTGGTGAACGGCCTTTTTTTGCCATCGCCACCAGTAAAAAATGGGCAAGCCGGTCATCAACACAAAATTGAGCAAATGAGCCTGTCCAATAAAGGTAATGGAGAGCATCTGGGTACAGGATACCCAAAGCAGCAGGCGTTGCAAGCCATCCGCCGGGGACAGGTACAGCACCAGCGGGAAAAACATGCCCAGATACCAGGGGTAAAACTTCAAACTCACCACACAAATCAGCACCGCCATGGCCAGCAGGGCATCCCGAATCCACACCCGAGGCGGGTAATCCGCTTGCCGAACCCGACGCCAGCACAACCCGCCCAGAAACAGGGCATAAGCCCCCAGCAAAATATTTTTCAAGATAGCCCGGATGGTCTCCCGATGGGCATGCAGTCCGGGCAAGAGGGTTTTGTCCAGATTTTTAAAAATGGCGTACACAAAAGAATGCAGCGACCCATGGCTGACAAAGGCGTTCCGGTTAATTTCCGTGAGATGAAATTGCTGCCAATCCGGCAAATAGGGCAGACCAGTCGCCCCTAACAACAGGGCTGCCCACAGCAAGCCTCCGGCCAAAGCCCCCCAGGCCCGATTTTTCAGCAAAAACAACACGGCCAGTGGCAGAATCACCACGGCCCCATATTTAATGAGGGTGGCGGCCATCAGGGCGGGCAAAATCCACAGCCACTGTCCGGCAATGGCCAAGAAGGCGGCCAGCGTGACGAAAAACCCCATGACACTGTCATTGTGCCCGTTGCTGATGGCATGAATGAGAACCAACGGGTTCCACAAATAGAGATACAAGGCCTGTGGAGCCCTCAGTGCTGTCGGCTGAGCGGAAGGATCACTGGCGCGATTGAGTAAGTTGACGCCCGCCACGATCAGCAGCCCGGTCAACCCGACAATCAGGACATTAAAGGCTTTAAACACAAACACGGTCAGCGCTTTATGGCCCGCTCCCAACGCGCAGAGGGTTTTGGCCAGCAACAGGTATAAAAAGCCGTAAGGACTGGGATTATTCACCCAATGATCGGTGATCATGGGGTCCTGCTCCCACCGGGGAATATGATCCACGGTGTAGACATAGGGATTGAGTCCATAATGCCACTGCTGCCATCCCCGGTTGATGTAGCCAAAGAGATCGGTCGAGTGAAACGGGGGAATGGCCAAAGCCAGCAGGGCCAGCAGCAAGCCTGTCATCCACAGGGTTTTCAGGGAAACCGACTGCCGTTGCAGGGCCCGAAAACCTTGCCAGTAAGCTAAAACCAGCACTGCCGTCAGGGGCCAGACAAAGACCTCCCGGGCCCAACGAGGCCCCGACAGGAACGGGGTGTTATAAAATAACGCCGTCAGCCCCAAGGCCAAGGCCATAACCAGCACCCATCGTTTAAACGGGTACTGTTCAAAACGCCTGAAAAAACTGATTTGGCTCAAAACGTGTCCTTTGAGTGGGGGGATGGCAAGACTGCCGGGGCGGGCTGGCGACAAATGACCGCAGCCAGAAAGAACGAAAAAGAAGGAAACGGAGGTCACCTCTCTCTCATTGTGCCGGTTGAACCCGGTAGAATCAAGTAAAAAAGCGCCATCGAGATATTTTTTGGGCTCAGCCCACAGGCGTGCTAAAATCAGTTTATTCTGATGGCTGATCCACCAACTCAGGCCATCTGGCGTTAGAGAGCGTTAGACGTTAATTGGTTAGCCAGCCCCAGCCTCTTCCGTTTTGGAGGGTGAACCGCTGTCTTCAACCCAACCCCAACCGGGTGGCTGCACACCCATTCATTCCAAGCGTCTGTACCAGATAGAAAACCGGGAGAGTAAGGCATGAACCTGAGCGTTGTTAACGGATTCCTCCAAAAAACCGGGACAAAAAAAGCCAGCCTGAAAAAAATCGGGCTGTGGGTCAGTTGTCTGGGCCTTTTGTGGAGTAGCAGCATCCCCGCTCAGGCTGACACCGTGGATTTTCTGAGAAGCATTCCCCTGAATGTGGAAGGTTACGCCTCAGCCAAAACCTTCCCCGAAAAATTCACCACCCCGGAGCAGGTGATTCAGGCCCTGAACAGTACGCCGGTTCTGCTGGTTCATATGGAAGCCATTCGTCGAGCCTACCACGACCTGGATCCGGGGAGTCAGGACAAATTGCTGGAAGCCATCCACAAACGCCGCATGACCAACGAGAAAGATTTGATGCTGGGTTTTGATCATGGCTACGCACAGTTGGTTTTCAAGCAAAACAAGACCGGATTGTTCTTTTTGCGCAAGGCCAACGACTTTTTTCAGGATCAGTTCTCCGCACTGGCCTATGGTATGGCGGAAGTAGAGGCCGACCTGAACCTGGAGGAGTCCACCCCGGAGGTAACCACCACTCGCAAGCTGGATGCCATGTTTAAACTGGCCGATGCCGTGCAGCGCGACGCCCAGAAGCACCAACCCGGCTTTTGGCCCAGTTACATTCAGGTCATCGATAAAATGAAAGAGATGCCCGCCTACAAAAGCTTTAGCAGCCGGGACTTCAGTCTGGTTTACGTTCCTTATGGCAATACTGTGGTGCCCCTGCCCGGCATTCAGTCCAGCAGTCAATCCCTGACCACCAACAACCCGGAAGGAGGTCTCACCAGCGCTTCCTTCGGCAGCGTGTGCAGCCCAGAGCCCGGCCCGCTTGACCTGAATGCCTCAGGCCAAACAGGAGCGAGTGTCGCTCAGCAAGCGGCCAACCTGAATGGGAATCCGGCACTGATTCAGTTTTTCCCCACCTCGGTGGAAAAGCAGTACCACGTCCGTGTCACCAGCAACACGGGGCAGCCTTTGGCCAACTTCCGGGCCAACACCATTCCCAACCGGGTTGTGGAAGACCTGGACAAGGACGGCGTGTATGAAATCGTGGTGCGTCAGTACCGGGAAAACCCCTTGCAACCGGTCATTGTCTATCGGGCCACCCCTTGCGGACTGGAAGCGGATCAAAGGATCCTGAACAACTTTCAGTAGCCCCGGACAATAGCCGTAGGCTAACCGGATTGCCGAACAGGCCAGCAATGACGCATGGCTTGGCAATCCGCTTCCAGAAAATCCAGAATGACCTGTATGGCAGTGTCCATGTCCTGACTGACCGGAAAAATACGGTGCCCGGAACGCTCCAATGCCGTCATCTTGACCGGGGCGGAGCGACCAATCACCTGCGCCAGTTTTTCCATTTCCCGGTAGGGGATGGTTAAGTCATAGATGGAATGGGCCAAACTGACTGGCACCTGAATATTGCCCACCTGCTCCTTCATCAACGAAAACATAATCTGGGTTTGTTGCAGCAGTTTGGGTACATTCCACAGTTTCACATCCGGTCGATTGAAGGCAATCCTGTCTCGCGGGGCCAGATAAATACTGCGCACCAGTTGGGGCAAGGACATTTGAGTCAGTCCCCGGATGTGATTGTAAAAGTAGGCATGCTCGTAAGGTGCGGAAAAAACCACAATGCCACCCAGCTTCGGCGGTTGGACTGCGGCAGTCAACAGGGTGCAAATGCCACCCAACGAATGCCCCACAATGTAAACCTCATCCACCCGGCTGGCAAAGCGCTCATACTCAGCGGCGCAGTGATCCAGAATCTCAAAGGCGGAGGTCTCAAAAAAGCGCTTCTCAGGCCGCTCTCCATGTCCGGGCAAGGTAATCAGCCGGGTATGGTAGCCTCCCTGCCGAAGACAGGCCTCAATCGGCTGCATTTCCAGGGGAGAGCCGGTTAACCCATGAATCAGCAGCACCCCTTTTTTCGCACCGTCCATAAGCATTCCGTCATCCTTGCGCCACGCCATAAAACCAAAAGACGATGTCCGGCACAAGACTGTTCCCAACACCCAGTGCTTCAGGCGATGACTTTAAACCGATGGCCTGGGCGTTTTAACTTTCCGCCGTGGTGGGCGCGGCCGCAGTCCCGGCTGGGCCCGCCAGCGGGTTTGGCTTGCCGGAACCGGATCGACGGGGACGACGTTTTTGTCCATTGGGTGGATGCCCATTGGGCTTTTGTCCGCCACGCCCGTGTGAAAAACCAGAATTACCCTGCCCTTGATACCGGCCAAAGCCTTTGGGCGGCGCGTCCTCAAACTCCAGTTCGCAACTGGGGTGCTTTTGCAAGCCCATCTTCACCCGACGCTCCAATTGCTCCAAAGCCCGCTTTTCAAAGGGATTGAAAAAGGTCATGGCCACGCCGGTCTCGCCTTTGCGGGCCGTCCGTCCGATGCGGTGAATGTAAGATTCCGGGTCATGCGGGGGGGAAAAGTTGATGACGTGAGTCAGGTTATCCACATCAATACCCCGGGCCATAATATCGGTGGAGACCAGCAATTTCAGCTTCCCGGAACGGAAAGCGTCCATCACCTGATCCCGATCGCCCTGGGCCATCGCACCATGGAGACAGTCGATAGGGTAGTAATCCCGCATTTTACGGGTCAGCAGCACCACATCGCGCTTGGTCTGGCAGAACACAATGCCGTACATATCGGGGTGATCTTTCACGATCCGGCGCAGCAGACGATGCTTTTCCTCGTCTTTCACGATGTAGTAGAGCTGCTGGATATTTTCCGCGGTTTTAGTTTGCGGCTGGATGCGAACCTCTTCCGGGTAATACATGTACTGATCGGCAATTTTACGAATCTCCGGGGACACGGTGGCCGAAAACAGCCAGGTTTCCCGCCCGCCGGGCAAATGCTTGAAGATGGACTCGATATCGGGCCGAAAACCCATATCCAGCATCTCATCGGCTTCATCCAGAATGACCATACGGGTCTGGGAGAGATCCATGGAGACTTGCCCGATGTGATCCAGCACCCGGCCCGGGGTACCCACGATAATCTGAGCCTTGCGCTCCCGCAGTGCTTCTTTTTGCACAAACACGTTTTCCCCACCAAAAATGGGCAGGGCCTGAATGCCTTTTTCCGCGCCAATGCGGTTCAGCTCTTCGGCGATTTGCTGCACCAATTCGCGGGTAGGCCCCAGAATCAGGGCGTCAATATTGCCACTGCCCGCTTGCAGGCGGCTAATAAGGGGGATGCCAAATGCGGCGGTTTTACCGGTTCCGGTAGGCGCTTGGCCTAAAAAGTCCTGTCCGGTCAATAGTTTGGGGATAGCCATTTCCTGAATGGGGGTCATCTCCTGATAACCCATCTGATCCAGTGATTTTAAAACAGCGGTATCCAGGGGGAGGGTTTGAAATTGAGTCATAAAGTTAATTGTACACCTGTTAGTTTGGATTGAGCAGGGGGCAGCATTTAACGAATGCTATCCTGCCGCATCAGCTCTGTAAAATAATCTCGTACGGTTCCCAGGGGGCGAAAATCCGGCAATTTGGACCGCATAATCCCATCCGCCTCAGTCGTTTCCGCACTTGCCGGGGTCTGATTGGCTTTGGGCTCCATGTTTTTGGGGTCATTCATACCTGGGGAAACTCCGTGGTCTGGGACAAGGCCTCATGGAAACTGTCGACGCCAAGAGAGGTTTCTGGTTCCGCCTCAGTCTCGGCTTTTACGGCCAGATTTTCAGAGGCGCTATTAAGTGAATCAACACTGGGAAACGGCAATAATTGCCCCGCCTCTCCAGTCGGCTCAACCGGCAATGCCTCGCTCACAGCAGCCACCACCGGCTCTTCAATCAGCTCGATTTCTTTAATGGGTTCTCGATCAATCAGCTTCAGGGCCTCTTTGGCGGTCAGGCGAATGTTCAGGGGTAGTGTGTCAATACGGCTGATTTGGCGCAGAATATCGGCGGTGCGGCGCAGTAAGCGCACAATATCCCCTTCCCCGATGTTGGTGATTCCCGTCAGGCGCTCCCAGGCCCAACCCATGGCCCAGGCTTCCACCAGCCCACTGGCCACCGGATTCAAAATAATACCCACAGCCACCTTGTGCTTGCGTTGCAAACGGTCCACCCGTTGTAACAGCAGATCCACCTTGTGCAAGGCCTCTACCACCGCGTTGGACAAGTGGAATTTGACGAATAAATTCTCCCGGTTGCTGTCATTCAGCAAGGCGGACACCAAAGCGGCCAGCTGCGGAGCGGTCAAATCATCAATCACCCCAACGGCCAGCAGTATTTCCGCCATGGCATACTCGTTCTCGGAACGAATCTGGGCGGTCAGTTCCCCCCGGCGGGTGGGTTTGTCCTGCTCGTTCAGGTATTCGGTCTCCCGCAGTAAGGCGTAAATATTCATAAACCGCCGCCAGTGGGTATCATTCTCCTCCGCCAGCAAGCGGTTCACGGATTTCAGTTTGCGCTGCTCCCGCTGAATACGCTCTTCCACCCGCTCATGCTTGCGCAACACATCGCAGCGGTTGCAAGGACTGCTGTTAATAGTGGCCCGCAGGTTATTCAGCTTGCCCTGCTCATGATTCAGTTGCTTGTGCACTTCCGGGGAATTGCCGTGCTGTTTGAGCTGCTTCTGCAAAATACGCACAAAGCGGGCGGTTTCATGCACCAGCTCCTTGGCCCGCAAGTACCCATGGAAATCCTTGTCCGTGACCCCCACCGGGCATTTGAAGTCTAACAATTGCTGCAACTCAGCCTCATGGTGGGCCTTAGACTCTTCCAGGGGGCGCAAGCGCCGAGCGGCGGTAAATTGGCCGAAACTCTGACGAATCAGGAATTCCGCTTGCTCCAAACTGTGCTTTTGCAACAGATTCAAGACCATCCCGTAAGTGGGAGTAAACTGGCTGTTCAGGGGTTCCGGGGGACTGCTGGCCAGGGTGGCCGCCTCTTGGGCCCCTTCGTACTGGGAACTGACGATGATCACATAGCCCACGTCATCCATGCCCCGCCGCCCGGCCCGTCCGGACATTTGCAGGAACTCGCTGGCCGTCAGGATACGGTGCCCGTCATTGGTGCGCTTGGAAATCTTGGTAATGACCGTAGAGCGGGCCGGCATGTTGATACCCGCGGCCAAGGTCTCCGTGGCAAAGACCACTTTAATCAGGCCCTGCTGGAAGAGGGTCTCCACTAGATGCTTCATGGCTGGCAGCAACCCGGCGTGATGACTGGCAAAACCGTTGCGAATGAACTTGATCTGGGGGCTGCTCTCCAGAAAGGGATTCTGGGCCACGAACTCATCCACCTTACGCTCTAACTGCTTGCGCTCGGCGGGAGACAACAGCTTGAGGGGGAAGGTGTACTCCAAATGCTTGTCGCAATCCTTGCGGCTGAAGGTAAAGAAGATGGCAGGCAACATGTCCTTCTCCGCCATTGCAGAAATCAGCTCGTTGGGCCGGAAAAAACGGTTGCCCTTGGCGAACCGCTGGCCTTTCATATCCAGTTTCAGCTTGCGATTGAGCTTTTTCTGCCCGTCGGCGCCCACGGGTTCAAACAAGGGCAGCAGCCGATCCCGATCGTAAAAGGAAAAGCGCAGCGGTACCGGGCGAAAATCGCTCCAGATCAACCGGGTATCGTGATGGACCTCATTGATCCAGTCGGTCAACTCAGCGGCATTGGCCACGGTGGCGGACAGGGCGATGAGCTGAATATTATCCGGGCAGTAAATAATGCACTCTTCCCAAACCGTGCCCCGCTCGGAGTCATTCATATAATGGCATTCATCCAGCACCACATAGCCCAGATAGCTCAGGACGCTGCTATCCCCCTCAATGCCGTACAGCATATTGCGGAAGATTTCAGTGGTCATCACAATAATGCGGGCGTCCCGGTTAAAGGAAGAATCCCCGGTCAGCAAGCCCACGTTGGCTTCGCCGTATTGCTTTTTCAAATCAAAATACTTCTGGTTGCTCAAAGCCTTGAGGGGTGTGGTGTAGAAAATCTTTTTCCCTTCGGCCAAGGCCCGCATGGCCGCATATTCGGCGATAATGGTTTTCCCGCTGCCGGTGGGCGCGCACACTACCACGCTATGCCCCTCGGAAATCTGCCGGATGGCCTCCGCCTGAAACGCGTCTAGCGGAAAGTCCAGTTGCGCTTGAAAATCCTCCAGTTGAAATCCAGACATCAGCGGCCCACCTGCGATAGAGAACCCGCAGCCTGACTGGCCAATTGATTCAAGACCCCACTCAGCAGAGTGGTAAAGCGCTGACGGGCTTGCTCGGCAGTATCCATGACTTCCTGATGGCTCAATGCTTGATCCGACAATCCACAAGCGGCATTGCGGGGGATAGCAGCGTCCTGAGCTAT
>DAIDMR010000292.1 GCA_027448865.1 Vampirovibrio sp.
CCATCCCCATTGACATCCCCAGCGCTGCCGACAGAAGTGCCAGCATTGTCGCTAGCTGCCCGCCCAATGAAACGGATGGTTTTGTTGGCTTTACTGGTATTCAGCAAACTGAAATTCCCACTGGCATCGGAGAGGCTATCCCAGTCATCTTGGCTTCGCCCCATTAAAAGATAGGTTTCACCACTATTAGCGCCTCCACCGTCCGCATAATAAGCGCCAATGAGGAAATCCACATAGCCGTCCCCATTGACATCCCCAGCGTTGTTGACAGAAATACCAGAAGCATCGCTGGCAACCCGACCAAGAAACCGGGCAAACAACTTGGGGTTGTCGATGGTATCGGCCATTATAAACAGTTGGGATTTAGTATAGGTGGCGCTGCCCACAGTGGCCACCACCTTCACCAGGTAGCTGTTGCCCCGGGTCTGGGTGACTGTGGCGTAGTAATTGCCCACAGCCGAAGTGGCCCCGGCCAGATTGTTGGGATCGTTGGCCACGGTGATGTTATTAAAGGTGCCGGGGGTTGTGGGAAAGCGATAGGCGGTGGTTACGGCGGTTCCGGCATCCAGCTTGGCCTGAATATCCTGCTGGGCATACACCAGTCCACTGGCGGCCACCTGTTTGGCCACAATCCAATCTTTCTGGCTGCCCCGCAGAACGCCCAGATTGCCCATACTCATCTGCAGGGTGGTGATTGTCACCAGAGCGGAGGCCACCAACATGACCAGCAGCATCAGGCCATAGCCCTTCTGAGCGGTTCTGCGTCTGGCGCTGGGAAGAATCGTCCGGTTGATCATAGGCGTTGGGGTTCCTTTCCGACAGGAGGATGTTAAAACGCTTGGCAGTTCAGGAGCGGGGGGAAAGCAAAAGCCCCGGAACCACCTGATAAACTTTGTCCGTGGCGCTGTCACTCAGGTAAAGGTGATTGCTGAGGGGATCATAGGCCAGCCCCCAGTTGCCGGTCGTGCCGGTGGCCGTACTTCCCAGTTCGGCAATATTCACCGAAAACGAAGTGCTGGTGCCGGCGGCTCGGCTGATTCGGTAAATGTCGATGGTGGAATTCGCGTTCACGAAATTCCGAACCACTAAAAAATCTCCGCTGGTGGGCTCAATGGCCAGGCCACCCGGTGGGGCGGATGCGGTGAAGGCGGCGGGCAAGGCCCAGGCAGTTCCCACCAGCGCACCGGTTGAAATATTGCGCTCGTAAATTTTTATGCCGCTGTCAACGGGATCGGTTCCCACAATGTAAAAGTCATTGGGTGTGGCCGGATCGAAGGCAATACTGGTTGGGGTGTTAATGAGGTTGGACGGGCTGGCCAAATCCAGTGTGCTTTGGGCGGTTAGCGGCGAAGCCTGGCTGGTATTGAACTGATAGAGCTTTTTGGCGGTGCTGTCCAGCAACAAAATGGTCTTGATTTTGTTCTTGATGGCGACCCCGTTGGCCTGAATGGTGGTAATGGCCGTTGTCATCCCCGTGTTGGCAATCACTCCCTTGCGATCCGTAATAAAAAACGTATGATTGCCACTGCTACGGTTGCCCACAACCACCAGTTGATCGTGGGCACTGTCCCAGCACAGTCCCCGCACATCAAAAGCCGTGCCAAACAGGGAATTGGCTGTGGCCGTGTCGAACTTCTGGATCAGCGGCGAATCCTTGACCGCCGGGGCCACTGCGGCGGCCGTGCTGCGCACCGGGCCGGGCGAAACCCTGATAAACAGATCATTGGGCAAGTCCCGGGTGGCCTCCGGCATCCCTTTGCCCGTACTGAATTGAAAGCCCTGCAAGTCCACTTTAGTGGCCTGGGCAGGAGAAGCCAGTACCGGGGTGCTGGTTCCGCTGGGGCAGGCCAGATAACTGCCCGCCGTGTCCGATCCGCTGATCCACACCCCATTGCCGTCGGAATCGTTGAAGTTGGTACAGTTGTTGACGCTCCAGGCATATAGAAAGCGCGGCGTCCCTTTCAGCAGGTACCGGGAATAATCCGAAACCCGGTAAGGTGAGATCCAGCTCGCCCCACCGTCCAGCGAAAGCTGCAGATACTGTTTGGAGGCGATGGTGACAATGCGGTATATTTTTTTAACCACCGCCCCACTTGGATCATAGGTGGTGTACTCCAGCCGGGCATTGTGAGAGTTGGCGCTGATATAGGCCCCCTGCTGAAAATCGTTCTGCAGATCCTGAAGCCATAGCTGAACTTCAGCGTTCTCATGAAAACGATCTTGCAAGGAACTGGTTGCCACCGTACTTTTGAGCAAAAAGAAGGCAATTGACAAACTGATAAACGCTATAAGCGCCAATGAAATCAACAGTTCCACCAGCGTCACACCAGCATTGCCGCTTGTTTTTTGGGGGGCAAACCGTCTCATCAGGAGGCTCTCTTTTCCACGGCGATGGCCGAAACTCTCGGGAAATAGCCAGCCCCTGTACCGGCATTGGGTCGAATGCTGATGTTCAGAACGTTATCCGATACCGTGACGTCGTAAATCAGGTAGGTCGCCCGATTGGCTCCACCCGTGGTCTCAAACGGGCTAAAGCCCGAGCTGTTTTGCAAGGCGCCCTCAATGTAAATATCTATCAACCGGCGGTTGGGGGCGCTACCGGTCACCGCGGCACTGACTTCCGCAAAATAGAGTTTCACGGTATAAGCGCCATTGCGTACATTAAAACTGTAGTCAATGTTATTGCCCGCGCCGCTGGCCTCCCGGTAAGACTGGAATAAAGCGTCATCCTGTGTATTGATAATATCGGCAATACCCGGAGAGGCGCCAAGAACGCCGCTATGGCTTCCCGTAACGTATCCGGGGCGCTTCAGGGTTGAGTCATAGGTATAGGCATCCCCGTACCAATACAAACCGGCTGAATCCATGAAGTCGGCTGTGTTACCGCAGCGTATTCTCACTTCCTGCGCGTTATGGGTAAAGGCCACCTTACTTCTGGGACTGGTCAACGAATCGGTGGCATTCTGGTACTGATAAAAATGGATAATCCGGTTGAATGCGTCCGAATTGGCGGTATCCGGTTTTCTGACGTAGGGAATAACCTGGCCGGACTCACTCAGTCCGGCATTCATGCTTGAATCCACAAACAGACTTGAGTAAGACGGTCTGTCTGGATCCATTTCGTCCGTATAGTAGGACATATGTAGCATGCGACTGGACTCCACGTAGTTGGTTCGGCTCAGGATGGCTTTTTGGGACTGCAAAAGAACTAGGGGCAGTATGGTGATGGACAGGAGCCCAATGGACAGAACCGCCTCAATCAGTGAGAAACCCCGCGATCCAGAGGCACGATTCCTCCTTAACAAGTGGCTGGCGAACCAGACTTGATGGTTTGAGGAAGTCATCATTCATTCAGTCCTTGGGGCAATATGTCTGGGGGCAGTAGCATTGAGCAGCCAGATGATTCACGGTGTCTCGATATTCTTGCAGGACAAGAAGACACGGCAAGACTGGTCGGAAAACGCACCTGGATAAGGCAGTGTCATCAGGCGATTATTCGCTTCTTTAGCGTGGAACGTGTTCAAGCTCATTGGCTATTCACAGAACCAGATTTGATAGAACATCCAACATAATATCGGCGTGATCGGGAAAATATTTAGGATTTGCAAAGAAATATTTGCAAACTAAATTAAATTATAACAGGCAGTGACTGAAAGCGTATCAACCTTTCAATTCCCGAACGTGGAAAATTTGGGTAAGGCGGCCATACCCAAATCCGAATGAGACCCTTTGGTCAGACTATTAATCAAGAAGATTTTGAACAAGGAGCAAAACAGGTATAGATACGATAGCGAGATAAATTATAGACGTCTGTATTAATTTCGGCGGGTTTCTTTTACCTTTGCGCCACCAGCGTCTTTCAAAGCCCAATGTATCAACCGCTTCATCCAGATCCACTAAATAATCCGTTGGGCAGGAAAGTTGAATCAGCGTGAAGACCGGTGTTTAAATCGTCAAAGCCATGCCTGCGCAATGCCTGCAAGAGTTACCGGCTATTGTTGTTCTGTCTGGAGGGACGCCGCCATAACGCCAGCTGCTTCAATCGCCACCACCCCGTCATCTCATTCTCCCCCCGTTTCAGCACGGTGGGAGGCGTGGATATTCTCTGGCCGCAATCAGGGTTTTACGGGCATTTTATGAAAGCCTTTGGGTTTGGGTCATGATAACGGAATGTCCGTGTCCTTTCCCAACAGAATATTTCAAACCCTTACCCGGGTCATGCCAGAGGTTTTATGAAAATACCAGCCAATACCGCACACTCACCCAACGCTTTTAAAAACATCTATGCTTCCTCGACCCGCCTTCTGGAAAGTCCTGAATTTCCGCCTTCACTGGATACAATCCGCTTCATCGAAACCTCCCCTGAGCCAGAGCCGCCTGCCAACGACGCTGGCTTGCCGGAGGGCAGCGACCCCAGCCGTTCGCGCTGGGGGGCCTTGCTGTGGGCCACCCGCTGGGTACAAATGCTGCTGAATACCAAAAATGAACAACAGGCCAGCGCCGCACAAGCGGCCAATGCACCGAGAACTTCACAGACTTCAGCCCATGTGGCTGGCGGAAAGCGAAAGTTGTCCGCAGCGGTCACCTCACAGGCCGTTCAACCAACGTCCAAACCGACCACCCAGGTGGGCCCGGATTGTGAGCCAGACCCAAAGGCTCCGCTAGCCCGCCCCAAGCGGGTGCGCTACTACTACGATCCCAAATTGGTGGACGAAGCCCGCAAGCTGCACGAAGAAAAGGTCCCCTTGGGTGAAATCGCCCGAAAACTGAGCATCCAGCGAAGAACCCTGAACCGATGGCTGGGGCTGGAAATGGATCTCACACAGCAGCGGGAAAGCATTTTACAATTGCATCAGCAAAAAGTACCCCAGAGAGACATTGCCCGCCAACTGGATTTACCCTTGCCTAAAGTGGTTCAGTTACTGCAAGCGGCAGGACTGGTCAAAAAACGGGAGCAGCCCCATCACCGGCACGATAAGAGTCTGCGGGAAAAAGCGCTTGAGTTACGGAACAGTGGTGTGGACAATGCCGAAATCGCAGGGCAACTCGGCCTACCCAAAGGCACCGTCAGCTTCTGGATTAGCCAGGCGGGCCTGAGCGCCCCCCGAAAAAATCTGGACGACAGGCAGGTAAAGGCGCTCCGGGAGGACGGCCTGACCCAGAAAGAAATCGCAGCAAAGCTGGATGTTTCCCATGAAGTGGTGGCCAAGCGACTCAAAAAACAGGGACTTTCCAGCCCTCAGGTCAAATATACCGATGAACAGCGGGCCAAAGTCGCGGAACTCTATCACCAGAATTTAAAGTTGAAAGACATTGCCTCCACATTAAATATCCCAACGGGAACAGTGGGTTCCATCCTGAATAGTCTAGGCCTTAAAAATCGTGGTAAAGCCCCCATGACCGAGGCGCAAAAGCAGCAGGCCACTGAAATGCGGGCAAAGGGGCACTCCGTTCAGGAGATCGTCAACACCCTGGGCTTTAGTCAGGTCACCATCAGCAAGGTGACTTACCGGCCTGCCAAACAGCAAAAAAACGTCGCAGAGGCAGACTCCGAATAGCCCACCCTCTCACTAAATCAGGCCAAAGAATGTTTTCCGGGGTCCTTTTTCCGAGCTCCTAATGTGCTCTTGCCGCGCGTTTTCCGATAAACTTGCCGATCTCAAAAACCAGACCGGGCCTGCCCGAACGCTCGTTGTTGGGAATGCGCCATCCGCTGACCAAGACCACGTCATATTTATGATTATGGTAAACCAGACCCGCCACGACGCCCCCAAAGGCATGCGTCCCGGAGTAATACTCCACAATGGCCTGCAGTTCTTTGGTAATAGGCTGCTCAATTCCGCCCATAAAACACACCACATTCCGATCGAATATTTGAGAGGTGCCCGCGTTGATGCCAGCCGTCAGGCGGGTTTTTAATCTAGGGAGTCTGCCGCTTAAGTGAGAGTACCCATAACTGCCAACGCCCCGGCCTTGCAGGGACACTGGCAACATGTAGCCACCCGTCAGCTTGATCTCCCGATGGGGAAAACGCTCCTTGAGCAAGGGAAGCACTGACTTGAAGCCAAGCGCTACGGTGAGACTGTCCGTTTTGGGCAACCCCGCATTAAAGGTCGTGACCGCTAACTCTGTTTTTTCACTCAGGCCATAAGTGAAAAAATTGGTTGTCTTCCAGCTTGCATCCGGTTGCCACGGCCTCAAAAAGGACTCGTTCATCACAAAATACTGGCCCTTTGGGGTCAAGTCCGCCGATGGGAGGTTAATAATTGCCTGCTGGGCGTGGGCTGGAAGACTGAACGTTAAAAGGGCGGCTCCCAGAATGGGCAAACCACTCCTGAAGTTGACCAAATCAATAAAAGGCATTGCTCAAAGCGGTTCCACTTAAGACCACATGGAGGTATAGCATAAGCAGGATGGAAAATCTCTACCGGGCCGCCCCGAAAACTATCAGGCTGGCGAAATCTAGGCATCCGGCCAGAGGGAGGAGCCCGGGTTCACCCTCAGCGTCATCAGAGTCTGGATATCCTCCATAAGTTCTGCACTGGGCGATTGGGCATGCCGCGAGGTCAAGTCCCGAATTAAAGGATCATAATCCAGATACATACCAGAGTCTTCGCCATAGGCACCCTCTTTTTCAACACTTGGATGCGCGTCAGCATCATAGTTGTATTTGGCCGCAACCTGAAGGGCCTTGTCTCGTTCCCTTGCGGCATCTTCCTGACGTTGATGATAAGCGTCCCAGGCGTCATTAACGGCGGTAATAGCCGTAAAAGAACCGCCAATAGGATCCAGCATCCCCACGACATTCATAATGGTCTCCAGAGTAGGGTTATTCGTGTATTCGGCGGCGATTTGCAAGCCAAAACCGGCTAACAAGCTGCCCAACCCAGCGCCAGCCCCGAGCTTGCCCAGCCCCTCAACATTCCAGGCAATGGTGCCCCCCGGGTTTTTCTTGCCAATCACCGTCCCATCCGGGGCCAGCAATGTACCATCGGCCTGTAGTTGGGCAACCGGCGTCTTTTTGTCCACGCCCAGAATGGTACCTTTGCCATCCAGGGCGTCATAAGTGCCATTGGGCAGTTTTAACAGCTTACCATTGGGCCCATCTTCAAGTCGCCCATAAAGGGTATTACTGCCATAAATGTAAACGCCAATTGCCTTAGCTCTCCCGTAGGCAAGCCCATAAACATCATCTCGCCCAACCAGCCTGAATGCCGCATAGCCCCTGCCGTCAGTGCTACCCAGCTTGACAGATTCTTCCGTTCTGGCCAGATCGAACGTCCCGATGACCTTACCGGTTTTATCTTCCACAGCCCCGCCCGCATCCGGCGATAAAACAGCCAGACCGCCATCCAACAGAATTTTTCCATTGTTGCCCATGGTGCCCAGCGTTATATTGCCATTCCAGGTTTTGACAATACCGGCATTATGATAGGCATGGAGATAGGTACCGTTGTCCAGCTTGACCAATTGCTTGCCGTATTTGCTGGTATTGGCCAAATCCAGACTGCCCACTTCGATGCTGCCATCCGGCGAAAGCACTCGACCGTTTGACTTGAGAACAGCCCCACTGGGTAGCTTCACGTTACCGGCGGCGTCCATCGTCCCAATACCAAGACCTGTTTCTATGGTACTCACCGGACTGCTGGGATCAGAAGCATTCAGATACGTCCCATTATCCAGCTTGACCAGCGTTTTTTTCCAATATTCTGTTTGGGCGGCATCGTACGCGCCAATTTGTACTGAACCATCCGGGGAGGTGACTCGGCCATCGGGGCCTAAAACCGATCCATTCTGGAATTTTACCGTGCCGTCCGGCTGA
>DAIDMR010000293.1 GCA_027448865.1 Vampirovibrio sp.
CCGGGCCGCTTCAGGCCAATCTTAAAAAGCCCACCGGCACGTCCTTGAAGACGTCCGATAGGTTGAGCGCACTTTGGGCATGATGGCTCACCGGGGCCAATGGCTCCAGGGTCAGCAGGTTGGTAACGGGTCGGTGCTGCAGAAAGTCCGGCAATAAGAGCTGAGTATTTTTCCAGACCCGCTTTCCGCAGGGCTGTCCGCTTCTGCGCAAGCCCAGCCAGGTATTTAATCGGGGCACAGCCACAATGATGGCCTCCTGTTCCAGATAGCGCACGAAAGCCACCACGTGATCGCTGTAAATGCCACTGATTTCCAGGGGCAGGTAAAGACCCTGCTGAAATAACGCAGGATGCGCCTGACGGTACCCCAGGACTTTGGCGATGAGATACTGTTTAATGCGACCATCGTTCATGTCTCGAACGATTTCATCCAGAGACTTTTGCAGGGTTTGGGCATCCGGGGCCTCCAGCAGTGGCCGAAGCTGTTCCAGTTGGGCCTGACGCACGGCATAATCCACCGGGCGGCGATTATCGGGATCCACCAGACTTAAATCCCATAGTTCGCAGCCCTGATACAGGTCTGGCACGCCGGGACAAGTGAGTTTCAGCAGGGTTTGAGAGAGGGCGTTAAACTGTCCCAGTCGGGCGATTTGCCGCTGAAACGGCAGAAAGCTACGCATAAATAGCGGCGAGGGTTTTAAGACAACGCCACGAATAAAGGCCTGCAAGCCAGCTTCATAGCTATGATTTGGGTTGATCCAGCTGGTATGGCGCTTGGCTTCGCGCGCCGCTTTGAGCATGTACTGCTCCAGGCGATCCGCCAATCTGGCCCTTTCCTCTTCTCTGGGATTTTCAAAAGGCCAAATGCCAAGCAGGGTTTGGTAAAACAGATACTCATCGTTGGGACAGGGCGCCACCACATCATCTCCCAGTCTTTGTAGTAAATGCCGGTGGATGCGACGCCAGGAGGTGAGATGCTTCTGCCATTCTTCCGGCAGTTCCGACAACACGCTGATGCGGGCCCGGACATCTTCCGAGCGCTTGGTGTCGTGTGTGGTGGTGCTTAGCAGGGTATGCGGCGTCCGTTGTAAGCGCTGCTGATTGCGATAGTGGAAGGTGGCTGCAGAAATGCCAAAAACGGTGGGTTCCCCACCCACCTCATTAAGAGAAACGAGGCGGTTATAGCGGTAAAACGAGGTATCCTCCAGCCCCTTGGCCATCACCGGCCCGCTGTACTGCTGGAATTTCATGGCGAAATGGCAAACCGCAGCCCGAAATCGCAGGGCCTCATTGACCTCCGTTGTGCTGGACGACGCCTTGCGACTGTCCCCCGTGCCTGACGAGGGCTGAGTATCCGTGAGATGCTCCAGTTGGGCTTCCAGTAGCAGGATAGAGTGCAAGAAGTCGTAAATGCTGGAGTCTATGGCTGTGCTGTGGCGTTTGGCCAGATTGATGGCCCAGTCGATATACTCGCCATCCTTCTTGCTGAGACTCTCGTTGGTGACATAGGTGCGGTATACCGGGAAGCAGGCCACCACTTCCATCAAGGCGCTCCGCAGGTTGTGCAGGGTAAAGTCGCGAGAACGCCAGTTCTGCTTGCACAGCCGATACAACTGCTGGGTCAGCACCCCCAGTTCACTGTTCAGGGTGGTGCGCATAATCAGTTTTTTGCACTCGTGAACCAGTGATTCAAAGTGGATGGGGTGTCCCAGCGTTTTTTCATAAATGCGGGTCATTTCTTTTTCATGTTCCTGTTGAACGAACAAGCCATTGACGGTGTTGGCAAACTCGTAGCCGGTGGTACCCTGCACCAGCCAGTTTTGAGGTAAACGCTCATAAGGGGCCAGAATTTTCTCGATGGCCACATACAGTGGCAATCGCGGATCGCCCAGTTGCAAATCCGGCTCTAAGGCCACATTCAGACGTTTGGAGGCCTCTATTTGCAACTGCTGAAAATAGGCGGCCGGGTCATACAGTCCATCGGGATGATCAATGCGCAGGCCGCTAATCCAGCCTTCCTCAATCAATCGCAGGATGAGAGCGTGGGTTTCCGCAAACACCCGGGGATCTTCCACCCGCAGCGCTACCAGATCGTTGATATCAAAAAAACGCCGATAATTGATTTCGTCGCTGGCCACCCGCCAGTTGGAGAGACGGTAAACCTGCATTTCCAGCAGACGGTGCAAGCGGTTCTGATTGGTGATGTCCGGCAGGCGGGTTTGAAAGTCCTGTAAGGTTTCCTGAATGAAATTGAATATTTCAGGCGTGTTGTTCCCCAAGGCCAACAAACGTCCCAGACTGATATTTTTCTCCCGGATGCGCTCTTCTTTCTTTTCCCAACAGCCCTCGGTTTCTATGGGCAAACGCTCAAAGGCGGTCATAATGCTCTGGTATTCCAGAAATGCCGGATTGGACTGCCCCAGTCGGGCTTCCAGCACCTCCAGGCGCTGCCCCAGAATGAGGGGATATGACACCGGATTGACCGGAATGGTGTGTTCGTAATAGTCCAGCCAGAAGCGGGCGGTGGACTGGTCAAAGCGCAGCTGCAGCTCGCCGTTCTTCAGGACCTGACCATAGGAATCCCCTAAAATGGGCAGCAAAATCTTGTGTTTCAGGTCTTCCGTAAGCGGATGCCAGTCGATGTCAAAATAATCGGCGTACAGGGAGGAGGTGCCGTTCTCCAGCAAATCCATCCACCAGGGATTGTTTTGGGCGGCCCCCATGTGGTTGGGCACAATGTCCAGAATCAGGGACATGCCTTCGGCCTTCAGTATTGAAGCCAGTTGAATAAATTCCTCATAGCTTCCGATTTCCGAGCTGAGCTGCTGATGATTGCTGATATCGTAGCCGTGAGGACTA
The DNA here is from genome assembly GCA_027448865.1 of Vampirovibrio sp. Classification (GTDB taxonomy): domain Bacteria; phylum Cyanobacteriota; class Vampirovibrionia; order Vampirovibrionales; family Vampirovibrionaceae; genus Vampirovibrio. Next base: position 2,859 of record DAIDMR010000293.1, read on the forward strand.
TTCTCCCGCGCTTGCAGCAAAGGAGAGGCATAGCAATGGCTGATGCCCAGTTGCTTGAGATAGGGGATAAGCGCGATGGCGTCCTGAAACCGGAAATCCCGATTAAACTGGAACCGGTAAGTCGCGGTGGGGATGCTTACGGCAGAGCTTCCTACGGTTTTTTTTTGCGCTCAGCCTGAGGGGCTTCTCCGGTCCAAGTTTTGGGACGTTCGGTGGCAATGGCCTGACAGACGCCTAAAATCCGCTGATCCGTTCCATACTCTTCCAGTGGCAGGGTGATTTTTCGCTTCCAGCAAGGATAGACCGGATCCGTGGTGCCGGGCAGGTTGATTTGATCAATCTGCTGTAACATATCCTCAAACTGCACCATAAACAGCTTGGAATTGGTTTGGGAAACCAGCCGGTGGATGGCCGCTGACAGTTCCGGGGTCATCATGGGAGCGGACAGGGGGCCGGCATTGATACCGTCCGGCAACAAGCCACGCTGTTCCAGCAAATTCAGAATGGCCATGCGCTCCATGACCCGGTCTTTGATTTGCCGCTCCCGTAATTCAGGGTTGGGATACAAATCCAGCTCCGTCCGAACGGCGATATCCTGACCTTGCCAGAAACCTCTTAAAGTCGGCAGGTCGTGGGTGCTGACGGCCACAGCGGCGTTGACCTGATATTCCTCCGGGGATTTGTAGTGGTCATGATTTTTTTCAAAGTAGAACACCTTGTAAGAGAACACGCCCCAGCGATCCATGCGATCCCGAACCACTTCCGGCACGGTGCCCATGTCTTCGCCAACAACCATGCAGCGGTTGCGCTGGCTTTCCAGGGCCAGAATGCCGAACAGTTCATCGACGGGATAGTGAATGTAAGCCCCCTGGGATGGCGGCAGCCCCGGCGGGATCAGGAAC
>DAIDMR010000294.1 GCA_027448865.1 Vampirovibrio sp.
AAAGCCCCGGCGGCCCATGCGCTCAATTTCGTACTGGTTACGGCCATCAAAAATCACCGCCCGCTTCATCAGGGTTTTCATCTTGTCAAAATCAGGTCGACGAAACTCGTTCCACTCGGTCACCAGTAGCAGGGCATCCACCCCCTCCAAAGCCTCGTAAGCGGTTTCGGTATAGGTAATTTTTTCACCGAAAATCTGGCGGGCCACATCGGTGGCCTTGGGGTCAAAGGCCTGAATGTTCGCCCCTTTGGCCAGCAAGGCTTCAATAATGGTTTTGCTGGGTGCCTCCCGCAGGTCATCAGTTCGGGGCTTAAAGGCCAGGCCCCAAATGGCAAAGGTTTTGCCTTTTACATCCCCTTCAAAGTAAGCCAGCACTTTATCGATGAAATCCTGACGCTGCTGATCGTTTTTCTGATCCACCGCTTCCAGAATGCTCATGTGGTGACCGTTTTCCTGACCGGTTTTAATCAGTGCCTTCACATCCTTGGGGAAGCAGGAGCCGCCGTAGCCCAGCCCTGGGAACAGGAACTGCGGGCCAATCCGGCTATCGGTGGAAATGCCGGTGCGCACCATGGAAATATCAGCGCCCACTTTTTCGCACAGGGTACTCATTTCGTTGATAAAGGAAATTTTGGTGGCCAAAAAGGCGTTGGCCGCGTATTTGGTCATCTCAGCGGATTTAATGTCCATGTTGATAATGGGGTTGCCGGTGCGCAGGAAGGGCCCGTACAACTCCCGCATAATATCGAACGCCCGTTGACTATCGGCCCCGATGACCACCCGATCCGGTTTCAGGAAGTCATCCACGGCGGCCCCTTGTTTCAGGAACTCCGGGTTGGAAACAATGGAAAACTCATGATGCGTGGTTTCGGCCACAATGGCCCGAATTTGATCGGCAGTGCCCACAGGAACGGTACTTTTGGTCACAATGACCCGGTAGCCATCCATGGCCTTGGCAATTTGACGGGCCACCCCGAATACGGCGCTCAAATCAGCGGAACCATCGGCCTTTTCGGGGGTACCCACGGCAATAATGCAAATCAGGGATTTGCGTACGGCCTCATCCAGGTCGGTGGTGAAGGACAATCGACCTTCCTTGGTGTTGGAGCGAATCAGCTCTTCCAAGCCCGGCTCATAAATGGGAACCTGCCCCAGACGCAAGGTTTCAATCTTGGCGGGGTTGTTATCCACGCAGATAATATCGTTTCCCATTTCGGCCAGACAGGTTCCGGCCACCAGGCCAACATATCCGGTTCCAACAACGCATACTTTCACGGGCGAGGCTCCATTTTTAAAACGAACAAATACGCTCTTTCATTCTAGCGCAAGGATCAAGGCTTGTTACTTCATAACAAAGAGAGTAAACAGGCTTTGAATACTATTTTTGTTAAAAACCAAACTCCCAATCTGAATTGCGCTGGAGGACGTCACTAGAACCAAGCATCCCAACCCTACGCCATGGCCGGCGATTTACGGTAATGCTTGTACCACTCCACAAACCTGGGAATGCCATCCCGGATTTTGGTCTTGGGGCTGTAGCCCAACAACCGGTGGGCTTTGGAAATATCGGCAAACGTCACCGAAACATCACCCGGCTGGCGGGGCTGACGATCGATAATGGCCTTTTTCCCCAGAGACTGCTCAATCAGGGAAATCAGGGTACTCAGCTCGGTGGTTTGGGACTCACCCAGATTGAAAATCTCATAGGGGGTTTTATCGTAAGCCGTGGCGGCCAAAACCCCCTGAATAATATCGTCAATATAGGTATAATCCCGACGGCTGGAACCATCCCCAAACACCGGGATCGGCTTGCCCTCATCAATCAGGCGGGTAAACTTGTGAATGGCCAAATCCGGACGCTGTCCAGCCCCATACACGGTAAAAAAGCGCAAGGCCACCACTTGCAACTTGTACAAATGGCTGTAAGTGTACAACAGGCTTTCTCCCATGGCCTTGGTAGAAGCATACGGGGAAATGGGTTTGGAAATATCCTGATCTTCCCGGAAGGGAACCCGCTCCGGGGAATCTCCGTAAACGGAGCTGGAAGAGGCGAACACAAACTTTTTCACCCCGAACTCGCGGGCCAGATCAGCCAGGTTCAGGGTGCCAGTCACGTTGGTATCCAGATAGAGACGGGGTTCCTTCAGGGAGGGACGCACCCCGGCCCGGGCGGCCAGGTGAATAATCCCGCCGCTTTGCAGCGCTCGCCCATGGTGCTCAAAAATATCCCGCAAGCCGATAAATTCCCGAATGTCTGTGCGGTACAACCGAAAATAGGAATTATTCAGGAAAGGGGCCACGTTGGCTTCTTTAATGGCCGGATCGTAGAAATCGTTGAATTCATCGACCACAATGACACCCGCCCCGGCATCCAGCAGGGCTTTGGTCAAGTGGGAACCGATAAAACCAGCCCCGCCGGTGATCAAATAAGTCTTTCCCGCAAACGGATTACTCATGACTCGTAACGGATGCCTTTCTCTTTCAAGCGGTCAATGGCCTTTTGCAAGGTTTCTTTTGGCGATACCAACGACACCCGGAAGTAGCGATCCCCAGCCTCTCCAAAGGCAATCCCGGGGGTAATCACCACATCGGCGGTGTCAATCAGGTGGCGACACCAGGCCTTGGAATCAGGAAACGACTTGGGGATGGGCAGCCACATGTAAATCGTAGCCTTGGTGGGCTCCACCTGCCAACCCAGTTCACGAAACCCTTTGACCAGTACATCCCGGCGCTCCTGATAGGTCTTGACCAGTCCGGGCAAAAACTCTTCGCCGTGGTTCAACGCGTAAATACAACCATCCTGAATGGCGGAGGCCAAACCGTAGTCCAGGTTTGTTTTGACCGAGTACAGGGCTTTCACAATCTCCGGATTCCCCACGGCAAACCCGGCTCGCCAGCCCGCCATGTTGAAGTTTTTGGAAAAAGAGTGAAACTCAATGGCCACATCCTTTGCGCCCGGCACATTAAAAATACTGGGGGGGTGGAAGTCATCAAAGGTGATTTCCCCGTAGGCCAAATCACTGACCAACACAATGTTGTACTTGCGGCAATAGGCCACCAGCTTCTCGTAAAATGCCAAATCGGCCACCCCGGCGGTGGGGTTGTTGGGATAACTGACGAAAAACAGCTTGGCCTTCTGGGCCACTTCTTCCGGGATGCTGTCCAAATCGGGCAGAAAATTATTTTCAGCAGTCAGCGGCACGTGATGCACGTGCCCATCGGCAATCCAGGTGGCCCGGCTGTGTACCGGGTAGTAGGGAGACGGCACAATGCTGTAATCCCCGGCATCAATGTAGGCAAAGGTGATATGGGCCAGGCCTTCCTTGGAGCCAATCAGGGGTTGAACCTCGGTCTCCGGGTCAATGTCCACATTGTAGCGGCGCTTCATCCAGGCGGCCACGGCTTGCCGAAACTCCGGTTTCCCTTTGAAGTTGGGGTACCCGTGGTTGGCCGGATCCGCCACGCCTTGCTGAATGGCTTTAATAATGGGTTCAGGCGTGGGCTGATCGGGGTTGCCCATTCCCAGATCAATCAAATCCGCGCCCCGATTCCGTGCCGCCGCTTTCAACTCATCCAGTTCAGCAAAAACATAGGTGGGCAGCTTGGTCAGGCGATTGGCCGGGGACTTTAGCTTGCTGTGAGCGGTGCTAGGGGGCGTGGACATACCAAAACGATCCTTATTCGTGACAGTTTTATTATAGATAAAAAACCAGATTCCACCTATCCAAGGCAGCATCAGGGTTTAAACTTTCATGCTGCTCCGCTGGGCAAGGCAAAGTCAAGCCGTGCCCCTGTTTGGCTATTTGTTGTTTGGCATCTGGCCTTTTACCCATTGCCCAAAAAACCAATCCAAGTACCCGCCCGAAGAGTCACAAAAACCGCTAGAACAACCGGTTCTGCTGGAAAATCAGGTGCCCCGCCTGCGGATCGATGGTCACCACAAACTGGCGCATAAAACTGAGTCCCAGCAAGCCGGAAAAACTGGAGCCTGCCCGCACCGGTATCACCGTGGCTTCCACGTTTCGGGCCTCCAGGCCATTGACTTGCAAACGCTCAATGGTGATTTTGGGCACCTCAATGCGTCCGTTGGCGGTGGTGATCAGTACCTTTTCACAATTTGCCAGATTTAACCCCAACTGTTCAGCCATTTGCTGGGAAATAGAGGTATAAGTGGCGCCCGTATCGATGATAAAGGCGCCGCTACTCTGTTGCCTGCCCTCATACAATACGGCATCCACAATCAGGGCGTTGTGGGTATCTTTTAACAGAACCTTGATCGGCTCCTGCAATGGACTGCTGGCTTGTTTGAAAGCGGATGTTGTTACGGGTGAGTAAGATACAGGCTGCAAGGCGGGGAATTGAGCCGAACGGGAAGACTGCTGGACTGTTATGGCAGAAGCCAAAGCGTTCACCCGTTCATGGGCGTAATGGACAATCCGGGCTTCCCGGCCCTGACGAATGACAAACTCGTACTCATACAGGGCCTCAGAAAGATGACCCAGCTTGTCCAGGGTCAAGCCCAGATAGTAGTGGGCATTGGCATTGGTGCTATCGGCTTGTAATACCCTGCGAAAATAATCCTCAGCCCGATGATAGTCTCCCGTTCGGAAAGCCTGCACCCCTCGGGTGTAATCCGGCTGAAGATAGCCACCCGCCGTGGATGTTTGCTCATTGTAAGACTCTGCGTAAGGCTCTGCCTGAACCGCCACTGCCCAAGCCATCAGGCAGCACACAGCCGTTGCTTGCAGGCCTTTGGTTAGTCTTAACAGTAAAGCCGACCCCATGCACGATCCCTTTGCTATTCCGTCGCACTTGGGGAACCTATCGGCACTACCCTCAAAAATCTTTAATTTTTATTCAGATTTAAAAAATAGATATGACTTTATATAACAAAAAATCATTTCCTGTTGTTTTTATGCAGATACAAGGGACAGAGCTTTGTGCAGAAAGCTCCTATAGGGACACAATTGGGGGACAGTATTATGGTTCAACCGTTTTGGGGTGGCCCCGGCTATCCAGGGTTTCCACCACCGGGAAGTTATCCACCGCCGCCGGGTGGAGGTATTCCACCGTATCCGGGCCCTCCCGGCATTCAGGCCGCGTTTCCGTATGGCCCCAGTTTTGATGGCTTGAACGCCCATGGCCTAACCACCAACGCCTATACCAATTCGCTGTTTGAAGATGTTAATTTCATGCAAGGGCTGATTTACAGTGGCCGTGGGGTTGGGTATCCACCCATGCCGCCATTCCCACCGCCTATGGGCCCACCACCTCAAGGCCCACCACCTGCCAGATAACCAGCGCCACTACAATCTACCATCCCTGAGCGCCCTTTGGCGGTATGGCCATCCATCCGGCCTGCCACTAAGGGCTTTTAGGGTTAAGACGCCCTTAGCTTGCAACCGTGTATTCTTCCATTTGCCGATAAAACTGATCGGCATCGGCCTGCAAGCGGCGAATAAACTTCTCCACGGCGTCATCCCCGCTGTCCATCCCACTGACCAGACGACTCAGCACCTGAACGCGCTGCGCATCATCTCCAGCCAGACCGTGAACCAACACCTGAACGGTTTCCGAACCGTCTTTCTGCTGCAACACCTGCTTTTCTACGTGGAAATGCTGACGTCCCATGGCGGCAATCATGGGCTGATGGGTAATGGCAATCACCTGAATGACCTTGGACAGTGCCGCCAGTTTCTCCGCCACGGTTTTAGCCGTGGGGCCGCTGATGCCGCTGTCAATCTCGTCAAACACCAAAGTCAATAAGCCATCAGCACCGGCGGTTAACACTTTCATGGCCAGTAAAAACCGGGAGAGTTCCCCCCCACTGGCCACTTTGGCCAAAGAGCGCAAAGGTTCCCCCGGGTTGGCCGAAAACAGGAACTCCACCTCTTCCAACCCTTCCCGGCTATAGGAAATGGGCAGGAAATCAATGTCAAAAGACACCCCAGGCATGGCCAAGACTTGCAATTGTTCCAGCAAACGCTGCTTAAGCGCTTCAGCCAATTGCCGCCGAGCGTCGCTCAATTGTTGACTGACCTGTTGCAAAGCAGTCTGTTTGTGGGCAATGGCCGCTTCCAACGCCTGAAAATTCTGCTCGCCCGATTCCAGAAAATCCAGTTCTTCCGCCAGGGCGTCCCGCCGCCGTATCACCTCTACCAACGTGTGGCCATACTTGCGTTTTAATTTTTCCAGTGTGTCCAGACGCTCTGAAAGCTGTCCCATCGTGTCTGGATGCACTTCCACCCGATCCGCATAGCGGCTCAACTCACCGGCCACGGCCTGCAATTCAGCATAGGCGCCATCCAGTTGAGTTGAAAGCGTCTGTAACGCCGGATCGTAGACCGCCCCTTCCGATAATTTCTTTTGCAGGAACGATAACTGATCCAGCACCGCAGGGGTTTGGGCGTCTCCTTCGGTGAGCAGGTTGGCCCCTTGCTCTGAAATGCGAATCAGTCGCTCCGCGTGGCTTAAAATTTCCAGCTCCTGCCGGGTTTTGACATCCTCTTGGTCATCTTCCAGCCTGGCTTCTTGCAATTCCTGCAACTGGAACATCAAAAAATCCCGCTGGCGCTCAATATCCTGCCGGTTTTTCATCAGCGTATCCAATTGGCGCTTGAGCAAGGCCCACTCATCGTAGGCTTGGGCCACCTGACGCTTCAAAGCCCGATGACTGGCATCCCCGAAGGCGTCCAGATAAGCCCGCTGTTTGTCCCGCTGGAACAGACTGGTCAACTCATGCTGACCGTGTAAATCAATCACCCAGGGCCGCAGCGCTTCCAAAACATCCCGGGTCACCGGCGTTCCGTTGATTCGGGAACGACTCCCACCAGGGGTAAACTCCCGAGAGAGCAGAATCTCGGTTTCATCCGGCAGCAAGGAAACCCCTTGAACCTCTAAAAAATCCCGCAACGGCTGAGAATCCTGCAGGGCGGTAATATCAAACAGCAATTCCACCTGACCCCGCTGGGCGCCGGAACGCAAAATCTCCCGAGGGGAGGCTTTGGCTCCAAAGGCCAAGGCGATGGCATCCAGCAAAATACTTTTTCCGGAGCCACTTTCGCCGGTAATGACCGTAAAGCCTTTGTCAAATGACACCGACACGGTTTCCACAATGGCGATATTTCGGATTTGAAGCTGTTTGAGCATAACGAAAGGGGTCTCAACCAATTTTGGCGAAAAATATCAGACCGAAAAGAATTAGACAGAGAGAGAATTTGACTGAGATGAATCAGACCGACTTCAGTCAGACTGAAGAAGAGCTTTGCTGCGGCGGGTGTTCCGTGTAGACCTGAGCCCCGGCTCGGGCCTCCTGAGATTGCCAGCGGGGGTTCATAGACCACTGCAACTTGCGCTTGAGCAGGGAGTAAAAATCATTTTCGCTCTGCTCAAAATTCACCATCTGGAAGGGGATGGCCGCCCGAACCACCACCAGGGATTCACCCGGCTTGAGTACGCCGCACTCCAGACCATCCAGGGCGTAAACCACGTCCTGATTTTTGGCGTCCGACTGAATTTTAAATTCCTTGTTAAAGGGCACCACCACCGCTTTGGCCGAAAAACTATGGGGGCAAATGGGGGTAATGGAAATGGCATCCACTTCCGGGGAAATCACCGGGCCGCCCGCCGCCATAGTATAGGCCGTGGTTCCGCTGGGAGTGGACAAAATCAGACCGTCGGAGTCGTAAACGGCCACCGGCGTATTGTTCACGTACAAGTGCAATCGGCATAACTGGCTGGGGTTGGCATTTTTCACAACCACATCGTTCAGGGCCAGCTTCTCCGTGCATAACAGGGAGACTGCGTCCGCTTTTTCCCCGGAATTTTGAATGGAAAGCATCATGCGGGACTCCAGACTGTATTTGCCCTGAATCAGCAAATCCAGATAGAAAGAGATTTTATCCGCTTCAATATGGGTTAAAAAGCCCAAAGCACCCGTATTAATACCCACCAATGGCACGTTATCGCTGACAAATTTACGGGCGGCTCTCAAAAAAGTGCCATCGCCACCCAATACAATCACCAAATCGGGATGCGCCGCCGCCGGGGGTACCACGGGGCAATCCTTGCCCAACACCTGCAAATGGGAAACATGCACCCCATGATGGGTTAAATATTCCAACACCTGATTGGCGTAAACGCTCTGGGGATCGGTACTCAGATTCTGAACCAGGGTAACGTGTTTTAGCATGGGGCCTCACAACAACACTGCCAGCAGTCCACGAAATCAACGCGGCCACTCATGTCCCATTCTACTCCATCCAACTGGGGCCAACATACACATCCACCTCTAAAGGCACATGCAGCGGCTGGCCCAACTCCATGGCCGTGCGCACCAATTCCTTCACCCGGGGCAGTTCCTCATCCGGGACTTCTAGCACCAGTTCATCGTGCACCTGCAGAATAATCCGTGTCTTTAAGCCTTGCGCCAAAAGCTTTTGATGCAACCGGATCATGGCCACTTTCATCAGGTCAGCGGCTGAGCCCTGCAAGGGAGTATTGAAAGCGGCCCGCTCGGCGAATTCCCGGATACTGCGATTGCTACTTTGCAAGTCCCGAGAGAGATCCCGAGTGCGCCCGCAGATGGTTTGCACCTGCCCGGTTTTGTGGGCCTGCGCTTTGATGGCGTCAATGCACTGTTTGACCTTGCCGTACCGGGAAAAATAAAGCTGAATGAATTGAGCGGCTTCACTCTGGGGAATTTTCAACTGCTGAGCCAAACCAAAGGGCGATTGCCCGTAAACCACCCCGAAGTTGACGGTTTTTGCCCGATATCGCTGCTCTTTGCTCACTTTATCAATGGGCAAGCCAAACACCAGGGAGGCCGTGGCGGTGTGGATATCTTCCCCTTGCTGGAAGGCCTTGACCAAGTGCGGATCTTCCGAGAAGTGGGCCAGCAGGCGTAACTCAATCTGGGAATAATCGGCGGATAACAAAGACCAGCCTTGGGCTTGCTGGGGGACAAAAGCCTGTCGAATCAGGCGGCCCAATTCCGTGCGAATGGGAATGTTCTGCAAATTGGGATTACTACTGGACAAGCGTCCGGTGGCCGTCACGGTTTGGTTGAAACTGGTATGCAGACGATGGGTTTTCGGATTGACCAGAGCCGGTAAGGCATCGATATAGGTCGATTTCAACTTGAAAAGCTGACGATACTCCAGCAGCTTGCGCACAATCTCATGTTCATCCGCCAGCAATTCCAGCACCTTCACATCGGTGCTGTAACCCGTTTTACCCTTGGTTTTGCGGGTGGGGGCAATGCCCATCTTGTCAAACAGGACTTCAGCCACCTGCTTGGGCGAATTCAGGTTAAAGTCCCCGCCCGCCAGATCGCAAACTTCCCGCTCCAAGATTTGCAAGCGTTCGGCCAATTCATCGCTGAGCTTTTTCAGGTAAGCCGTATCCAGAGAAACGCCCGTCCACTCCACATCCGCCAGAACATGGGCCAAAGGCATTTCAATTTCATAAAACAGCGTCCACTGTTGCTCATCCAGCCGTTCCAGAAAATATCGAGCCAGGGCCAAGGTGGCATAAGCATCGCAACTAGCATAGGCAGCCGCTAGCTCAACCGGCACCTGGGAAAACAGCTTTTCCTTTTTGCCAGTGCCAATCAATTCCTTAATTTCGGTCATGGACTGGCCCAACAGTTCCTCCGCCAGGGCTTTTAACCCATGTCGCCGGTCGGGGTTCTGGACGTAACTGGCAATCATAGTGTCAAACACCAACCCCCGCAAGGGGATTTGTAATTGCCTGAAAATATTGCACTCAAACTTGGCATTATGAACCAGCTTCACCACCGAATCACTAGAGAGAAGCGGGCGCAAGGCCTCTAGAATCTGGGGTTCCGAAAGCGATATTTCCAGCCCTTCGGCCCGAATGGGAATATAAAAATTGGCAATAGGCGCTTCAGGCAAGTTTTCTTTCAAGCGAAGCGCTGGAAAAGCCGCCGGGTAATCGGTCAAGGCCAACTTATTTCGGGCGGGCCGCTCAAATTGCTCAAAGGCGTCCCACACGGAAATGGCGATACCAGCCAATTGGGCTGTGTGCACATCCAACCCGGTGGTTTCCAGATCCAGGGCAAACACCTGTGCCTGCTGAATCTGCTGGATGAGGGCAGTCAACTGCTCCAGCCGGGTCACAATGGTATGATCCACCTGCATGGGCTGCACTTGAAGGCTGGCCAACGAGAAAATCTCCGCCCCCCCGGGTGAATCCGACGAAAGTAAGGCTGGGTCTGCGGACTCGGACAATTCTCCTGATTGGGTTTCCGTCAAAAACGATCCAAACAAAACCGGGGCTTGCTTGAGAATAGACTTAAACTCCATTTGCTCCAAAAAGGCGGTCAAGGCTTCCAAGTCGGGGATGACCAGATGGCAATCTTCCCACACCACGGACAGTGGCACTTCTCGATTGATGGTGGCCAGTTGCTGACTTAAAAAGGCCTGATCTTTGAAAGTTTCCAGCTTTTCCCGCAGCTTATTGGCAGGCAATTGGTGGATGTGGAGGTATAAATTCTCCAAGGTCTGGTATTCAGTCAGCAGCTTGACGGCAGTTTTATCGCCAATACCTGGCACACCGGGAATATTATCGGATGTGTCTCCCTTTAGCGCTTTAAAATCAACCACCTGCTCCGGGTAAATCCCCCACTTCTCAAACACACCTTGCCGATCGTAGATTTTCATCTCCTCACGCGGCATACGGGCCGGAATCAAGACCTCAATTTTCCCGGCATGGGCTTTGGCCGGATTGTTGGGGTCTAAATCATCCACCAACTGAAAGGCATCCTGATCCCCGGTCAAAATTTGCACCCAAAACCCTTCTCGGGCGGCTTTAGAGGCCAAGGTACCGATTACATCATCGGCCTCAAAGCCTTGCTTCTCGTATATGGGGATGCCCAACAACTCCACCCCCCGGCGGATTAAGTCCATTTGAGAGCGCATCTCATCGGGCATGGAATCGCGGTGGGCTTTATATTCCGGGTAAAGCTCGTTGCGGAAGGTGATCCGGCTGACATCGAAAGAAACGGCGATGGCATCCGGCTTGATTTTTTTGAGCAGGGCGAACAAGTTGTTGAAAAAACCATACACGGCCCAACTGGGCGTCCCATCGGAGGTGCGCATATTGGTGCGCTCCAGGGCAAAATGCATGCGATAGGCCAGCGAGTGACCGTCAATCAACACCAGGGTCTTCATGGTACCTGCCCCTTTGGCTGTTCCGCTTTTTTCCAGAATCTCTACTTGCGACAAACTTTAGCCCCCGGCAACAAAACAATCAAGCCTTCCAACTCCAATAAAGTTAAAAGCTCATTGATTTTAGCAGAAGCGTATCCGGTTGCCCTCGGTAAATCATCAATCCCCATGGGGTCATAAGCAATGGCTTGTAATAACCGCCCTTCCTCATCAGACAAGTCCGGCAAGCTGTGTACTAGCGGCAGGCTTTGCCCTGGAAGAATGCCGGTGCCGGGGCTTTCTGATGGCTGTGCAGTAAGCCACCCCAAATCACTCAACAACTCTGAGCCTTGAGTCACAAGCGTGGCCCCTGCTTTTAGTAACTCATGAGGCCCATGACTCCCGGAACTAAAAACATTGCCCGGAACCGCATACACAGAGCGTCCCTCCTCGGCGGCTAACCGGGCCGTGATTAAAGCCCCGCTTTTAATATCGCCTTCTACCACCACAATGCCCTGACACAACCCGGCTACAATGCGGTTCCGTTGGGGAAAGGTATATCGGGTGGGCTGGGTTCCAGGCGGGTATTCACTGACCCAGGCCCCGCCAGCCTCCAGTATTTCCTGAGCCAGCGTGCGATTCGACGCTGGATACAGGATGTCCAAGCCACACCCAAAGACCGCCACGGTGAGCAAACCACACCGGATGGCCTGCCAATGGGCGCAGGTGTCAATCCCTGCAGCCAGGCCACTAACAATACTCACCTCGCTCGATTTGAGCTCCTGAATCAGTTTTTCAGTAACCTTTCGCCCATATTCACTGAATTTTCGGGTGCCCACAAACGCCAGACACCTACCAGAAATGGCCTCCAATCCCCCTTTGACGTACAACAGCAGCGGTGGATTATAAATTTCCTTTAGCAGGGCAGGATAAGCCTTGTCCGTAATAGCAATGGCCTGAATACCTTCGGATCGCTCCTGTTGATACAGGGTGAAGGGCAACCCTTGCGCCCGGCGATTCAAAAAAGCGGCCAACTTACTGGCGCCCAGGTGCAAGGCTAGCTGGCCCTCGGGAGCATGCCACAAGGCTTCTGGAGATCCAAAGGCCCGTAATAACTTCAGAATGGATAAATTCCCCAGCCCATCCACCTCTAACAGCGCTCGTAAATAAACGGCATCAGGATACACAGCGGTTTTGGCGGGGATTTCAGGGGGTGGCGGCAAACTCATAGCATTGATGATGACAAAAGCTGCTTGATTGCCACAGGGTAAAATGCTCGGTTTTACGAGCAATCCCTGACCGTTGGCTTGAAGCGCAACTCGAATAATGGTTTGATAAGGGCAAAATTCCCCAACGCACAGGATGAAACTCCCCATGTCCAATCCCCAAGCATCACAATTTATCGTTATCGCTGGCCCTTGCATCCTGGAAAATAACCGGGGCGAGGTCAATTTTGAGACCGCCCGACAACTTAAAGCCATCATGGCTCAGTTTCCCGAAGTCAAGTTCTACTTCAAAAGCTCCTATGACAAGGCCAATCGTTCTTCTATCAATTCATACCGTGGCCCCGGACTGGAAGAAGGCTTGCAAATTCTGAAAGAAATCAAGGAAAGCGTGGGTGTTTCCATCCTGACTGATGTCCATTGGCCTCATGAAGTGGCCCCCGTGGCAGAAGTCGTTGATATGATTCAGATTCCGGCCTTTTTATGCCGCCAAACCGACTTGTTGCTGGAAGCAGGCAAGACTCCCATTCCCATAAACATCAAAAAAGGGCAATTTTTGGCCCCGCTGGATATTCGCCACGCCGCCCAAAAAGTGAAAAGCATGGGCAATCAGCAAGTCTACATTACCGAACGGGGCAGCACCTTTGGCTACAATAACCTGGTGGTGGATATGCGGGCCATTCCCATGGTGCAATCGCTGGATTTGCCCATTATTCTGGATGCCACCCACAGTGTACAGCTTCCCGGCGGCGCTGGGGAGACCACCGGGGGTAATCGGGAATACGCCCCCTTACTGGCCAAAGCCGCCGTGGCGGTAGGCTGTAACGGATTATTTTTTGAAACCCACCCTCAGCCCGAAAAAGGGCTCAGCGACGCCAGCAACATGCTACCCTTACATTGGGTGGAACCCATGCTGCAAACCTGCATGAAAATACGGGCTTTGGTTCAGCAGGAGAGCCCCTATACCTTCAACGAGGCGCTGCAAGAAGTTTAAAATTAGGCCAGACTGCCTTATCCCCAATTTTGCATAAGGGCTTTTTTATTTTTTCAAACCGCCCAGCCGCCACCGCATGACAGTTTGCATCATTCATGCCCCTTGATCCCACTTTACGATCCACGAACAGGGCTATTTTTGTGGCGCAGGCCGTTTTAGACCCGTATCAGCCCCTTAAGGGGTTGCTCAAAGCCAGGTTTCGATCGCCAGCAGATACTCAAGGAAGGCTCAATCCTGCGTTTGGATCGCCGCAAGCCCTTTTACGCCTTCACGGGATCGAAACACCTCCGCTTGAAAGCCTTTCCCCAGACCCGATCGTCAAAACAGGCATGACGATCCGCCGAAAGGCCCGCCACCGGATCACAATCCGCAATATTCGGGATCAATTCGTAATAAAGAGCGCTACTTTACACACCCTGATCTGTTGAAAACCTGTTGAAGCGATCGATTGAAGAAGTGATCAATCGCTGTTCAAAACCCGGATCTGTCAGAAACTTTCAACAACCTCAACAGGATCTCGACAAGTTTTCAACAACCCAAGAATCAATTATATCAACATTTTCAGAGAGTTTTCTACAGGTTTTAGGTCACTCTAAGTACGATGATGGATCTAATTTATAAAAAACGATCACGATCAGGAGCGATCAAAACTTGCCCCTGGAACGGCTTGTAAAAAGATCGTGGGATCGGCTTGAAGATCGCTACCGCAAATGTGTACTCTATAGTTGAATGAGTAAACGAAATGGACAGTAAGGAGATCCCGGATCATGAAATTTGCCGTTCAACGTGAAGATATCCATCAGGCTGTGTCTGCCGTGCAACGGGCCACGGCTACCCGTGTTATCCAGCCCATTCTGTCCAATATTCTCATTGAAAGCGTTGGCCCGGACACGCTCAAACTCTCGGCTACCGATCTGGATTTCGGCATTCAGACCACCATCCCGGCCAAAGTGCTGGAAGAAGGGCGAACCACGTTATCGGCTAAAAAATTGGCGGAGATCCTCAGCAAACTGCCCACAGGGCGTGAAATTGAGTTTGAAATTGAAGAGGCCGTGCAAACGGCCCGAATTCAGTGTGGAACCGCCTTGTTTGATATGCGCACCCTCCCTGCTGACGAGTTTCCGCTCATAAAACAGATTGATGAGCAAGGCTATCTGGAAGTGGATGGCAAGGCTTTTATCCGGGCCATCAATCAAACCGCCTTTGCCGCCGCCAGCTACGATGCCAACAACGTGCTGGGCGGGGTTTTTTTTCAGCTGAATGAAAATGGACTGGAAATGGCCGCTACCGATGGGTCTCGTCTGGCCCGACGAATTGAAACGGTCTCTGAAGGCGGCATGACCCCTCAAATGAACGTGTCCGCCATTATCCCGGCCAAGGCCCTGCAAGAGTTCCTGAAGCTCTGTTCTTCCGACATTAGTTCCCAGCCGGTTCGTTTGGCCATTCAGGACGGGCAAATCGCCTTCCGAACCCCCCGTTTTTACGTGCTATCCCGCTTGCTGGATGGGCAGTATCCCAAATACAACCAGCTCATTCCGGTGGACAATAAAATCGTGGCCTTCGCCAACAAGAAAGCCTTCATCGATTCCCTGGAGCGGACTGCCGTGATGGCCAACGAGCGCACCCATATCGTCAAGCTGTCCCTGGACAGGAATAATATGAGTCTGGCCGCTCAGACCCCGGATGTGGGCGACTCCAAGGATACGCTGGAGGTGCTGTACGATGGGGATGCCCTGAACATTGCCTTTAACTACAAATACGTGATTGATGCCCTGAAGGTGATTGAGTCGGATGATGTGCGCATGGAAACCAATGGTCCGTTGTCGCCCACCATTTTCCGGGGCAAGGAAGAAAATGGTTATCTGTGCCTGGTCATGCCGGTACAGGTGAAATAAAGGCTGAAATCCCTGGTCGGGATTCGCTTTTCCTGTTAGAGAGATGAGTCATGCGTGTTCAAACCCTACACCTGGTCAATTTCCGGAATTATTCGGAACTCAGCGTGACCTTCTCCCCCCGTAAAAATATTTTTCTGGGGAATAACGGGCAAGGGAAAACCAATCTGCTGGAGGCCCTGTACTTCCTGAGCAACGCCCGATCCCACCGTACCAGCAGCGATCGGGAGCTGATACGTACCGGTCAGTCTTTTGCCACCATTCAGGCCCAGCTGGCCAATCATCACTACGAAGGCCGACTGCAGGCCGACGTGCAAATCAGGCTGGATGACGAACGGCTGAAAACCATTTTTAAAATCAACGCCAGTCCCTTGCGCAGTCGATCGGAAATGCTCGGTCATTTGCCCAGTGTGTCCTTTTTTTTGCCGGATTTGCTGTTATTGCGGGGCACGCCGGAAGATCGGCGGCGCTGGCTGGATGCGGCCATCGTGCAGTACGATAAACGGCATCTAATCTATCTGGCCGAGTACCAGAAGGTGCGTCAGCAGAAGAATCGACTCCTCAAGAGTCCCCCGGAGCAAATTTCAAGAGAACATCTCAGCGCCTGGAATGTGCAGTTGGCGGCCACGGCGGCGAAAGTCATTGCTTCCCGGCAGCAGTATCTGGCCATGATTGAGGACTTGGTGGCCCTGGCGTATCTGGAGCTGAGCGATGCCCGGGAAGCGTTGACCGTGCGCTACCAAAGTGCCGTGTTAGAAATGGAATCCTTAAAAGAAGCCGTTCATACAGGCTTGCCGGATGTTTCCGTCATTGAGGCCGGGTTGTCCCAGTTACTGGCCCAGCGTATGCCGGAAGAGCTTCGTCGGGGTACTTGCCTGGTGGGGCCACATCGGGATGATCTTTACTTTTATCTGGATGGCTTGCCCGCCGACGCCTATGGTAGTCAGGGACAGCAGCGCAGCATTGTGTTGGCCTTAAAACTGACCGAATTAAAATGTCTGACCGCCAAGTTGCAGGAACCGCCGGTGTTGTTGCTGGATGACGTGATGGCTGAGCTGGACCCGGATCGTCAACGCTTGCTGGTGGAACATATTCACCCAGACAGTCAGGTCTTTATTACCACCACCCATCCTACTTCTTCCTGGCAAACCTTGCTGGAGCGGGAAACGGGAAATCATTCGGAGCCGAACGCTGAGTTGGCCGCTTTTACTGTCACCCAGGGCACGGTGTCCCAGCGTCGGTTTTCTGCCCAACTGGAGGTTTCTCCATGAACGAACCCCCCCGCGCCACGTATCGCAAAAAGCCTAGTCGGGTAGGCTCGTTGGCTGCTTTCTCCGATGTGTTGCCCCAAATTTGCCAAAATCTGGAGTTGGATAAAAAGGTCAATGAAATGGCCTTGCTGGCCTTGTGGCCCCAGCAGGTCAGCCAGTTGGCCGGGGTCACACTGGGTCAGAACACCCGGGCCGTGCGCTTGCGGAAACAGGGCTATCAAACGGTGTTGTTTGTCAAAGTGGCCAATGCGGCCTTGGCTTCCGAATTAACCTTTCATATACCGGCCTTGCTGAACGCGCTGAATGGGTACAAAGCCCAAACCGGCTTAACCGTAGATCGCATTCAGGTATCCGTAGCCAGTTTAAAATAATTGTGGGAGAACGATAGGAACCCCATTTTTTAGAACAAAAGGGGAGAGGATGGAACCAATTGGGGTTAATCCACGTCTTTTCCCAACAGTTTGAATGACTGTTTGAGTCCATAGGAACGTGCCTGCGGGCTTGGGATTTTGAGCCTGTCAGTCCCGGGCGTTCAGGAGCCATTCCCGCAAGAGGCTCGGCAAAGCTCCCGGAAATTGTTTATAATAAGTGTTACGTGGCTTTAATTGGGTGTGTTATCACAAGCCCAGCAACCTGGATGGAACGTCAATGAAGAGAAACAAGCTATTTGGTGCCCTGCTTATTCCGCTGGCGATGGTTACGACCATCCAGTCCGGTTTTGCTTACACGCCCCAGTCCCTTTACGATGAGGTCTGGAAACTGATTAACGCCCGGTTTGTGAATGAAGATAAAAACGGGCAGGATTGGCGTATCTGGCGCCATCGCTTTGACAGCCAGATTAAAGACGAGGCCGATGCCAACGTGGCCATTGAAACCATGTTGGCCAGCCTGAACGATCGCTATACCCGCTTTCTGGACAAAGATGAATTTGCCGAGGAAGGCCGCTCCATTAAGGCCACCCTGTTTGGTATTGGCATTCAAATCGGTCTGCGCGATGACAAACTGGTGGTTATTGCTCCCATCGATGAAACCCCTGCTGACAAAGCCGGGTTGAAGGCCAATGACGAGATTCTGGAAATTGATGGCAAAAACACCAAGGGCATTTCAGTCAAAGACGCCGCTGATTTGATTCGGGGGGAAAAGGGCACCAAAGTGCGCTTGCTGATTAAGCGGGACGACAAAGCCGCCAAGTACTACGACATCATGCGGGATGAAATCAAGCTGAAATCGGTGTCTCTGGATAACCCCTTCAGCGTCAGTATTCCCCATAACATCGGTTACATTAAGCTCTCCACCTTCCTGAGCAGCAACGCGGCCCAGGAAGTGCAAAACGCCCTCAAAGACCAGGGGGATAAGAACGGCTACATTTTGGATTTACGCTCCAATCCGGGTGGGTTGCTGTCCAATGCCATTCGTATTGCCGACTTTTTCCTGGAAGAGGGTTCCATTGTCAGCACCGTGGATCGGGATGGCTACAAGGAAGTGCGCTACTCCAGCCCGTCGGTGCTAACCAACAAGCCGCTGGTGGTTCTTATTAACGGGGGCAGCGCCAGCGCCAGCGAAATTCTGAGCGGGGCCCTGAAAGACAACAAACGGGCCGTACTCATTGGGGAACGTAGCTTCGGGAAAGGCCTGGTTCAGGAAATCAACCAGTTGCCGGGCGGCTCCGGGGTGAACATTACCACCCAGCGCTATCTGACCCCCAACGATACCGATATCAACAAAAAGGGCATTGAGCCTGATATCGCGGTGGAGTTGACCGAAGAAGACGCCAAGGCCAAGAAAGACCCGCAATTGCAGAAAGCAATTGGCGTGGTTGAGGAAATGGTCAAAGGCAAAACGGTGAAAGACATTATTAACCAGCAAATTCTGGCCAAGGCTCATGCCAAGCCGCCTGTCACTGTTGGCGATAGCAAGAAGGAAAGTGTGGCTTTGCCCAAGGACAAGCCCTCTGCCCAGTAATCGGCCGGGCTTTCGTTACCTAGCCTTTAAAGCCTTCGCTCCAAAGTAATAACTGTTTGACAAAGCCGGGTAACAGCCCGGTTTTGTCTTTTGGGTTTTTGTTGTTTTGAGGCGTTTTATGAGGCGTTTTAAGTCGGGCAGGCGTGGGCCTTGGGGGCAGTGTGGGGGCTAAAACGGGTCGTTTGGGCTTGCTGGCGTAACCGGCTTTTCCAGCAGGGGCTTCGAGCAAATTGTCGGAAGCATCCTCCTGAATGACCGCCTGATGGTGGAACGCTTTCATAATGCGGGACTGTAGTCGATAATCCGGCACATGCTTGGCCACCAAAGCCCAAAAGCGGGGGCCATGTCCGGATTCAAAGTAATGGGCCAGCTCATGAACAATGAGATAGCGTAAGGCTTCCTTGGGGGCCTGGTTCAGGCAGTAGCGGGACACGGTCATCGTCTTGGTCTTTAAATTGACCTGGGCCAAATGGTTGTACTTGGCCGTGCCGATTTGTACTTTCCCCAACGGTACCTGAAAAGTCTCCGCGTTAATGGCCTGCACAAAGGCGGTTAGGGCCTCATTGTCCGGAAGGGTGATGGTTTCCTGTCGGGCTGCTTTCTCCAGCAGGGCCCGTTCCTTGGCATCCTTTTTTTGCAGCCGTTCCACCAGCTCCTGGGTGACGCTGTGTTTGAGGTGCCGGGGCCAGTGACGGGGCAACTTTACGTGAATGGTTCCCCCATCCCGAATGCAGGCGGAGGCCCGGCGCAGTTTTTTGGATTCCTCAATGAGTACTTGCATACGGAAACATCGTTTCTGGTTGAGAGGACGCTGATGGGCCGTTTTACTGGGGATGTTGAGGGGTCGGTTTGAGGCAGGAGGACTCGGGGGCGGCTAAATGATCGTTCCAGTATTGCCGGGCTTGTTGGCAATCGGCCTGAATTTGGGCTACCAGCGCCTGAATGTCGGGGAATTTTTGCTCGTCTCTCAGCTTGTGGGTAAAGCGCATGGTCAAGGTGTGACCGTAGAAGTCTTCCTGAGAATAGTCCAGTAAATGCACTTCCACCCGCTTGCCCACCGGATCTTCAAAAGTCGGACAAACGCCAATGTTGCAGACCGCGGGATAAGTCACCTCATTCAGGACGGCATACCCAGCGTAAGTGCCATTTCCGGGAATCAGCCGATGGGCTTCAATGGTTAAATTGGCGGTGGGAAAGCCCAATTGCCGTCCCCGTTGCAGGCCGCCTTCTACTGTGCCGCTAATGTGGTAATGTTGTCCCAGCAGGGTATTGGCCAGTTCCACATCGCCGTAGGCCAGCAGTTTGCGAATCAGGGTGCTGCTGACGATCTGTCCGCCCCCTTCTGGCAGAGTGGTCTCAGTGCGAACCGGATCAATGACTTGCACGGCAAAGCCGTGGCTTTGCCCAAACCGCTTGAGCAGGTCACTATCCCCGGCCCGGTTCTTGCCAAACCGGTGGTCATAGCCGACGGTTACGCTTTTGACCCCCAGATGCCGCATTAAAATCAGCTCGATAAAGGCTTCCGCGCTTAAATTCTTCAGCCAGTCGTCAAAATCCAGAATCAGGGCGTGATCAAAGCCCATGGCTTCAAAGCGGGCCAGTCGTTCTTCCAGGGTGGATAGCAACTGGGTGGGGGTTTTGCTGATTAAGAACTGGGGATGGTTGGCAAAACTGACCACCACGCTGGGTACGTTAAACAGGCGGGCTTCTCTTAAAGCGTTTTCCAGCACCATGACATGCCCCACATGCACCCCGTCAAACATGCCCAGGGCACAGGCCGACTGGGGCAGGGAAATATGGTGTATGGAGCGGTGGACTTGCATGCAGCCAAAGCCAAGTTTGGGATCTGATTGTATTGTAGATCGCTTTGGTTGCAACGCAAAGCCAGAGGTCTGTGTTTGAATGCGGCCTTTCAATTCCACTCTCCAGAGCGCTGCAAATTCCCTCTGTTTAAAGGACGTGGTTCAAGGGACGGTACCTTTAGGATGAGAGCATGAGCAAAGCACGTTTTCCCAAAAAGCCATTCGGCGCTAAAAAGCCAACCGGGGCCAAAAAACGGGTCTCCCAAGCGGCGGCGGCCCAATCCATTTCCATGGAGCCAGTGGGCGTGGAGCCACCGGCCAAGGTGTTGCCCTACAGCGACATTGATGTGAACCGCTGGCGGGAGTATGAGGACGTGGAAACCGGTAGCCTCTGGATGATCAACGGGCGGGAGCGCCAAAATGGTCACCAGCTGGATTATCATGGGAACTGCGTGCCCCAAATCCTGACCCAGTTGCTGACCCGCTATACCAAGCAGGGGGATGTGATTCTGGATTTGTTTTTAGGCTCTGGCACCTCAGCCATTGAGGCGGTCAATTTGGGGCGCAAGGCCATTGGGGTGGAGTTAAAGGCGGATATGGCCAACTATGTGCGCCAAAAGCTCGATGAACAGGGCAAAAGCGAGGATGTTCAGATTATTAACGGCGATAGTGCCAATCAAAGCTGGACGGGCAAGGCTATCCAGCGCAGCTTGAAGCAATTTGATCGGGAGCAGGCCCAGTTTCTGTTTCTGCACCCGCCTTATGCCGATATTATTCGCTTTTCCGACTCGGATCAGGATCTATCCAATGCCGACAGCACGGACGCCTTTCTGGATCTGTTTGGGCAGGTCTGCCAGCTGGGTTACGACATGCTGGAGCCGGGACGTTTCGCTGGTTTGGTGATTGGCGACAAGTACGCCGCTGGAGAACTCATTCCTCTGGGCTTTTTGTGCATGGAGCGCATGAACCGGGCGGGCTTTAAAACCAAAAGCATTATTGTCAAAAACATCAGCGGCAACGAGAAAGCCAAGGGCCGCATGAGCAATTTATGGCGCTATCGGGCCCTGGTGGGTGGCTTTTACATCTTCAAGCACGAGTACGTCTTTCTGATGCAGAAACCCAAGCAGGCTTCCGGCCGGGGAAAACGCTCATAAATCGACTGTTCACAAATCAAATTGGGTCAGGCAGCCGAACCTGAGCTTTTAGGGCTTTTTGTCTTTCTTGACGTAGCTGTAGTCAAAGAAGGAGATGGGCTTGCTCACTTCAATGGGCCGGAAGCCTTCCCGTTTGGCTTCGTTGCTCATGGTGACCAGTACGGCCACGGCGCACAGGCTGACAAATACCAGAATAATACCCACGTAAGTCAGTCGGGCGTATAGCTGCGAACGGCGGTGTTTTTCAATATCTGAAAGAGATTTTTGGGAAGTCATCAGGGGCGCTCCGTAAAAGTTTTTTGGGTTGGCTACTTCCATCTTAGAAAAGACGGTTGCCCGGATGCAAGTCTCAATATTGAGTCCGCTTTAACGTTTGTTTTGACTTGGGCTTATATTGCACGCAAAAAATTGTCCAAACCGATTGGATGTGATTAAGTTATTTGGGTTTCATTTCTTTTTGATTCAAGTGGTTATTTTTTGAGTGGGGAGGGTTCGCCATGGTTTTGGGCATTTCTTTTAAAAATTCCGTGATGGGGCCATCGATTGTCGATGCTGATTCGTTGAGTAGCAAAAAACAAGCCCGATTAGGCTTTCCGCAGGCATCGAAGCGTAAGGGTTCTGTGCCTCAGGAGGCCAAGCGGTTGGTGATTTCCAGTGGCTTGCTTAATCCCAATCCTCAGGCGGTTCGTAATCCCATCCCCCGACAATCCATTCAGGCCCTGCAAGCCACGTTTCATCCATATTTAAAGCTGACGGAAGATCCCAATCATGCGTTGCGATCTCTGGTTTTGCTGGGAACCCGGTTGCTTCAGCAAGCGGAACGTTTGAGAGCGGAGGGCAACGTGTCCAACGCCAAGCTGGTGGTGCATTCGGATCAGGCTGAATTGGTGAATCCGCTTTCCAGGCGGGCTGACCTCGATCTGCTGCCTGCAATACAAAACAGGGCGCAAGATAAGAACTGTTTGCAGCGCAGCACGGCCGCGGTGGGTGCGCTCCTCTTTTTTTCACTGCTTTATCAGCAGCCGGAAATATTGGCCGAAGGGTTGCGTTATTTTGCCCGGGAAGAAATCCGGGAAGGCGTCAAGGATGCTCAGGATAAATGGGTTAACCAGTCGGAAAACCTGAAATTCGATCTCAAGAGCCTGTTTGCCAAAGCCCAACGCAAAGACCTACCTGCGGATACCCTGATTTTCTCCAAGGAAGATCGAGCGTTGATGACCACAGTTGCCGCAGAGCAGGGCTTTGACATTCAAACGGACGCAGGGCTTCAGGCCTATACCCGATGGGTGGTTGAGGTGCTGCAAAAAACCGCTGAAGCCATTGAAGCCGTGGGGCACCCATGTCAGCTTTCGGTAATGGGGTATGGCTGGGATGCCCACGGTTTACTCAAAAAAACCGAGTGTCAGGATGTTTTTCAGCGTCAGGAGTAGGCTGATTCTGCCATTGCCACCCGTTTCACACCGTGGCCAGTTTATGGGCCGCTGACACGCTTTGAATGGACTGAATGTCACTTAAAGCGTGATGCTGGCTATTCAGAAAAGTCCTGTAAGGGTAAATCACCAGTCCACTCAGGATTTTAGGGTAGAAGTAAGTGGATTTTTGGGGCATGCGATGGCCGCTTTCACAGATTTGATGCACCAGCTTGACCGAGGGGGCGGCCAGGAAAAAGCCGCCTACGGTTTTGCCGTCACGCCACAGGGCTTCAATTTCATCCTCGTTGCGGTAAAAGCCCAGCATATGTTCCTGTTTCAAGGCTTCCCCGGTGCTGTTGAAAATGCCCTTAAATACGGTTTCTTCCAGCAATGCGGCGTCGAAGGTATCCAGCAGCGGCGGCAGAGCGGGGGTGGCCTCGGGCTTCAAGCCCAGTTTAATAAACTCGCGGGTGCCGGGTTGCCGGTAGCAGAAGGTTTCATCGGCGCTGACACGCTCGTACTTCTTGAATAATTCAGCCTCAAAGCGAGCCTGATCCCAGCCCTGGGGCCATTGGTACAAAATGCGGTGTGTGGGATAAACTTTTAAGCCCGCATCATCCATATTGGTCAGGAAAATCATGGCGTAATCAGACAGCAGACTGCCCTCGGGCGGCTCTTGCCCGGTGGCTTGCTTTACTTGCTCCCGCACCTCTTGCTGGTAGGCCAAGGCGGTTTCATAGCGGTGGTGTCCATCGGCAATCAGCAGGGTTTTTTGTTTGAATAAAGCCTGTAGCTTTTCAATGACTGCCGCATCGGTGACCGGTTTGAACTGGTGGATGACCCCATCGGCATCGGTTGCCGAAGCCCAGTCCTCTGGGTTGGATTGACTGTAGAGTAGGCTTTCCATGGTGCGCTGGGGATCGCTGTAAATCATGAAGACCTGGCTTAAATTGCACAGGGTACTGCGCATTAGCTGGATACGATCCTGCTTGGGGCCTTTCAGCGTGTATTCATGGGGCAGTACCTTGCCGCTTTCAAAGGTTTCCAGCTTGAGCAGGGCGATTAGGCCTTTGCGCGCAATGGTTTCTCCCGCCTCCTGCCAGCTTTGGGAGTAAGCATAGATGGCAGGCTCCGCTTCGGGGATGAGGGTTTCTTCCGTTTCCCACTGCTGGATGCACTGAGCAGCCCGGGTATAGGGGTTGTTATGCTCCGTATCCTCGGCTGTTTTCTGGTTGAGATCCACTCGCACGAAGTTGGCCGGGTGTTTGGCGTAAAAAGCGGCCTGTTGGGCGTTATTGATCACATCATAGGGTGGGGTGGCCACGCTATCCAGCGAGGCGCCTTCCTGTGCCAGTTTTGGCAGGTTGTAACGCAAACCACGAAAGGGGAGAATATCCACCATGATCAATCCGGCTCCTTGTTGGATGTTTAAACGGTAAATACAGCATAACCGGCTTGACAACCGGTTTCAAATGAAAGCAGCTCAGAGCGTTTTTAGTATGAACATTCAAATGATTGTGGTGGGCCGCATGAAAGGTGGATTCTCCTACCTTCAACCGGGGCTGGACGATTATCTCAAGCGGCTGAAGGCCTATGCCAACGTGTCCATTATAGAAGTGCCCGATGAGGCCATATTGCCCTCCCGCACCGAGGAGCAGGTCATGCTGGGGGAAGCCCGCCGCATCCTGCCCTATTTGGAGAAGGCCGCCTATGCCATTGCCCTGTCTGAACGGGGAGAATCATTGGCTTCGGCGCAGTTTTCTACAGCTTTTTTTGAACGGTTGGGGGCAAATCCTTCAAACGGAGGTATTCCCGGCAATGATGCCCGGCCTATTATATTTATTGTGGGAGGGCCGTTGGGCCTGCATCCATCGGTTTTGCAGGCCTGTCACTGGACAGTGTCACTGTCCAAAATGACCTTTCCCCACCCCATGGTTAGACTCATTCTACTGGAGCAGTTGTACCGGGCCTTTAAAATCCGGCGAGGCGAACCTTATCACAAGTAAATAGGCGCAAATAAAAAAGAGACGTAAAGATTTGAAGAGAAGCGCTCAAGTCTTCGGCCTTTTGGCCGATAGGGTTGTGGCGGGTATCCGTTGACGTGGAAAAAGTCAGGTGAGTGTGCGATGAGTGACGTGAAAAAAATCAAGAAAATGGTGATGGTGGACATCTGCCACACCCAGTCTGTTAACGGGTACGATCCGCTGGAAATCGAGGAAGAAGCGCTGGGCTCTCTGTATCAGGTGGATAAAGATACCTACATTCTGGCCTTTGATACTATGTTGCGGGAAAAAAAGGTCACCACCACTATTAAAATATCCAAAAACACCGTTTCTGTGGTCAAAATTGGTGATGTACACAGCCGCCAGACGTTTTCGGCCAATGAGTGGTACGCCAGCCAGTATTTTTACGGGGGTGCTTCCCTGGTTTGCCGCAATTTCACCAAAAAACTGGACTACGCCCTGACCCCGGAAGGTGGCATTATCGAGATTCTCTACGAACTGTGGAGTGGAGACACCCACTTGGGATATTTCAATCTGGAACTCTTTATCCGCTAGAACCTGTTTTGTATCTCCAAGCCAGCCACTGAGCCGAATGGTTTGGTGGCTGTTGATTTATTGACGGTTTTTCCTTTGATATTAGCCGATTTGCCTATGGGAGCCCGCCCTTCTTCGCTGTAAAATGGAGCAAGTTAACAGCGAATCTATTGCGAGGAGGAAAAGCCCATGACCCAAACTCAGTCCGTTAAAACCTGGCAGGACTTTGTGGCCGATGCCAAAACCCGCATTCGGGAAGTGACTCAGGACGAGCTGCGGCAATGGATTGAACAGGGCAAAGACATGATTCTCGTGGATGTCCGGGAAGCTAATGATCATGCCCATTCCCGCATTGAAAACTCCACCAACGTCCCACGGGGCGTTCTGGAGCTGGAGATTGAAGATACCGCTCCCGATAAGAATCGGACTATTGTCACTTACTGCGGGGGTGGTGGCCGTTCTGCTTTGGCTGCGGATGTGTTGCAGCAAATGGGTTACCGCGATGTCTACTCCTTGCAAGGAGGCTACAAACAGTGGAAGGAAAAACCTTACCCCACCTTGGAATACGACCGTTAGTCAAAAGCTAACGGTTTTCCGCTCTCATTCCCCGCTGAATCCCCAGGTTTCAATGATGTTCCCCATGAATCCCGCCGCGCTATTGTTTGATGAATGGGCCGCTGCGGGCCGTGATGAATCCATGGCCCGTGGGCACTGGCCTATGGTCTCCCAGATTTTGGGCCGTATGCAGTTGGCGCCGGGCCTGGCTTGTCTGGATGTGGGTTGTGGCAATGGCTATGCCGTGCGGGAAATGGCCCGTCGGGTGGCCCCCAAGGGTTGGGCTTACGGGGTGGATGTGGCCCCTCGTATGATTGAGCAGGCCTGTCAGAATCCACAGAATCCCGTGAATAGCCAGTTTCAGGTCTCTCAGGCGGAGTGCTTGCCCTTTGCCGATGAATCCATGGATCGCCTGTTGTCGGTAGAAGCGCTGTATTATATGCCCGATCCCTTGATGGCGCTGGCTGAGTTTTACCGGGTGGCCCGGCCCGGGGCTACGGTTTGGCTGATGGTGGATTTCTATCAGGAAAATCCTTACTCCCATTGTTGGGCCGATTTGGTGGAAATCCCCATGCACCTGTATGCCCAGCAAGAGTATATGGCCCTGATGACGCAGGCGGGGTTTCATTCGGTACAGGTGGATCGGGTGTTGAACCCTACCCCCCTGACGCCAGAGGAGCAGGCGAACTTTAAGCCGGGTTGGGGCTACGAGCGTTGGCAGGACGTGGTGGATTTTCGCACCCGGATTGGTTCTTTGCTGGTCTGGGGCCAGAAATAGGGTTTGATTTCGCTGGGCTGGCTGTATTTAATAACAGGCAGCCGTGCCTATGATGAAATGACTGTAGGATGAAGTGAACGATAGACGGTGATGGACTGATGACACTGCGCTTTTACGGTAAAAAAACGTGCGTAACCTGCCAAAAGGCCAAGGCCTTTCTGGAAGAGAATCAGGTTGCTTTTGAAGAATTGCCCATTGAAACGCACCCACCCAGCAAAGCGGAACTGGAGAGGTTGGTGAAAGAGACTGACGTGAAGGCCAGTTTGAATAGTCGCAGCGCCATTTATAAAGCCCAAAATCTGGGAAAGAACGTGCCGGACAGGCAAACGGCCATTGCCCTGATGTTGCAGGATCCAAATTTAATCAAGCGCCCGGTGATTATGAATGAGCAGGGGCACATGATTCAGGGCTTTGACGCCGACCAACTCACAGCGTTTTTAAAGCGCTAGATTAGTTGGAAACGGCCGTGGCTTTACTGTCGCTGAAGGACTTGAGGTAGGCCAGGCTGCTGATAATCAGGGCAAAGCCGATCCCCAGGTTGATGGGGCCCCGCACAATGTTTTCCACCTGGAAAATATTGAGGGCCACGCTGATGGAGACCATCAGGGCGATCATGATCCAGCTGCGCAGGCTGTAAACGCTAATGGGTCTTTGCGGTTCGCTAAACTGGTTCAGCCGTTCAATGTTTTTTACGGAAGTTTTACTCAGGACAAATTTGCCTTTGCCAAAGCCAATGGCCAGGGCCACGGCCACCACACCGGCCAGCAGGGCCACGTTGTGAATGGCGGGGGACTCTGCCAAAAAACTGGTTCCCCGCCAAAATAGCACAATACCGCCGACCAACCACAAGGTGAAGGCCAGTTTTTTCAGGCTTTGGACACCCAAGCGAATGGGCAATAACAGTAAAATAACCACAATAAAGGGCATAACGGGCAAGTTGTTGGGCATGGGGATAAACCTCGGTTGGCTAGGGTGGATTTTCATATCTTGCCCC
The DNA here is from genome assembly GCA_027448865.1 of Vampirovibrio sp. Lineage (GTDB taxonomy): Bacteria > Cyanobacteriota > Vampirovibrionia > Vampirovibrionales > Vampirovibrionaceae > Vampirovibrio. The sequence goes on from DAIDMR010000294.1 coordinate 27,743, forward strand.
AGATCCCAATTTGCCGCAAGCGCCCCTCCCGGAAAAGTGCATAAAAAAGCCGATCGCTTTAACGGATCGGCCTTTTTATTTTCACTGTTCCCCGGGTTTCAGTTTTTCAGGAGAATTTGCTGACCATGCTGGCGCTGGGTTCGCCAATACTTTCCAGTAATTGTTCCACGGCCAGGTTCATTTTGCAGCCGTAGGGGCGGCTGGAAAAGAAGTTTTGATAGTAACACCCGTCGCAATTGGCTTTGCGACTGTAGCATTCCACCGCTGAGGCACTCCAGCGTTTGAAGGTACCTACAACGATACTATCGGTCTCAAATGGATCAATTGTACTCACGCTAACTCCTCTACCCTATCCCACAAAACTGATTTGTTTTCCACGTTTTGAAATTATAAACAATCGAGCAAGATTTTGTTTACAAAAATTAATCTCACAGGGAGGCCTATGGGGTTCGGAAGAGGCTTGGAATGAATGATTTCGACTGGTTTACAATTCTTTAAGGATTCTCTGTGTGTATGCAAATCTGATCAGCTTCTTGAAATTTTAATATGTTTTTGCATTCAACCATTTTTTGGAGAGGGGTTTTCTTGTTTTTTAAATTTTGAAACAATCGGCTTCATGCCTGCTGTTGTTTTTGTTAGAATGACCACGTTTTACAAGGTGTACT
>DAIDMR010000295.1 GCA_027448865.1 Vampirovibrio sp.
CGCCTTTGTCTCGATTGCGCCTATCCCGTTACTGGGCCAACTGCAACCTTTCGGTAAAACCGATTTGCTGAAGCATTTCGTAGCTGCGTAAACCCACCCGGCTTTTGGGCTGGGATTTCACCACTTCAGCCAATTCTTTTACCGCCTTGCCGTAATCTTTGTCGGCAATATAGACCCGGGCCATCTCCATCATGGTGCGATCCCGGAGCTGGGCGAACTGGAGGGCCAGTTCTTTCTCCAGCTCGGCCTGGCCTTTGGCGGAGGGAATCTGGTTCAGGGTTTTATACAGACCAATATGGGCCTCGGTCAAATCGATCAACCACTGCCGCAGGGGGGCCAGACCGGTTTTGGCTTCGGCAAAACGCTTGGCGTCGTTCAGTTGAATCAGGCGCTTCAGCTTGTTTTCGGCATCGGCAAAGCCCAGGGGATTGGTGGGATCATCCAGTTTCGGGTGGCTCAACACCGGCGGATTCTCACTGTCCACCTGCGGGGTTTCAATCTTGGCGTTGGTCAGGGGAGGCTGGGTCAGCAAAGGCTCGTGCATGGGGCCGGTCTGCATCATGGACGGGCCGGACAGTGCTGGTGCCGCCGTCGCGGGCTTTTGACCCTTGGGCTGGGGGCCCTGCACTTCCTCTTCCTCGTCCTCAGACGCTGATTGCTTGTTCTTCATCAGCTTGGTCAGCATTTTGGTCACCCCGTTCTCCGGAACGGGTTTGGGCTGGGGCTGCTGTGGCCCCACCTGCGCAGAGGCCGAAACAACGGCCAACATGCCAACCACACTGGCCAGAATAGCGACGGAGCCGGCAACGGATAAGGAACGAGAACGATTGGGGAACAACATGATGGGCACTCTCCGGAATATCAGAACTGATGCTACTGACGGCTGTCCGCTCCGAGGATCAGGGTGTAATCTTCTCCCACGCTACAGGCGTTACTCTCAAATGTAGTGCCCACAGGCGCAAAGATCAAGCGAGCCTTCTCCAGACGCGGGTCGGACTTGCGCACGGCATCGGTCAGGTTATCAGTCACCCGGCTGGTATGCTCGATAATCTGGGTGCTGGTGCGACGCTGACTATCTTTACAAACCACTTCAAACTGCTGGCCTTCCAGCTTCTGAATCAACTGGGGCAGGGTGCTGGCCAGGGCCGGATCGTAGAAAATACCCACTTTCAGGGGTTTGCTGGTATCGGCAGCCCCCCCAAACAGTGGCTGGGGATTGTCCAGAATCAGGCGATCAAGAATCAATTGGGCCGGTTCCGGGTCGATGACCCAGTAGCTGACGCGGGTGCCGCCGGGATGTCCGGGCAGGGTGGCCGTGCGTAGGCTGTTCATATTCAAATCCTTGCCAAAAAAAGCCAGGGTCAGCAAATCGTTGGGGTTCAAATCGGTTTCCACATATTGGCTGGCCAATTGCACCATGCTGGGGATTTTAAACACAATGCCCGGCTCCCGCAGCTTTTTGGACACGGCGGCAATAAACTGCTGCTGCCGTCGAATCCGTCCGATATCACCCAGCTGATCGTGCCGGAAGCGCAGGAAAGCCTCTGCCTGTTTACCATCCAGATGGTGTTTTCCCGGTTCAAAATTGATGAACAGTTTGGCCGTGTTATCGGTGTAGTGCATGGGTTTTTCCACATACACGTCAATGCCACCCAGGGCATCCACCAAATCCCGAACGCCCCGCAGGTTGATCACGATAAAGTTATCCACCGGGATTCCAAAAGAATCCTGAACCGTTCGAACCGCTAAATCCGGCCCACCCAGTGCATGGGCGGCATTAATCTTGTCAATGCCCCGGTTTCCGGCTAGATAGACCTTGCTATCCCGGGGAATGGAAACCAGAGACACCTGTTTTTTGTCGGCGTTGATGCGGGCTAGCATCATGGTATCGGTGCGGGTGCCTTCAAACGCGCTTTCCCCATTCTCTCGCTGGCCGCGGTTGGGTTCATCCACGCCCATGACCAAAATAACCTTCTGTCCGGGCGATCCGTGCCATGAGAACACCGGCTCCTGGGAGACCGGATTCCGCAACACCCAGGGAATGCTGAACAGCTTGATGCCGGTGAAGATGAGCGCGGCGCATATTACGCCGGAGGCAATGACCAGCCAAAGGAGGGGAATTCTGGAGCGCTTGCGCACCGGGGGTTTACGAACCATCTTGGGCGGAGGCGTTTGAACAGAGGTCACGTTGTTTACCTTTACTGTATTGCTGGGCGTTGTGTCTTGCTCGTTCATGATGGCGGAATATACAAAATGCGGATGGGGTTCTGAATGATGGTTGTGCCTGGGGGACTTATCGGGAGCGGTTTGACCGGGGCCCTGAACGAACTGTCATTTGTTCCAGTCAACACAGGTATTCATCCTACAAATTGTAATCTCAGTCCGGAATGTCGGCAAGAAGACAGCCAAATCAAAACCGGTCTTATCCGGGAATTGCCTGCGCGCATTGGTTCCGCTCAAACGGGTTGGACTTTACCCGGCAAGCTTTACCCAACGGGCTAGCCGTCTTGCCCGACTGTACAATTTTCCACAAGCTGACTTTTGGCCACAATCAGCACCACAGTATCCAAAAACCGTGAGTGTTTACATTCGATCGTCCAGGCAGACCACCCGGCCCATTGGCTTGCCCTTTGGGCTCCCGATGACAGGGCATACCCGACCCGAAACGTCCGAACATGGACAATCCGACAGCACGTCCACACGCAAAGGGGAACGTTATGCAGTTTTTGCAATCCAAAATTCTAGATGCCTATCAGCCGGGCAGTCTGGCCTGGCAGTTGCGACAAAAACGCTTTGAGCTGTTTCGGCAATGGCTACAGCAGTTCCCCCGCCCCCTTAAAATTCTGGATGTGGGAGGCACCCCGGAGTTCTGGGAAAGCATGGGCTTTGAGAATCAGGGGCAAATTCACATCACCCTGCTGAACGTAGCAGCCTATCCGGTCAATAAGCCCCGCTCTAAGGGCCTGGGCTTTACCAGTCTGGCCGGGGATGCCATTGACCTGTCCCGTTTTGCCGACAAAAGCTTTGATGTGGTCTTTTCCAATTCGGTGATCGAACATGTGGGCAACGATCTGCGGCAATGGCAAATGGCCCGGGAAATTTGCCGGGTGGGCAAAGCCTACTTTGTACAAACGCCCAATTTGTACTTTCCCATCGAGGCCCATTTTTACTTCCCCTTTTTTCAGTTTTTACCCATCCCCCTGCGGGCCTGGTTGCTGTATTACTTTGACCTCACCGGTGGAGGGCTGAAACGAACCTTGCAGGCCTGGCAGCACCGTCTGACCTTTCGACGGGTTTACCGGCGACAGGAGGAGTCATGGGAACGCTGTGTGCAGCGTGTTCGGTCCGTAAGGTTAATGGGTGCCGCCAAATTTCGCAATTTATTCCCCAACGGCACCCTGCATACGGAAAAGTTCCTGGGGCTGAGTAAGTCATTCATCCTGTACAGCCCTCCGCTGAAGGCCCCGCGAACCAGCAGTCGGGTGATTTACTTGCCCTCGGCCTCTCGGGCCGGGGTATAGATTTCCGTCCACATGCGGATCAGCTCAAACACCAGATCCTGATGCTTTTGGCCACTTTGGGCGTCTTTCAGGTGCATGACCCTTCGAAGGTCAAATTTCAGGGGGTCTC
>DAIDMR010000296.1 GCA_027448865.1 Vampirovibrio sp.
CGCTGGATAACGTTCAGGATGGTATCAACATGCTGAACACAGCAGGCTTCGCCTTACCCGCGGCCCCATCCATGGCCAAGGCAAAGGTTCCAATAAAAATCCCAAGTTCGTGTGAATAAAGGGGTGTAACCGTAATAAGCAGAATCCAGACCGTGCTCCATTAAACAGCCCAGTTTGAGTTCTGTTTCTCCTATCGGAGGCCTAGTCCAAAAACTTTAAAGTCCATCACCAATCTCACCTTTATGGAGTAGACGAGAACGAGCATCCAAAAAGCAAATCCCGCCAATCAGGCCTCGCTGAAGCCTTTTTGCCCCAAACGCATGACTGTTTTAAAGAACATTGTCCAGAGGAGATCCCTGCACAGGCAGTCCTCCCAATAGCGTAGACCCAGGCGATGAGAGCCTCCTCAAAGCAGGAAGACCCGGCCGAAGCCGGGTCCTCTGATATTGTGTGATAGATCTGAGTCGATTTTCAGGGCTACCCTCGCAGCAACTGTAAGGCCAGCTGCGGGGCCTGATTGGCCTGAGCCAACATGGCTTGAGACGCCTGCTGCAGAATCTGGTTTCGGGCCAGACTGGCGCTTTCGGCAGCCACATCCACGTTGCGCACCCTCGATTCCGAAGCCGAGGTGTTTTCCACGTTGGTGGCCAGGTTCTGGGCTGTGTATTCCAGTCGGTTGGTAAAGGCGCCCAAACGCCCTCGGGCCGCGTTGATGGTATCCAGCGCCGAATCCAGTGTCTGGATGGCGGTTTGCGCACTGGCATGGGACAGCATGGAGCCAGCCAGGGCAACGCTGGTGATATCAATCAGGGCGCTCACCACATCCAGATCATCGGCATTGCCCCCCTGATTGGCCGTGATTTGTAAATTCAGGTTGGCGGGCGTACTGGCGTCCAGCAGGTGAATCCCGTTAAACTGGGCGGCCTGAGCCATCTGACTGATGCCCGAAGCCAGCGAGTCATACTCAATCTGCATGGCGGATCGCTGAGCGGAACTGTAGGTGTCGTTGGCCGCCTGCACGGCCAGTTCCCGCATCCGCTGCACGGCATCGGTGATAGACTGGTAGGCCCCATCGGCGATGTTCAGCATGTTGATACCATCCTGAACGTTATCCAGCGCCTTTTGAGAACCCCGAATCTGAGCCCGTAATTTCTCGGACACCTGCAAGCCGGCGGCATCATCCCCGGCCCGGTTGATCCGATACCCGGAGGCCAGCTTTTCCATGGTTTTACCCAGAGCCGCTGTGTTATTGGTTAAATAGCGCTGGGCATTGATCGATGATACGTTGGTATTCACAACTAAAGGCATCGAAGTGACTCCTCTTCTTATCAATTGACGTTACTTGCCGAATTGAGGCAAGCAACGGGCCCCTCCCCAAATCATCCTGCTCAGGGAGAAAAGCCAGTGTGATCTATTTCGTGTGATTGGTTTGGTGTGATTCAGAACGGGTTGCTAACCCACGCAAATAGTCATCTCCTGTTCAAGATGGATATTCACGTCTGTCTGTCCTATCGGTGACGTACACCAAATACTTTAAACAAATCCAAAAATCTCCCCTGTTTGGGGGAGAAAAACGTTCCTTCAGAAAGCGGAAAAGCACACTGGCATCCAATCACTGAGCGCTTTTCAGTGAAGTCAACCCCCTTGAATTTTCCACCCATTCATCTGGAGGAAAAACCGTTCCACTGATTTGAAACCATCCGACCTGTTTACGGTTCCCAAGAGACTATCCGCGAAGTTTTTAGCCTGGTGTAGCCACAAGGTCGAAGCAGCGCAAGCAAGGCGCTTATACTGA
>DAIDMR010000297.1 GCA_027448865.1 Vampirovibrio sp.
GAGATCATCATGGAGCATGGGCGCTTCATCATCAGCGGCATTGTCTACCAGCAGCTGGCATCTCAGGGTGGGATTGGCAGTTTGGGGCAAAATACGGGGAAAGGTTCCCAGCAGGCCAAGTTGCGTCGGGAATTTTCCAAAAAAGCCTATGAAAACCGCATTATGCGAACCAACACCCTCACCTATGACCAGCAAAAGCAATACGAGGATCTGGAGAACCTGAAACAGGGCAAGCAAAACTTTGATGACTCGCCCAACAAGGTTTCCCGCTTCAGCATTAAGGCCCGGGAGATTGAGGTTGTTCGCCACGAGGACGGTTACGACGACGTCATGCTGAAGCGTCCCAGCCTGTATATGGGTAAGTACAAGCTGTTTACCTTCCCCAATACCGACTTGTCCTACGATGGCCCCACTAAAAACATTCAGTACCTGGGCCCTGATGTGGGTTCTTACCGGGCATACGGTGGCGCTTACGCTGGGCCCGGCTGGGATTTCCATGTAGGGAAAGGCTCCCTGCGGGTGTCGCCCTTTGTAAGTTATGGCTCGCCAGGCTTCTGGTCTTCCAACGGCAAATCCGGCAAGCAAATCGATGCAGGCTTTGGCTTGGGCGGACTGGTTCACTACCGGGACGCCAGTACCACCGTGGACTTGGGATACAACAGCCGGGTGGGCTCCCCGGTCATGTTCGCCGATCGGCGGATTACCGACAACACGCACTTTATGGCCGCTTACAACGATGGCTACGTCAACGGGTTGCTGGGACAAACGGAACGTCCCAACTACATTGCCCAATTGACGGACTATCGGGTTTTAAAGGATTTCAAAAAATTCCAGTTGACCTCGTTTGAAAGTATCGGGTACGCCCGGGACAACTTCTATCCCAACTTCCGGGAAACCTACTTTGTGGAGGCGGACAAAGGAAAATCGCCGCAAATGCTGGGGCGGGCCCAGTTACAATTGCAATTGCAAAATACGGCGCCCTTGTTGACCCTGGGTAAGTACGCCTCGATGGGCATGCGGGCTCAGCTAATCACTTCAGCTTATTCTTCCGCGGATTTTGTGGCCCTGGGCCGGGTGGGCCCGACCCTGAACCTGAACCTGTTTGACAGCCGCTTGCAGACCAGTCTGGGTTACACGGTCAGCCAGTCCATCGGCAAATCGCCATTTGTGTTCGACAGCTATTATGGCGGCGCTCAAAACGTGTCCATGAACAACCTGGTTCGCATCAACAAGTTTTTGAGTCTGGGCAATAGTGGCAGCTTTAGTTTGAACCGGGATAACGCCCGGAATGCCTTGGCCGTTGGCAACACCTTTTACATGATGGTAGGGCCGACCGATGTGAAGGCCACCATCGGCTATGATTTCATCAACCGTCGCTCTTACTTTGGCTTCAATTACTTCCCCGGTGCCAATAACTCGGTGGTCAACTTCGATAAAATGCGGATTATGCAACCTGCCAACTTTACCCAGCAGGCCTCCACGGCCAGATTTTAGACCGCTTTTAAGCGGAATGGCTTGCTGGGCTTGGTTTGTACGTTCATTGCGCCTTTGGTTTCATGGGATTTCTTTGGAAGCTGTCCTGAATTATGCTACACTCTGACCATTCGCTAATTCGATATAGCATTGCGCTTCTCCCCCGTGGCTCATGGGCGAAGCGCCTGATTTGATCCCGTCAAGTACTTGCAGGAAAGCGTGTATGTCTCTCAGAGATTGGTTTGCCTCCAAACGAGATAAGTCCACCCGGCTGGATGTAGCCGCTATGAACAATCGCCTCACTGACGAGGAAATCTGCAAGTTGTGGACGCAGTGCTTCAACTGTCAGGAAAATTTACCCACCAAGGAACTGGAAAAGAATTTAAACGTTTGCACCCAATGTGGCTACCATTTCCGGATTGGGGCCTATGCCCGTATTCAGCAATTGTGCGATGAGTTTGAGGAGCTGGACGCCGACCTGTCTCCTGCCGATCCCTTGACCTTTACCGATACGGAACCCTATCTCAAGCGCCAGAAAGATGCCCACAAAAAAACCGGTCTGAATGACGCCGTCATTACCGGCGTGGGTCAGATTGAGGGCGAGTCGGTGGCCTTGGCCGTGATGGATTTCACGTATCTGGGCGGTAGCATGGGCAGCGTGGTGGGCGAAAAAATTACCCGGGTCATTGAACGCGCTTTGGCCGACCAGTTGCCGGTGGTGATTTTCTCCTCGTCCGGTGGGGCCCGTATGCAGGAAGGGACATTTTCCCTGATGCAGATGGTAAAAACCGGGGCGGCTCTGGCTCGCTTGCACGAGGCTGGTCTGTTATACGTTTCCGTGTTGACCGAACCCACGTTTGGGGGCGTTACGGCCAGCTTTGGCACTTTGGGCGATATTAACATCGCCGAAGAAGGGGCCAGAATTGGTTTTGCCGGTCGGCGGGTCATCGAGCAGACCATTCGTCAAAAGCTGCCTGCCGACTTCC
>DAIDMR010000298.1 GCA_027448865.1 Vampirovibrio sp.
GCCCACGGCAATCCCGCTGGAGCCATTCAGCAACAGCATGGGCAAACGGCACGGCAACACGGAGGGCTCTTCTTCCGAGCCGTCGTAGTTGGGCACAAAGTCCACCGTGTCCTGCTCGATGTCTTCCAGCATGGTGGTGGCCACATGGGTCAGCTTACACTCGGTGTATCGCATAGCGGCGGCATTATCGCCTTCAATGCTGCCAAAGTTCCCGTGGCCATTAACTAGTGGATAGCGGCTGGAAAAATCCTGAGCCAAACGCACCAAGGCGTCATAAACCGCCGTATCGCCGTGCGGGTGGTATTTACCCAGCACTTCTCCCACCACCTTGGCGCATTTTTTAAACGCCTTGTCCGGCGAAAGACCCATTTCGTGCATGGCGTACAAAATGCGGCGATGCACCGGCTTGAGGCCGTCCCGCACATCCGGCAGGGCACGGCCCACAATCACGCTCATGGCGTAATCGATGTAAGAACGGCGCATTTCATCCCGAATACTGATCGGAAGGATCTTGCCGTCACCAAAAATCTGCTGCTGAGAACTCAAGGTATCTGCCTTTCCTGTTAAGCGCCCAAGTGCTGTAGACACACAGGCTCAAACTGCGGGATCATCAGGAACTCTGCCGATTCCACGGCACTCTAACTAATTCCCATTGACATGTGGGCCCATTATACCCCAAAAGGGGGTCATCCGCTGGCCCTGAGATCCCTTTTGTTACCAAAGCCCCAAAAACAGGCGAATCCCAGCACAGGCGCTAGCCCTCATGCCAAAACCGTCGACCCGGACGAAGCAACACAAAGGCAAACAGCCGTACCAGCCACGGCGAAACGAAAAATCGGTCGCTTAGGGCCATCTGGTACCGCTCCACCTGCAGAAGCCAACCCGGCTCGCTCAGGGCGATCCCAAAAAAGCCCGTACGCCAGTCAAAACGAACAATGGTGCCCGGAGCCACACCCTTTTCGCAGGCAGCCTCCTCCCGAACAAAGCGGCTGTAATAAAACAGCACCGGCCACCGTCCCTGCAGGCGGGAATAACACACCACCCAGGGGTACAAGGCCCGAATTTGCCGGGATATCGCTTCCGGGGACTGAGACCAGTCCAGCAGTCCAGACTCCTGCTTAAGCTGTCCAAAGTAACTTTTGGCCCTTTCATCCTGAGGGCGCTCCAGCAAGGGGTGGCCCAGCAGTATATGATCCCGAAGCTGCCCAATCAGGTCGGGAACCATTTCGTAAGCAGCGGCAACGCACTTGATTCTGACGGAATCGCCAGTTTCCTCCAGACTCAGGGGAATGGCTCGCTGCAAGAGAATAGCGCCCGTATCAATCCCGGCAGCCATGCGATGAAAGGTGACCCCGGTTTCCGCCTCCTGCTGCAAAATGACGGAGGCGTAGGGGTTGGCCCCCCGGTGGGCGGGCAATAATGAAGGATGGCAATTCACCAGAATGACCCCGGGAAATTCCAGCACATGGGCTTTTAATATCTCCCCCCAGGAGCCCACCATGACAATGTGCGGAC
>DAIDMR010000299.1 GCA_027448865.1 Vampirovibrio sp.
AAACTGTGGGCGCTGAATAAAATCTGTACCTCGTCCTTGGGGCAAGTCCACGGGTTGCTGTTGAGGCCTTCCTCAATGCATTCCCGCATGGCCTGCAAATACAGCGGGTGATCGTGATAGGGCGGCACCACGCGCATTTCAAACCGCACGTTTTTTTGTTCCAGAACCCGTTTCAGTTCGTTCAGGCTACTACCGGTGGTGGTGTAGGAGAAGTGCGGGTACAGGGGCACTACAATGACCCGCTGAATACCATCTTTCACCATGGCGTCCACCGCTTCTTCAGTAAAAGGATGCCAATAGCGCATGGCAATGTACACCGGCAGATCGGGATAGCCTTTTTCTGCCAGCGCTTGGGAGAGGGCTTTCCCCTGGGCTTCCGTAAATTTGAGAATGGGAGAACTGCCACCCATTAGTTCGTAGTTCTCCTGGGCCAACTCTTCCCGCTTGGTGGAAATGAGCCAGGCCAGCGGCTTTTGAAAAATAAAGGACAGGGGCAACTTAATGATGTCAGGATCGGCGAACAGGTTGAACAAAAAGGGTTTGACGTTCTCCAGGCTGTCCGGGCCACCCAGATTGAGAAATAGAATGCCGGTTTTCGGTGAACTCATGTGAAAGCTCCTTGGCAATCAAACGTGAACCATCAAACGGTTTTGGAAAAAGTCGGTTTATCCCCACTCAGCTGGGGCAAATAAGCATCAAAGGGCATGGCGATATTACGGCTGAACAGGCGACCCAGAGGGGTGACGATCAAGCCGGTTTCGGTCAGTTCCACCAGACCATCGGCGGCCATGTCCTCCAGCTTGGGGAAGGCATCGGCAAAGTGGGATTTAAAATCCACCCCAAAGCGTTGCTGAATATCTGTGTAGCTGATTTTACCGGGACACAAGATGGCCAATATCACGGCCTGTCGCAAACGATCTTCCGCGCTCAGTTCGTAGCCGCGCATCGTGGCAATTCGTCCGGCTTCAATGGCCTCGTAATACTGGGACAATTTGCGCCAGTTCTGGGCGAATTGGCCTTGCAACCCGCTGATGGCGCTGACTCCAAAGCCGTATAAATCGCTGGGCAGGTTCCCGTGCTGCACCGTGTAGCCCATAAAGTTACGGTGCAAATTCCCGCTTTGCAGGGCCAGACTCAGTTCATCGGTGGGTTTGGCAAAGTGATCCATACCAATGTAGAGGTAACCGGCTTCCGTCAGCATTTGCTGGGCGGTTTGCAGAATATTGAACTTGGTTTCGCTTTCCGGCAGGGCCGCTTCCGGAATCTGGTTCTGGTGGGGGCTTAGCCACGGCACATGGGCGTAACTGTACAGGGCAATGCGATCCGGGCTGAGTTGAATCACCTCTCGCACAGTTTTTTCAAAACTTTCCACCGATTGATGGGGCAGCCCGTAGATTAAATCAAAATTCAGCCCTTCAAAGCCCAGTTGACGGCAGTGTTCAGTGGTGGCTGCGGTCATATCCAGCGGCTGGATGCGGTGGATGGCCTCCTGCACCTGTGGGTTAAAATCCTGCACCCCCATCCGTTGTCCTTGTACGTGCATTTACCCTTTT
>DAIDMR010000300.1 GCA_027448865.1 Vampirovibrio sp.
CAAGGGTGATCAGCAACGCGGTCGACAATTCCAGCCAGGCGAGTTGTCCGGAGGTTTGATGCAGTGCTTTGACATACAGTGTGACCAGTTCAGGGCGTGGATATTCCAGTTGACGCAACAGGGCGCTGTTGGATTGCCAGAGGGCCCGAACCGCTTCGGTTTCGGGTCTGGTCTGCTGTAATTTTGCTTCGTTTTTTTGTATCTCCTGATAAATTCGGAGCCGTCGTTGGAGTTCCTGTTTCAGTGCGGGATCGGTGGCTTTGGGGATGTGGATGGTTTCGGGATCGGCGGGGAGGGTAATGGTGCCGCCGTTGAGCATAAGGCCTAAATTGTTTTGTAGTTGCCTGAGAATAACACTGGACTCACTGGGTAAGGCCTGGGTTCTGTTGAAAAGACTGAGGGCGTACTCTTTTCTCAATTGCAGATGCCAGGTGGTAAAGCGAACCATTTCCTCCATGTGTTGATGGAGTTGTATGGTGTACAAACTGTATCCCATGGTTACAAGGGCCATGAGCAGAAACAATTCAGGAAGGTAGTTAAATGGCTTTTCCCGGGAAACCTTCGGAAAATGCCACAAGCTCGGGGACAGGACTCGTTTGATGGGCTTGAGTAATGGCATACGGCTGTCGGTTCAGGTTGTCTGGCGTGGAAATGCGAAAATCCCGCCAGCGGTTGGTAAGCGATGGTTCGTGGCAGGGCGAAAACTGAAACGGCACCACTCCCAGTCAGGTTTGCGCGATTAGCCCCCGGATTGTTGTTGAGGCGCTTTCGCCCAGCCGTGAGGGAGTGATGCTGAATGCTTCCGTGAAAATAGTGGTGATTAGACCAGATTTTCCTTAACGGCTTTTACTGCCGCCTGCACCCGATCATGCACAGACAGTTTTTGCAAAATGCTGCACACATGGGCTTTGGCGGTATGCACACTCACCGACAGGCAATCGGCAATCTCGGAGTTGCTTTTGCCTTCCACCAGCAGGGTGAGTACCTGATTTTCCCGCTCGGTCAGTTGCAAGTCCGCGCGGGCGGCCTGTCCGTTGCCTTTGGGGCGGATGCTGCTGCTGGAGAACATCTCCAGTGCCATCCCGGCGATGGCCGGGTCCAGCCAGGCAGCCCCTTCGAACACGGATTTAACCACCTCAATCAGCCGATTGGAGGTAATCTCCTTCAGGCAGTAAGCGTTGGCCCCTGCCGACAGTGCGGCCAGTACCTCATCCTCTACCTCATGCGAGGTTAAGATTACGACCTTGATATTTTCGTCAAAGTTTTTGATGGCCTTGGTCACTTCAATCCCGTCCATGCCGGGCAAGCCCAAATCGAGTACCACCAAATCGGGCTTGAGTGATTTAATCATTTCAATGCCCTGTTCTCCCGTTTCGGCCTCTCCCACCACCTCAATCCGGGGGTCCTCGTTAAGGACGGAACGCAAACCGATTCTCACCAGTTTGTAATCTTCAACCAACACCAGCCGAATGACTGAGCTTTCAACCTTTGTGGATGTCTGGATCATAATTAACCTGCTAATTGACCTACTACCTAACCCTGGATGTTCGTCATTATAGAGGGGATAATCCTGTGCCGTCTATAACAACCTTTATTATTAATATTTAAGGGGAAATTGACTTGGGGCCTTGCTTTTCCCGGTTTTTGGACTCTTTTTGCACAGGCTTTCCACGTATTTTGTAGCCAACTGGAGAGGCCCGGTTGGGCAATGGTTTGCCCGTGTTATGACCGCCTATCGTAGCCAGGAATGGTGACCACGCTGTGCTTTCTATGCTCCGCTTTGGTTAATTGGATTAATTACAGATGGGTTTGGGGTAACGGGAACCCTGAGAATTATTTTTATGGCTGAGTTTTGGACGATTGCTCTAATTGGTAACATCGTTTAATATTTTTACAGGGAAACGATGGAAAAGTGAGCTATACAGAGTGAGATATAGGGAGACCCCCACATGTATCCAAAACTGATGCCTTTGCTGAAAAGGTTTATCTTTGTGCGTCAGGGCGCCTTTAATCGCTACTATGAGGGCAAGCTGGTGTCCGTGGATGCTGACGCCTTGCAAATCCAGTCCTACAGGAAGGATGGTAGCCCGGAAGAGCTATGGACCATTGCTCTGGATACCATTACCGAATTTTCGGTCGGCGGGAGGCACCTGGCCGAGCTGGCCTTGAAAGTTTCTTTTTTATCCTCGGATGACACGACTATGAATTACGATGGGGAAGTGTTGATGCTGGAGGGAAGCGCCACCGACACAGCGGTTCAACCGGCTGCCGATGAGGTGTCCGAATAGGCGGTTCCCCTGAAACATCACGGTTTTCCTGATTACGGGCATTTACAATTGTGTATTCTGAAATTTAAGAAGGGCTTCGGCCCTTTTTAAATGCCAAAAAACGGCCAGTCCCGCACCTCAGGCTCAACTTTTGTCCGGGCCGATTTTCTGCTAGAGTTGACAGACTATGATTAAACAAAAACTTCTCAATCACCTGTCCTCAGCGCTTCAACAAGCGGCTCCCCAACTCAACAGCCTGATCGTGGATGACACCATGACCGCCGCCTTCCGCCTGGAGCGCCCCCGCAACCCGGAACATGGCGACTACGCCGTGAACGTTTCCTTTTTAGCCCGCCACACCAAAATGGCCCCCCCTAAAATCGCCGAAGTGCTGCAAGGGGTGTTGTCCGATGACCGGATGACGGTGACCGTGGTGGGCGGGTATCTCAACTTTAAGCTGTCCCCGGCGTTTTTGGCCCAAGCGCTGGTGGGTATCATCCACTCCCCGGCGCCCGGGCGCAATCAGGATCTGGCGGGCGAACGGGTTTTGCTGGAGTACGTTTCCGCCAACCCCACCGGGCCTTTGCATATTGGGCACGGCCGTTGGGCCGCTCTGGGCGATGCCATCATTCGCCTGATGCGCCACTGTGGGGCCGATGTCACAGCCGAGTTTTACATCAACGACGCCGGGGTGCAGATGGGCAATATCACCACCTCGGTGTACTGGCGCTGCGTGGAACTCCTGAAGGCCGAAGGGTTGCTCCCGGTGACGGTTGAACCGCCCGAAACCCTGCCTTACCCCGGCGAGTATGTCTTGGACGTGGCCCGGGCTTATCTGGCGGATGCCCAGCGTCAAGCGCAATTGCTCAGCGCCATTAGCGCTTCTCCCGCCGAGCCTGAGGCCGAAGCGCGGCAGGCCATTCAGGCGTTT
>DAIDMR010000301.1 GCA_027448865.1 Vampirovibrio sp.
GCCACGGCCATGATTGTGGAATTGGTTTAGGAGAGGCTTTGTGATGCAAGATACGTGTCAGGTCACGGAACCGGTCACCGTGGCCGGAAAATCGGCCTCCCTTCAAACCATTGGGGTGGTGGGCGCTGGACAAATGGGCAACGGGATCGCCCAGGTCATGGCCCATCATGCCGGGCTTTCGGTGGTGGTGCAGGATGTCAACTCCGCAGCGCTAGAGAAGGCCTCTACCACCATTGAGAAGAGCCTGTCCAAATTTGTGGAAAAGGCCCAAATTACGGCGGAACAAAAATCCGAGATTCTGGGCCGGATTCGCTTTGAAACCACGCTAGAGGCCCTGAAAGACGCCGACTTGGTGGTGGAAGCCATTGTGGAGAACGAGGCCGTTAAGAAAGAGATTTTCCAAATGCTGGACGGCCTGACCAAACCCACGGCCATTCTGGCGAGTAACACTTCCAGCATTTCCATCACCCGCCTGGCGGCGGCCACCCAGCGCCCAGGGCAGGTGATTGGCATGCACTTTATGAACCCGGTGCCACTGATGAAGCTGGTGGAGATCATTCGGGGGGCCCAAACCACTGATGCCACCTATGCGGTGGTGGCTGATTTAACCGCTCGCCTGGACAAAACCGGAGTGGTCAGTCGGGATTTCCCGGGCTTTATCTCTAACCGGGTACTCATGCCACTGATTAATGAGGCCATTTTTACCCTGTACGAGGGCATTGGTTCCGCCGAAGATATTGATACGGTTCTGAAACTGGGCATGAACCACCCCATGGGGCCATTGACCTTGGCTGATTTCATTGGGCTGGATACCTGTCTGGCCATTATGAATGTGCTGCACGATGGTTTTCAGGACCCTCGCTTCCGGCCTTGTCCCTTGCTGAAGCAGTATGTGGACGCCGGCTATCTGGGACGCAAGAGTGGCCGTGGCTTTTTTAGCTACAGCTGATTGAGGTGAGGCGGTCGGGTATGCGGTTTCGGTTCCGGATGAACGAAAAATGGCTGGGGATCGGCTTGACCGTGTTGGGCGTGGCTGGCTTGGCTGTGAGCTTATGGGTGCCCCAGACGCCCGAAGGGCCTGCTGGAAATTCGCGGCCCGCATTGCCAGTGGCCGCCGCTTTGACGGTTGCCCCTGCGCCTGCCGCTGCCGTCCCCCAGTCAGGCGAACGCTTGCCCTGTCGGGTGCTGACCGTGTTTGATGGGGATACGCTGGGTTGCGATTTGAACGGCGACGGGCGTTTGCAAAAACCACGGGAGCAGGTGCGCTTGCTGGGCATTGATTCCCCGGAGATGCACTACTCCCGGAAAAATGCCACTTACGGTAGCAGCAAGCCCCAGGATGAACCCTTTGCCACAGAGGCCAGCCACTGGTTGACGGAGCAGGCCAGCGGCAAAACGGTGTATCTGGAGTTTGACGCCAGACGGCATGACAAGTATGAGCGCACCTTGGCCTACGTCTTCGCCACGGCCAAGGCCCAGCCATCGCTGAATCAAAACCTGTTAGAACAAGGCTATGCCACGGTGCTGTTTCTGGGCAAAAACCGGCGCTATCAAGCGGAATTTGAAGCGGCAGAGGCGCAAGCCCGCACTGCGCAACGGGGCTTGTGGGCCACGTCCCGCTAGCTCTATAGCTTGCCAACCTTGCCGCAAGCGCTTTCTATTGGTTTGAGCGGCACGCAGTTTTAGAAACGTGCTGGGAGGGAATGCCTCACCTGACTTTAAGGCCGCAGTAGCGATTGCCCCAATTGACCAAATAGCCGGTCTAACAGGTAGAGGGATAGGCCCACCACGTTGAAGTAGCAGCCATCCACCCGTTCAATCAGGGTGCTGCCGTAGCCCTGAATGGCGTAGGCCCCGGCTTTGTCCATGGGCTCCCCGGTGGCAATGTAGGCGTGGATTTCCGCGTCACTCAGCGGGCGCATGTATACGGTCGTGGTCAGGGCCTCACAAACCATGGGAGGGCGCGTTTCGGCGGGTGATGTGTTTTCTGGCTGGACATCGGGGCTAAAGATGGCAATGCCGGTATGCACCTGATGGGCGTTGCCTTGCAGGGCTTTCAGCATGCGGAAGGCGTCTTCCTTGCTTTTGGGCTTACCAAAAATTTCGCCCTGAATGGCCACCAGCGTATCGGAGCCGATCACATAAGACTGATTGTGGTGCTTATACACTTCCTGGGCCTTGGTACGGGCCAAAAACTTGACCACCTCGGCTGGGGAAAGGTGATTCAGATGGAAGCCCTCCTCATCCACGTTGGGCACAATGATTTGAAAGGCCAGTCCCAACGATTCCAGTAGCTCTCGCCGCCGGGGGGAGCCGGAGGCCAGAATGACCGGGTGGCTGAGGGTGATACGGTTATTAGTGGTGATTTGAGTTTCCAGCATGCGAGTTCAATCCTATGGGCGGGTATGTATTGGGGGCTCAGGAATCTGGGGCTTGGCTGCGGGCTTTTCCCACCCGTTGACCCGGTTGGGGCTTTACATACTGTTTTTCAGCCAATTCTGCCGGTAAAAACGCTTGTGGGGTTTCAGGCTGATCGTGGGTGTACACATAGTCTACCCCGTGCCCATAGGCTTTCGCCCCACTGTAATGGGCGTCTCGGAGGTGGGCTGGCACCGGGTAATTTTGCCCATTGCGGGTAATATCGGCCATGGCGGCATCAATAGCGCTAATGGCCGCGTTGCTTTTGGGGGCGTTGGCGGTGTAAATGGTAGCCATCGCCAAGGGAATGCGCCCTTCCGGCAAGCCTAGCCTTTCCACGGCTTGGGCGGCGGCCACGGCCAACTGGAACGCTTTGGGGTCGGCCAGGCCCACGTCCTCACTGGCCGTAATCATTAATCGGCGGGCGATAAAACGCGGATCTTCCCCGCCAGCCAGCATTTTACCCAGCCAGTAAATGGCCGCGTCGGCGTCTCCGCCCCGCATGCTTTTCTGGTAAGCGGAAGCGTGATCGAAATGCTCATCCCCTTGTCGGTCGTAGTTCAGGCGGTTTTGCTGGGCCAGTTGCTCCAGCAGGGTCATTTCAATCAGGCGGGTTTCTTGGCCCTGCTCATCCTTGCAAAGGGGGGCGCATTTAAAGGCCGTTTCCAGCAAATTCAGGGCACTACGCCCGTCGCCGTTGGCGTAGTCCGCAATAAAACCCATGGCCTCCAGCGAAATGGTGAGTTTCTGGCGGGTTTTGCCCAGAAAGACCACCCCCCGCTTGATGAGCGTTTTCATGTGTTCCCGGTTTAAAGCGTTCAGGCGTACAATCAGCACTCGGGACAACAGGGCCGGAATGACCTGAAAGGAGGGGTTTTCCGTGGTGGCCCCCATTAAAATAATGGTGCCGTTTTCCACAAAGGGCAAAATGGCGTCCTGCTGGGTCTTGCTATACCGATGAATTTCATCGATGAACACCACCGTCGGCGCACCGGAGAGTTTCAGGGTTTCTTCGGCCTGAGTCACCGCTTCCCGCAACTCTTTAATGCCGGAGTTGACCGCGCTGAGTTCGATAAATTCCGCCCCGGAGCCTTTGGCGATAATGCGGGCCAGCGTGGTTTTGCCCACACCGGGCAACCCCCAGAAAATGAGTGAGATGAGTTGGCGGGTTTCAATCAGGTTGCGCAACGGTGTGCCCGTGCCCAGTACCTCTTCCTGTCCCAGGTAGTCATCCAGCGTTTTGGGACGCATCAGTTCGGGGAGGGGCGTTTGCCTATTCTGCTCCGCCAGTATATTCAGGAGGTTATTGCTTTGCATGCGCGCTGCTCAAAAGGCTATTTGTTGCGTGTTGTGTAGCGAATGGCTTCATTTTAAGCCAAAGACAGGTAAAATAAGAAACATAGAATGAGAAGCAGTCGCTCTTGGTTCCTGAATTCAGAGCGGTTTCGGTATATGGAAGAGGCTGGGGCGCTTTTGTCCATTCAGATTTTTCCTTACAAGCTGACACAAGGGGCTTTAGAGGCCCGATTGGCAACCGGAGAGACCGTTTTGCCGGGTCAGTTGCTGCGCTTTGATGAACTGCCATTTACGTTTGGCGAAGTCAGTGAGGTGCAGGCCTTGCCTGATGTCGTGGCAGGTTTGCCGGAGGGGCATAATGTCAAAATCACGCTGTTGAGAGGAACGCCTTCCCTGAAGCCGACCCGGGTGACACCCCTGAACGCCCAGGAGATGGTGGCAGAAGTCGTTCAGCTGTTGCCCACGCCAGAGTATCCTGTGGATTTTGGAACTTTTCGCTCTGATTATTTGCGGCTGGGGCCTTTTACGCTGGTGGAGGGGCCGAATTTTCTGCTGAAATATCAGGCCTTGCTGGCTATGATGGAAGCGGTGCGCCCTTATCAGAAAATGCTGATTCTGGATCCGCTGGGGGTGTTTGAATCGGTGGGCGATATTGCCTGCTATCAGGCAGGAGAAACCGTGCGCCTGAGTTTGCAGGAGGTCAGTATCCGGCGCTTTCTGGACGCGTTTGGCTCCCTGTTTCCGGAAGGGGTACGCAAGCCGGTCACCGAGGCTGTGGCCTCCCACTGGCCCGCCAGTGGTACTTTCAGCGGTTTTAGCCCGTTATTGGTCAGCGGCATGATTACCGAATCCCTGCTGAAAAATATTATTTTGCAGAACTGCGCCCACGTCATTCGCAACAAGTTATTCGCTGAGGCTCCGGCTCAGGTGTTAGACCTCAGGGGCTTGGCCAAAAATCCTGTTTCCGTGCTGGATTTGTCGCTGTTGCAAGAGCCCTGGAAAAGTTTTTTCTATCAGGAGGTTCTGGCGCAGGTGTTTTCAGCGCCGGAACTGGGTCTGACTCCGGTTTTGATTTACCCTGAGAATTATCTGCCCGATTTGCCCGACTGGATACAACGGGCGGATGAAACCGATCGGCATATGCTGGCAGTGGCCTCCAATTACGGCCCGGCCGCGGCCCGGCAATGGGCCAGCAATCTGGTCAGTGTGCGGCCCTCCCAGTTGCCAGCCATTCGGGGGGAGTTAACCCTGGGCTTGCCCGTGGCTTTTGGTGAAGCCAAAGACTGGCTGGAGCCCTTGCCCGTGCCACAACCGGTGTCAGTATCGCCACCATTGGAGCCAGCAAGTGTCTCGATGCCACCGGAGGCTGGAGCGGTTCCTGAAGAGCCCCTGGCAGCCACTCCTGACATTGTCCCTGAGACGACTCCTCAGGCCTCGCCAGTCAGCCTGACTGAGGCGGTCTTGGGTCTGGAGCCGCCAGGAGAGATGCCCTCCGAGGGGCCCGCTGCCACGGTGAATACTCCTGTCATTTCTGAAGCGGAGCCGCCTTATCAACCACCTCTAGCGGAGTCTCTGCCCAGTTCTTTGCCAATCTCTTCCCCGCCAGAGTTGGCTGAAGTCGTCCCGGTTTCCCCGCTGGCGGCTGAATTACACGCTGAGGCTCAAGCGGAGCCCTTCCCCGGGTTTTCTCCTGAGGCCTTTCCTGACTTCCCTCCGGAGTTCGCTATGGAGTCCCAGGTCCTGGCCCGCGAGACGGCGGAAGGCATTTCAGGAGCCATGGTTTTTTCAACGGATCTGGCCACAGAGCCTCAGGAAACGGTTGTGGGTGGCCTGTTTAACTCCTGGCAACAGGAAGGCCTGTTTGCGCCAGAGTCAGAGCCCGTGGACAGCCAGTCTCCTGTCGGGGATAGCGTCCCGGTCGAGGCGGCTCCTGTGGTGCCGCCAGCGATTCTCTCCAGTGCGTCCGTGCCAGCCCCATCGGCTTTTCCCCCGGTCATGCCAGTGGTCGATCTGTCCGGCACGGTGTTGGAGGAAACCCCCGGTTTTTTGAGTCTGGAGCAGTTGAATGAGCTGCTGAACGCACCGGAACCTGTGGTCAAGGCTGTTGAGCATAACGAAGACCCTCTGGACTACCCGGATGCGGATGAGGGCGCGATTCCGGATGAGATGGGAGACGCATCCAATTTTCCACAGCCGGCGCTTGCGATGAAGGCCGACAACACGGCACAGGCGTCAGTGTCTGCCCCTACGCCGCCTGTCATTTCCGAACCTATGCTCCCTGCCTTTCCGGAGCCGGAGGCCTATGCCCCGGATGAATTTGACTTTGACCTGAATCTGGATCAAAAAGTGGAACAGTTGCCGGAACCAGCCTTCCCCGTTCATCCTCCCGCTTCCGGGTCAAGTCTGGGATCTCGTATTGCCAAAAGTCTGGATCGGTTTGAGGAATCGCCGGCGCCTGCGGCATCGGGCCCTTCACTTTCTGCGGTTGAAACTGCCGCTCGCCCGACGGCATCCGTTGCAGAAGCGGCACCCTTACCTGTCGCCAGCTTGCCAGAGCCGATGCCAATGGTGTCCAGTGCCCATCAGCAAGCACTGAACGAGAATCTGGATCTGTTCTACCCCCCTGTGACACCCGCTGAGATCCAAGACTTTGAAGCGCTGGGGTTCAGCGCTGAAGCCGAAATGTCCATCGAAACCGAAAAATCCACTGATGGCTCTGGAGCAATGCCGGTTTTGCCGGTGGCTCCCAAGGTGGCTGCTTCGGGTGCCGAGCTGGCTCCGGTTGCCGCAGCCGCGGTTGAGCCATCCTTGGTGGAGGCCCGTCCTTTTCAGGTGGGGGACAAGGTGCGTCATGCCCAATATGGCCTGGGGATCGTGCAAAAGGTCATTCCGGTGGAGCAATCCATGATTTTAAACATTACCTTTGAGTCCGTGGGCAAGCGTTTGCTGGACCCGGCGTTGACTCAACTCACCCTGGAATCATCCGGATAGGAACCTTCCAAAACGGATGAATGGCACGAAGGCCTTGGTAATTTGGATGAGGCCGTGTGATGGGATCGTGTGGTTTTAGTGTGGGTTTGGGCGGTTAAGGGCCGTTGGGACTGTGTTAGAATCTAGAATTCAGGCCTGAAATTCATGCTTGAATTGGCAGACAGGCTTATTGCATCAAAGTCCGTTCTGGAAACTGGAATCTCTTCTGACCGTTCCGGTATCGGCCCTGTCCATCGTTATCACCCCTTCAATCTAACCAATGAAAGGTTCGCCCCATGCAGGAACCATCCGTGCAGGAAGCCAGCGCCATCAACTACAAAGAGACTTTAAACTTGCCCCAGACCGCTTTCAAGATGAAAGCCGGGGCTGCCACCCGTGAAGTGGAAATTGAGACCCACTGGGACGAGGCCAAAGTTTATGAAACCCTGATGGCCAGCCGGAACAAGGCGCACAAGTTTGTGCTGCACGATGGCCCGCCATACCTCAGCTCCGATAAAATCCACATTGGCACGGCTCTCAACAAGATTTTGAAGGACATTGTCACCCGTTACAAGTCCCAGCAAGGGTTTTATACCCCCTATGTGCCCGGATACGATGGGCATGGCTTGCCCATTGAAAATGCGGTGGTCAAAAACATCAAGGGCGGACGCCATGCCATTTCCGAAGTAGAATTGCGCAAGCGCTGCCGGGAATTTGCTCTGGCCAACCTCAAGGGACAGGAAACCAACTTCAAGCGCCTGGGCGTTTGGGGCCATTGGGAAAAGCCTTACATTACCATTGATGCCGAGTTTGAAGCCACCCAGATCAAGGTGTTCGGCAAGCTGTATGAAAAAGGTTTTGTGTACAAAGGCTTAAAGCCGGTCTACTGGTGCCCCACTTGCGAAACCGCTTTGGCGGACGCTGAAGTGGAGTATGGCGATCACGTCAGTCATAGCATCTACGTGAAGTTCCCGGTTAAAAACTTGGACAACACCCCGCTGGAAGCGCAGTTCAAAACCCTGCTGGCGGATGCCGCGTTGGTCATCTGGACCACCACCCCCTGGACGCTGCCCGCCAACCTGGCCTTGGCCATTAATCCGGAGTTCACTTACCATTTGGTGAAAAGCCGCTGGGGCAAGCTGCTGGTGGCGGAAAAGCTGCTGCCTGCCTTTGCCAAGGTGGTGATGACACCGGAAGCGCTGGCCGAATATGAGCTTATTGGTTCCACCGAGGATTTTGAGGCCATTGCTGAATTTGAAGGCCGGGAGCTGGAAGGTTTGATTACCCGCCATCCCTTTATCGATCGGGAAAGTCCTGTCCTGATGGGCGAGCATGTGACCCTGGATGCCGGTACCGGTATTGTGCATACCGCCCCGGGACACGGGATGGAAGACTATCTGGTGGTGCAGCACTACAACCGGGAACAGTTCAAGGACAAGCCCCTGCCCATTTTGTCGCCCCTGGATAAC
>DAIDMR010000302.1 GCA_027448865.1 Vampirovibrio sp.
CCAGAACATCTCTTCAAAAAAGGGATTGAGCAGGACAATACACAGGGCCAGCAGCCAGAATTCCACGTTTACAAATAAATGGGTGGTTTGCATGCGCTGGTAGAACCATTCCCAGTTCATGTTGAAGCTGTTGGTCTGCCAGAAGAGGCCTAGAATAATCAGGTTGACCCCGACAGCGCCGCCAAAAATCCAGCGACGCTTGAAACGAAAAGGCCAAAGGGGCGGTAAGGGCTTGTTGCGTATTAATAAAATGGGCAAGCCGCAGCCCAAGGCTTCATACATCAGGATGGTCAGCCGGTAATCCTTCAGAATATGCAATCCCAGCCACACCCAAAACCAGGGGGCCAGCATGGCCAGTGTTAAAAACACCAGACGCAGGGGTTGGCCTTTGGCCGTCCAGTCGATGGGGCCAAGTTTTAGTTGAACCGGTTGGCGGTCAGACTCTCTTTCCATTGGCGCACGATGCTTTCCCGTTGGTCCAGCGGACAGTGGTAATCACACGCCTGACTTACTACCGTAACGGCGTCGGTATTGAGATTCACTTCTTTTCCGGTCTTGTCAAACAGGCACACCCCGGCGGTATTTTTCAAGGCGCCGGGCACATCGGCGGTGGGGTTAAAAAAGTTTCCGCAACTGCCGCAGGTCACAATGGTCAGCCCTCGGCCAATCAGTTTGGCGTGCAGTTCGTAGAAGGCCTGATCCAGAATGCGGTAGGATTCCGTGGAAAAGGCGCTGTTTTTGTACTCTAAAGTCAGGCGATACTGCTCCTGTCCTTCATCGTTGAAGGTGGTCAGGGTTTTCAATCGGCATTGAATCTGGTTGCGACCGTTGGAAAGCGGCACCGATTTGACGGTTTCCCGATCCTGACGAGGCGGGGGCGAGTCATAAGTCGGGTTGCCTTCGGGCTCTGCGGTGGGTTCTACCGGCCTCGATCTGACCAGCGACAGGGGTTTGGAGACCTTGCGAGACAGGGGCAAGTCCACGCTCTCGTATTTCAGGGAGCTGTCCGGGGCCTGTTTTTTCAATAGCCCTTCAATCAGGGCTTGCCCGTGACTTTCATCGTACAAGTCCGGCAGATGATCCAGATCCTCGTTAAAGCGGGTGTGACGGACTTTGCGGTAGCTACTGCCCGCCGTCGGCATATCGGAGAACTGCCGCTTGAGCAGGTTGTACAGGGACAGGGGGGAGAACAAGGCTCCCAGCGCGTAAGCCAGCGGGGTAAAAATGATCATGGTGGCGTAATCAGCGGCCTTGCTACGGGCCACCACCAGCCCCATCACGTTCAGCGCCAGGGTCAGGGCGGCCACAATACCCCAGAATATGGGCTCACCGGGG
>DAIDMR010000303.1 GCA_027448865.1 Vampirovibrio sp.
TTTCAGGATGATCAGGGCCACGATCAGGGCCAGTACCGTATCAGCCCACAGAAAGCCCAGTTGCACGGCAGCCATGGAGAACAGCACGGAGATGGACACCAGACAGTCGGACAGGGTGTGCTTGGCATCCGCCAGTAGCAAATCACTTTTTAGTTCTTTCCCTTTTTTGTTCTCGTACCAGGTCACCCACAGGTTAATGAGCAAGGTAAAGCCGATAATCCCGTAGCTGGCCGGTGAAATTTGGGGATGGCTGTGTTGGGGGGAGAAAAACCGGGAAAATCCTTCCCCGGCAATCTCAAAACAGGTCAGGAAAATAAAAAAGGAGATGACCATCGAGGCGATGGCTTCAAACTTGCGGTGCCCGTAAGGGTGATTGTGATCGGCGGGTTTCATGGAGATATTCAGGCCCACAATGCCCACCACGTTGGCCACGGCATCCAGCAGGGAGTGGAAGCCATCGGCGGTGATGCTGAGGGTATGCGTATGGTAGCCCCAAAACAGTTTGCTCAGGGACACCAGCAAGTTGAAGAACAGGGTAACCCCGAAGACGCCCTGGGGGGTGTGCAGGATTTTGGAATAAAGGCTGGCTGCGGGAGTGGTTTGCATACCCGGTAAAAAAGCTCGGTTTCCGACACGCTGTCAATAGTTTATCAAAAAAGAAGGTCAGTATCCCTTCACAGCACGTTTGTAAAACTGCGTGCAGCTCATACAAGCTATGGAATTGCTTTTGGCGAAGTTGCACAGCATCCATCTTTAACTCGCTGTACTCAAACAGTTACAAAGGTGTTGTGAAGGGATACTGACCAGAATCTATCAAAAGAAAATCGGAACGGGTTACTTGACGGGGATTGCCCTTTGGCAGCCTGGTTTTTGCGCGGTGCGTGAGCCGGTGAATGGGATTCATCAACGCTTGTCCGTTTCAAACCATCCCAACGGTCTTCGCCGGAGTCTTATGAAGCGATTTTGGAGCCTGAACCCCAGCCTGCGGCTTTATGGCAACAATCACTTGCAACCGGCTTTGAGTTGATACAATGGGTAGATACCTTTCCCAAGTTTTAGGCCCTGTTCCCTATGAATTCTGTGACCGTGACCAGTCTGGCTGAAAAGATTCGGCGTTACCTGACTCAGAAAAATACCTCGGCACTCCGTCGCCTGTTGGCCCGGCAGAATTTTGCCGATGTGGCTGAAGTCATGGAGAGCGCTTTGAGTCGGGAAGAGGCGGTGGGGTGCTTTCAGTACCTGAATGTGGGGCAGGCCGCGCAGGTTTTGACCAGCGTGAACGATGATTTGCAACATGCCTGTTTGGCGTCCTTGCCCACGGTGATGGGTAGCCAGATCCTTCGTATGATGCCCACCGATGACGCCGTGGACATTTTGCAGGAAATGGACACGGTGGAAAGCCAGCGCATTCTGGAGGAGATGCCGTTTGATACGGAAACCCGCACCCTGCACCACCTGATGATGGAGCAGCCGGATTCCGCCGCCGGGATTATGTCCACCGACTTTATGAGCATTTCGGTGGAGGCCACCGTGGGCGAGGCCATGGACATGGTGCGCCGGGCCGAGGAAAAGGATTTTATCTATTATATGTATCTGGTGGACGCCGAGGACGCTCTGGTGGGAGTGGTCAGTCTGAAGCAGCTGATTTTGCACGACGCTTCCGTCCCGCTCAGCCGGATTGCCCAGTTTGACGTGAAGTCCCTGTTGGTCAGTTTTGACCAGGAGCTGGTGGCCAGTGTGTTTCGGAAGTATTACAACCTGCTGGCCATGCCGGTCACCGATCCGGACAATACCCTGCGGGGGGTCATCACCCTGGACGACATTATTGACGTGATCGACGAGGAAACGTCTGAGGATATTTACCGGGCTTCCGGGATTAACCTGGAAGAGGTGGACGAGCGGGGGCTGCTCATTGGGCCTGTGTTCGGGGCTTTCAAGGCTCGGTTTCCCTGGTTGTCCATTACCATGGGCGGCCAGTTTCTGGCGGCCACGATTATCGCCCATTTTAGCCATACGGTATCCGCCGCGGTAGTGGCCATTTCGTTTATGCCCTTGCTCACGGGGCTATCCGGCAATATGGGCACCCAAACCGACACCATTACGGTGCGAGGTCTCAGTCAGGGCCTGATTACCGATGACAACATCTGGGAGAAACTGCGCCGGGAAATTAAAGTGGCCCTGTTGACCGGCCTGTTTTTCGCCGTCTCCGTGGGGATTTTGTCCCTCCTTATTTACCATCGCTGGCAGCTCAGCGCCTTGTTGTTCTCCTGGATCACGGTTTCCCTGTGTATTTCGGCCACGTTGGGCATGATGATACCCTATGGCTTCAAACGCCTGTTCAAGGTTGATCCCGCTGGTATGGGGGGGGCCTTTTATCACCACCCTGAGCGATATCCTGACCTTTCTCATTTACCTGTCCGTGGTGACCATGTTGTTAAAAGAGATGATCTGACCGGTGTCTTTGTGTTACGCTCACTGCGTGTTATTGCTGGAATGAAAAGTTAGTACACACCGATGTCCGTCACCCCTTTGACCAATCAGCAACTGCAAACCCTCATGGCGCAAGAGCCCGGTTTACTGCTGCTGGATGTGCGCACACCCCAGGAATTTTACGGCTTGGGGCACATTCCGGGCGCTCGGCTGCTGCCCATTTACGAATTGCCGGAACAACTGGCTACGCTGGATACGGCGCAAACCACGGTGGTCATTTGTGAGCATGGCGTGCGCAGTTTTAACGCCAGCCATTTTCTGGCGCAACATGGCTTTCAGTCTGTTTTTAATTTAACCGCCGGGATGGCGGAATGGGACGGACCGCGTGTTTTTGAATCTACCCATTCATCGGCTGCGGTTGACTAGACCGATTTTATTTTGTCCAATTGCATTCACTCACTTGAACCAAAAGGCGGGATGTCATGACTGAACTGACCCAAGAAATGGTAATGCAGGCCCTCACCCGTGTGGTGGATCCTGAAAAACAAAAAAACATTGTGGAACTGGGCATGATCGACTTTGCCTCCGTCTGCGATAACAGCGTGAAAGTGGAGCTGATACTGCCGTCCACCAATTACCCGGAGCGGGATGCCCTGCTGCAAGCGACTCGTCAGGTGTTGCAAGCATTGGCGGATGTCAAGCAGGTCACGGTGGGCATTTCCCTGAAAACCCCGGCGGCGGTCAAGCCTTTCCAGCGCCCGGCGGATAAGCCGCTGGCCCCGGTGGCCCCCAAACAGTTACTGCCCAATATTAAAAACGTCATCGCCATTTCCAGCGGTAAAGGCGGGGTGGGTAAAACCTCGGTTTCCGTCAACCTGGCCTGCGCCCTCAGTCAGTTAGGCTACAAGGTGGGTATTGTGGACGCCGATATTTACGGCCCCAACGTACCCCTGATGATGGGCCTGCGCCACGCCAAGATTACCGAGCAGTCCGAAGCGGGTAAGCCCATGCCCCCGGAAATGCACGGGGTCAAAGTGATCAGCGTGGCCTTCATGATTAAGGAAGAGCAACCGGTGGTGTGGCGCGGCCCCATGCTGGATCGCATTATCCGTCAGTTCCTGAGTGATTTTGAATGGGGCGAGCTGGATTTCCTGCTGGTGGATCTGCCGCCCGGCACCGGAGACGCCCAGTTGACCATTATGCAGGCTGCTTCCCTGTCTGGCGCCATTATTGTGACCACGCCACAAGAGGTGGCTTTGCACGACAGTCGCAAGGGTTTGGCCATGTTTGTGGGCCAGAACATTCCTTGTCTGGGTATTATCG
>DAIDMR010000304.1 GCA_027448865.1 Vampirovibrio sp.
AAAGCCCGGCCCCAAAAGCTCTACAACGCATCGCTCGGAGGGGCCAAAATCGATGGCTACGAACTGCGGGCCATGGATACCTTTGTCGGGGAGTGGCAAGACTTCCGCACCCCGGATTGGCTGAGCAAGCAGCTCACCTTCCCGGAGGGGTACCGCAAGAAAACGCTGGAGAAACTGCAAACCAAGCTGCGCAAGCTGAAAGCCGATTTGTATGAGTGCGTGGGCCTGCTGGATCAGTTGATTGTGGAAGGGGTGGACACCCCCAACAACCCGCAACTGAATCGCTTCATCGCCAACCACTACCTGATTAGCCATTTTCTGGTACTGGACATGATCGACACCCGGCAGCGCTACAACCCGGCGGCGGAAAGCCCGGAAGAGATCCAGAAAAACCGGGACGGCATGCGGGAAGGCTACAAGCAAAACCGCAAATTACTGCACGATGATATCCTACCCTGGGTCATCCAGTGCGAAACAAAAGTCATCGAAATGCTCCATGCGGACAAGGAATCCGGTGATCCGGCAATGGATAACCCAGCACAACAGCCGGAATCCGTCTTTTCCTGAGCCCGTTCCACCCGGACACCACCAATGCCCCGTAAGCTGGCCTCCCGGTTTTAGCCAGATCGGTGCATAGTATCCTCGGAGAAGAGGGCGGATAATTGAAATCTGGCTTACTCAAAAACCATGAGGGTAGCCCGATGTTCAAAATTTGCCCCGATTGCAGCAACGACAAACTCAAGTTCAAAGTGCTGGAAAAGCGAACCTACGACCCGGCCACCACCCGGGTGGTTCTGGAAGCGGAGATCCCGGTGGTGGAATACCATTGCCATCAGTGCGGCTGGACAATTCTAGTGGAGAATCCGCCCATACTGCCACAAGAAGAACTGCTACAAAGTCGAACCTGAAATCGGCCTCAGCCACATCTCTCTTACCACTCAAAGCCCCCTAGCCTCAAAGACAGGGGCTGTTGAGCTTTAAACCGGAACGTCCGTCGGCGCTTAAGCCTTGACCTCACAGGCCATGGCCGCATCGGCAGCGGCTTGCATTTCAGAAGAACTGAGTGAACGCACCACAGAGGCAATCGCCCAGCGATGTCCAAAAGGATCTGTCACCTTGCCGTAACGGTCGCCCCAAAACATCTCCTGAACAGGCATTTCAATAGTTGCCCCAGCCAAAACAGCTTTTTCAAAGGCCTCATCGGCGTTAGGCACATACAAATGGATTGCCACAGGCGAATT
>DAIDMR010000305.1 GCA_027448865.1 Vampirovibrio sp.
TCGCTCAATGCACCCATGAGTGCCCCAAGATCCGGGCTAGCCGGGTCCGCAAGCACATTGGGAAGTGGATCGGTCACGGGTTGCGAAAATGGCGGAGCCGGGAGCTGAGGGGCTGACTGATCGCTGGCCAAAAGCTGCGAAGGCAGGGCCGCTTTTAACATAGTGCCAAGAAGCGTCAGGAGAACGCTGAACAGCTGGCTGATGGCATCTTGTGGATTGGTGGCCATCATCGGACTCATCGCCAGACTGTTCCCAAGGGCATCGGGCAGGACAGGGGCGTTAAACTGGGCCAGGCTAGCCTGTTGGGAACCCAGCAGGCTGACTGATTGTGCCGTGGGGTTAAGACTGCTCAACGGCAGCCTTTGCGGGAAAGAGTTAACAAACATGAGTCTCTCCTAAATTTTGAACTTGGCTCAGAGCGGGTTCAAGACTGTCTCTGGCGCAAGTCTAGCTATGTCCGCATATCAGAGCGTTTCATCATTCTCTGACTGGTTTATATGGATATAAAAAATAAAAACAAAGTATCGATTTAGATTGCCTTGTTATTGAAAAGAAAAACATTTTGTATAGCGCGAACTTGTACCAAGCGACAGCCACTCCCAGGCCAGAAGGCAATTGATTCACTCCACTTCAGCATTGGCACAGTCAAAGCACCCCCCGGCACGATTTATTGCCTGCCCTTTGGGTCAAGTCCGTTTCACGGATTAATTGAATGCATCGGTGCCCGAAACGGATGTAAAGACTTTACATCCTGCTCAACACTGCTACGCTTTCCACACCACTTTACTATCTAAATAGAAGCAATATTTTCAATCTATGATAAAGTAAGTATACAAGAGGCTTTAATTTAAGGGTTGCTATGCGCGCAGGCATCCATTCCTCCGCCCCGGATCCATATTTTGAAGATCGCAGAGCCAGCACGGCCTACGTTCATGAGTCCGCATACGTAGACGCCCCGTGCCACATTGGCGAACATACGGCCATACTTCATTTTACCCATGTGATGGCCCACGCCATCATCGGCAACCACTGCCTGATTGGCCGCAACGTCTCAATTGCCTCCGGTGTGTTGCTGGGCGATGGGGTGCGGGTGATGAACAACAGTCAGCTCAACAGCGGCGTGATTCTGGAAAACGAGGTTTACTGCGGCCCCTGCGTGGTTTTTGCCGAAAACCGGCATGTGCGGGCCCAACCCAATAACATTTCCCGGGTTAGCCCGACACTGGTCAGGCAAGGCGCCCAACTGGGTCCAAATAGCACGGTGGCCTCCGGGGCCACCATCGGGAGTTACGCCTTTATTGAGGCGGGTACGATTGTCGATAGAAATATTCCCGACTTTGCGATAGCATACGGCAATCCACTCAGGCTTGCCGGTTGGCGTTGCACCTGCGGACAAACATTAAAAATCGCCCCTGCCGCTCAAGATTCTCAGGA
>DAIDMR010000306.1 GCA_027448865.1 Vampirovibrio sp.
CTTTATGGATCAGGATCTCAAACGCTTGCGACTGGATAAATTCAGCCTGAATGAAAGTGGGCTAGCCAATGTGCAGCTCTACGCCCCCGGGGATTTTCAGTTCAGCAACAGCAGCGTGCCCGCCCGGCTGGATGAGCAGATTCGGCGCACCCTGAAGCAATTTTCGGGGATACAACGGGTCAAGGTTTCCGTTAAAAACCCCAAAGACAAAGTTCTCTGGATTTCACCATAACCCAATAATCCCAATATCTTGATTTCCGGCTCCATGCGCTTGTATGGGGCCTTTTCCTTAGCATACCGAACCGGGCGTACCCCTAGGCTTGCCCCGGTTATTTCTGGTATAACCGCAACAGTGTAAAAGGAAGCGATTATGGCCTGCCCCCCGCTATTTGGAAAACTCTATCGGAATGAACCCCTGACCGTCAGCCTCATTTTCCTGCTGGCCCTGGGGTTGAGACTGATCAACCTGGACGCCACCAGCCTGTGGATTGATGAAATTTACTCACTCATGGTGGCAAACACCCATGTGTATCCCACCCATCTCGATCCAGCCATCCACAGCGCCAATGAATTTTATCAGCACTTCCTCAGCTGGCAGCCCATGAATCTGGATCGCCTGCTGGCCCTGCTGAAAATTAACGTGCACATGCCCCTCTATTACCTGCTACTCAACCCGTGGCTGGACTGGTTCGGTAACAACGCCGTGGGCTTGCGCAGTTTTTCCGCCGTGTGGTCCGCCTTGCTCATCCTGCCCGTGTTTGGGCTGGGCAAGGCCTTGGGCGGGCGTCAGGCCGGATACCTGTGCGCCGTAGTGACCGCCCTGTTGCCCTTCCAGATTTACTACGGGCAAGAGGGCCGCATGTACGCCCTGAGCCTATTCTGGGCCGGTTGTGCCGGGTTGGCCTTTTGGCAGGTACTCTTTGGAAAATATCCGGGCCCGCTGTGATGGCACTGGGGGCCATTGCCCTGTGGTGGGCTCCGGTGTACCAGTTGCAACAACAGGG
>DAIDMR010000307.1 GCA_027448865.1 Vampirovibrio sp.
GGCCGGTCTTGCGTGAGAACCCGCAGCCGCCCGGTCGCCCGGAAGGCGTAATAATTGGCTGGGTATAACTCGGTCAGGCGTTGATAGGTCTGGGTGGCCTCATTGGGCTGGCTTTTTTCCAGCAGCTTGCCCATCCAGAAAAGCACTTTAGGCGCTGCTTTGCTGTAGGGGTACTGGGCCAGATATTTTTGTCCTTCCTCAATGAACCGGGCCTGCTGCCCGGAGGATAACAAGGGCCACAGTAGTTGCCAGCCACTTTCCGGGGCGTAATCCCCCTGCGGGTACTGGCTGACAATTTGCCGGTACAGTGAAGGGGCTTGGGCTTCATTCAGCTGGGCCAGCTTCCAGAGAATGTAATCGCCCCCGACGCTGGGCAGTTTGGACTGAATGGTTTTGAGCAAGGCCACTTGTTGGCTGGCTCCTGCTGTGTGTGCTAACACAGCGTCAATGGCCGCTCGGGTTTCATCGGTGGTCTTGGCGAATGGTAGACCATCAATCAGGGTTTGTATCCCTGCCTGAATCTGTCCGGCTTGCAACTGGGTTTTCCCCAGGGCCAGCCAGGTACTTTGCCGTTCCCCCTGTGTGAGGTGGGTTAGGGCTTTTTTTAGTTCCTCGGAGCGGTTAGCGGCGGCTATGCCAATGAGGGAATGCTCCTCGGGGGTGGGTTTGGGCAGTATTTTCTCCAGTAAATCAGCCGCCTCTCCACTGAATTTACAGTCCGGGCACTCCCTCAGGTAGGCTTTCAGTAGCTCGGCGGCTTCAGATCGGGTTGTATCGGACTTGTTTTTCAACGCGCCCAGATAATACAGGCTACCAATGGCGTAGTCAGTTCTGGGGTAATTCGTTCGGACGGACATAAACGTTTTTTCCGCCGCCGTCCATTCGCTCCCCCGAAACTGTGATTGCCCAATGCGATAGATGGCTGTCGCTATCAGCGGACTGTGGGCCTGGCTCTTCAGCAGGCTGTTCAACTTTTTTTGCACGGCCCATTCGTTGCCTTGTCCTGCGTAGGCTTCCGCCTCATGCAGCCATAAAAAGTCCTGAAGTCCGGGATAAACTGGCTCTAGTCGCTTGAATTGAGAGAGCGCCGCTTCATAATTGCTTTCCTGCAGGTTTTTTAAGGCGTCTCGGTAGAGTGAGCGGGCTGTTTCCCGATCCACATCCACCGTGGCCACAAAAATCTTCTGCTCCCCGCTCAGTGGCAGTAGCACCTCCCGCATGGGCTCCGGTAGCCAGTCCGCTTGCCGGGTAAACCATATATAGGTCAGCAGCACCGTGATGACCCCCAGTCCGGCAAAGGCAAAGGAATACAGGCTCCGCCTGTTGGCTGTGTCTGTTTTCTGGTTTACGGCTGTGGATGGTTTTAATTTGTTCATTGATAAGCGAACGCACTGACTTGGGGATAACATAAGGGATGAAACTCTAAGCGCTTCTGGCAGTCCATAGACTTGGCACCCTTGGCCTCAAACGTTTAAGAGTCCTGAAAGGTCAGCCTTGGGCCTTGTTATATAATATATTATTACGGAAAGCGCTTTTCCTGAAACTTTTGGAGGATTGTCACAGTGTTGATTCCATTTTTGAGGTCGCTGTCCTGGCAATCTCTCCGGCCACAGTTTGTTTCTGGCCTGTTTGCGGGTCTGGGTCTGGTTGCTTTTTTGCTTGCTCTTCTCAGTACGCCGGTCTTTGCGGATTCCGTGGAATGGCAAACCCTGAAACAGGGCAAGGTGGTGGTCAAGCAATATACGGCTCCCAACACAGTGCCTTCGGTGGAGGCTAAAATCCTGATTCCAAAGTCGCCGGAGAAGGTCTGGACGGTGGTCAGCGATCCTGAAACCCTGCTGGAGTCCGAGCGGAAAGTAAGGCAGGTTAAAGTGTTGTCTCGCACCGCCAATAAGCAGAACGTCTCTTTTAGTGTCATCATGACCAGTCTGTTTCCGGCCTTTAACTACATTTTGCTCCAGGAGTTGTCCCCGCCTTATCTGATTAATTTTCATCGGGTCAGTGGCAGTTTTAAGGACATTCAGGGCGCCTGGCGGCTCATTCCGGCGGACAATGGCACCAAAACCATTTTGAGCTACACCTTGAAACTGGATCCCGGCCCGCTTGTGCCTCGCAGTTTATTGTTGGCCGCCGTGAAGTCCGACTTGCCGAATTTTATGAATAACGCCAAAACGTCCATCAACAAAAACACGCCTTGATGATGAAGGTCTGTCGTGTCTGGATTATTGCCCGGACTTTCGGAGAAGGGGCTTTCGGGTGTTTGATGGATTTGAAGTGCAACAGCTTGTTTGTACAAGGGGCTTTCAGGTAGGCTGGTCACTATGAGATCATCCAATGTTTTAAAATTTCCCGGCGGCCAGTCCAGTGATTGGAGCCTTAAACTGTTTGCCGTTCTGTTCCTCTTGTTTTTGGGGTACATGATCACCCTGGAAATGGGATTTTCCGGTAACGGCTTTATGCTCATTATTTTGCTGGGGGTGCTGTATCAGTTTTTTGTTCGGCAAGGGGGGCGTTATCAGTCGTACTTGCAACAAAATCGACTATTGCTCATTATCCTGCTGGTGGTCTTTTTGCTGGCCTTTCAATGGAAGATGCTCCTGATTTTGTTGATGGCTGGCGCTTACTGGCTGCTGGTGGGCCGTTCCGGCCGAGAGGCCCCTTACTTTATCCGGTTTCATATTTTAACGGGCCTCATTTTGAATGCTTTCGTGCTGTTGGCCTATTTTCTGACCCTCTCGGGCTTGCAATTGTTGCTCTCCCTATTCAAGTTGCTGGGGTTGGCCTTTTTAGTCACCGGGTTAGGCAGTGTTTTGTCAATGTTGCCACTGGCCTTTCTGGGTGTTTTTGGTTTGGTGGCTGTCTGGCTATCCTGGAATGTATTGCTGGGGCGGACACCCTACATCGCCTGGGTGACGGCCAATGTCAGGCATTGGGTGTAATTTTTACGGTGAAACTGTCCGTTCTCATCACCTCTGTGGCAGTGTTTGAGAACAATGGGTTAAAAAGTCGCTTTTAGTGCCAATGCCTGAAGCGATCTCAAACATTTGTGGGTGCTGCGCGAAGTCTTGCAACCGTGGGGGGAAAATGGACAGCTCGCTTTTTTAACAAGGGCTTCTTCGCATCTCCTCCATATGGAGGGTGTCTCAATGTGGCGGCACAGGGATGATAACTCTAGGCTGGCCGGATTGTACCGAGTTAGTGAGTGGTGGAAGAAGTTGTAGGAAACCTGTCCTGATGAATGGCGCTTTTAAAAAATTGTTGGCCCTGGTCGTCTTGGCGGTAGGCGTTTGTGCTGTACTTTTTGTGTTCTGGCAAATTCCTACCCAGGATTCAGCGTCAGCGGCCTTTTCCTCAGGCGCCTCCATTGCCGATTACGCGTCAACCTATTCCGGTGTTTTGTCCCGCCCCCTGTTCCCGGAGAAGTCCCTCTTTTTGCCCTTGATGTTGCAGGTACTCTGGTCCTGTTTACTGGTTGTGGGCATTGTGGTCTCCTCCATCTTCTTCCCGGCGGCCCGGCGCTGGATTATGTTGCTGACAGTCCTCACCAGCGTTCGTCATCTGTTGTGGCGGGGTTTTGAAACACTGGATTTCAGTTCTCCCCTCTCCATTTTTATTTCCGTCCTCATTTACGGGGCGGAATTGACCGCCTTTTTTGCCATGGTCATCGGTTATTTTCAGGTGTGGGGACAAACCGATCGTCAGCCCATCAGTATCAGCCGGTTTACCCCGGATCAATTACCCAGCGTGGATATTATGGTCTGTACGTATGGGGAGCCGGTCAGTGTTTTGTATCGTTCGCTGGTGGGGTGTCAGGCCATTGATTATCCCAAGAAGACGGTTTACTTGTGCGATGACGGCAACCGCCCTGAAATGAAAGAGCTGGCCGAGAAGCTCAATGTGACCTACATCAGCCGGGCTGAAAACACCCACGCCAAAGCCGGTAATTTAAACAACGCCATGCGCTACAGTTCCGGGGAACTGGTGCTGGTGTTTGACGCGGATCACGTACCCTGCAAAAACTTTTTGAATGAGACGGTGGGATTTTTTCTGGATGAGCGGATGGGGTTTGTACAAACACCCCAGCACTTTTTCACCGATGACCCGTTTCAGCGCAACTTGCTGGCGGCTAAAGAGATTAACAACGAGCAGGATCTGTTTTTCCACGTCATTCAACCGGGCAACGATTACTGGGGCGCTGCCTTTTTTGCCGGTAGCGGGGCCTTGTTCCGTCGGGCCGCTTTGGAAAGCGTGGGTGGTTTTGCCGTAGAAACCATTACCGAAGATGTGCATACCGGTATGCGCATTCATGGGCAAGGCTGGAAGTCGTTGTATTACAACCGGGATTTGGCCGCTGGCATGGCCCAGGACAGTTTTGCCGATGTCATCAAGCAGCGGTTGCGGTGGGCCCGGGGCATGACCCAGATCTACTGTCTGGAGAACCCGCTGTTCGCCCGGGGGCTCAGTCTGGCCCAGAGACTGTGTTATTTTACGGGCATTTGGTACTTTTTTCACGGGCTGCCCCGTCTCATTTTTATGGTGGCCCCGCTCTTCTTTCTGTTGTTTGGATACAAAACCGTCAACTCCGGTTTTGTGGAAGTACTGATTTATTACGTGCCCAGCTTTTTGGCCACCACCCTGGGGTACACTATCGTTTCCCGTGGGGTGCGGCACAGCTTTTGGTCAGAAGTCTATGAAACCTGTTTTTGTATTTACCTCAGCCTGACCACCTTCCTGACCTTTCTCTCTCCCACCCGGGCCAAGTTTCGGGTGACACCCAAGGGGGGGCTGACGGAGAAGCTCAATTTCAACTGGCGTATTGTATTTCCGCAGGTCATGATTGCCGCCCTGACCGTGGTGGGGATTGGCATGGCCATCATTCGTGGCATCCAGACACCGGAGTACGCCGGGGGGATTTACACCAACCTGGTTTGGGCCCTCTACAATCTGGTGTTGTTGCTGGGCGCCATCTATGTGGCTCAGGAGCGTCCCCAGTTTCGGATCACCCCGCGTATTTTTCGCCGCATTCGTTGTGAGCTGAAGTTACTGGATAATTCTATCGCTGTGGGCTATACCACCAACATCAGCGAAAGTGGCGTGGCGGTGGTCTTTGATGAGCCGGTGCCCCTTTCGGGTACGGTTCTGCTCAAAATTATGGATTGGGATATTAACGAGACCACCATTTTGTCCGTGCAGGTGGTGCGCAGCATTGTGGATGAAAACAACCGTCATTACGTCGGCTTTCAGGTGGTCAACCGCACCGAGGAGCAGCATCAAAAACTGGTGCGCCACATGTTTGGCTTCGCCGAGATTTGGGCCGATGATTACGTGTATACCCACACCTCCAAATCTTTCTGGCAATTAATGATGACCCCGTTCCGCCTGAGTTCGGCGGTGGAAGCGCCCTTGCGGCGAGGAGCGCCCCGTTTTCAGGCCACCTTGTCCTGCGTTTTGAATGTGAA
Organism: Vampirovibrio sp.; assembly: GCA_027448865.1. Lineage (GTDB taxonomy): Bacteria > Cyanobacteriota > Vampirovibrionia > Vampirovibrionales > Vampirovibrionaceae > Vampirovibrio. The sequence continues at coordinate 5,460 of DAIDMR010000307.1, forward strand.
CAATCAGTTTGTGGTTGGTTTTTCCAACGAAATCAGTGAATCGGGTGTTTCCGTGTATCTAAAGAAAGGCCCCCAGTTGCAAGTGGAGCAGCCCGTTCGCATCCGGATTCAGTGGCAATCGGGAGATATCAGCGAGCTGTCCGCCGTGGTGCGCCGCATCGAGGATGTGGGCGGTGGTCAGTTGAAAGCGGGACTGGAATTTTCCCAGTTGACCAACGAGCAACGGGTGGATTTGGCCCGACAAATTTATCGCCCCAAAGAGCGCCTGATCCGGGTGGCGCCATCGGTCAGCAAGTTTATGAACTGTACCCTCATTCCGGTGGATGGCTCCGCGCCGGTGGCGGGTATGACGCAAGAGGTCAGCGAGCTGGGTGTGATTGTGCATTTAAAAGCGCGTACCGATTTGCAGATTCGTCAAAAAGTCTGGATTCAACTGTCCTGGGATGGTCAGCAGATCGAAAAATACCCGGGGGAAGTCATTGACGTGTCGGTTTACTATGGCAACCATGTGGCCCTGGTTTACTTTGACGGACTGGATATGAAAACGCTGGATCTGTTGAGCGCCCGCTTGCACGAGCCACCGGAAAGCAAGGCTTTTAAAACCCTGATGGCGGAATAAAGCCGTCTTTCCGTGAATGGAGTTCTAAATAATAATAAAAACAAGTATAATGATGAGATAAGTATGAAAGCGTAAGTCAGTAAGACGATTCGAGTGTCATTACCTTTTGTGTTCAGTGACCTGACCGGTTAGGCGTGAGTGAACCGGGTAAAGCGCATAGCGAACTGGGGACAGCCTCCCCTGGAATAACGGGACAGACGAGTAAGATGAAAAAAGAATTGGTTGGAATAACCTTGGCCCTGAGTATTGGTCTTGGCGTTAGCGCTCAGGCCGTCACACCGGCAACCATCTCCGGGGCGATGCAATGGCGCTATCCTCAGGCTGATTCAAGTCCGTTGCCGGAGGACACCCCACAGGAAGCCATTGAGTTTCAGGGTTTGGCTCTGGAAGACTCACGCCGGCACCAGCGGCTGGACGAGCGTTCTCCGGAGGGTCAGTTGCTGGCCTTGGCCAAAACGTCCAGTCGGCCAGCCGCCAAAGCATCGGGTGGCAGTTCCGTCGTTTTAAAGCAGGGGATTTCCAACTATAACCGGGGCTATGTGGCCAAGGCCATCCCGTTGTTTGAGCAAGCCTCCCGTCAAAATCCACAAAGCGACGACGCTTTTTTATGGCTGGCCCGTGCATACCAGAAGCAGGGTATGCCCGCCGATTTCGCAAAGGCCAAGGCTGCCTATCAGAAAGTCTTACAGTTGAATCCCAACCAGGTGGAAGCCTTGTCCAATCTGGGGGAAATGTGGAGTTGGGACCCGGCCATGCGGGCCGAGGCGGTGACTTTGCTGCAACGGGCATCGCAACTGAACCCCCGAGAGGCCGGTATCTCCAAAAAGTTGGCGCAGGCTTTGTTCTGGCAGGGTAACGCCATGGATGCCCTGCGCTACGCG
>DAIDMR010000308.1 GCA_027448865.1 Vampirovibrio sp.
AGGCATGGGGGGCAATGGGGTCATGGGGTTCTGTCCGCCCAATCCCAGCTGCGGGGGTAGCATTGGGGTTGTGGGAGCGTACGGGGTATTGGGCAGGTAGCTCATTGGGGAAAATCTCCTGAGTTTTGGGAAACTTGCTTAATCTTGCCTTCTTAAAACCCCTCAATGAATGTTTGTGCGACATGACAGACTGTTGAGTGTAAAAAATCTTAATAATTGGGGAAGGCCGTGAACACTGTCACAGGCGCAGGGCTTGGGGGATTCAGGCAGGGGGCGCTTAAGCGTGTGTGTGATTTAGAATTTAACTGAAAGTGAGGCTGTTAAAGTGAGGTTATTATTGATGAAAGAAAAAAGGCATGCAAGGACAAGGCTTTTCAGGGCCCTCCCATGACTTATGGGTTTGGAAAGCGGGCACGGCAAGGGGAAAGGCCCGGGCGTGGGCAAGAAGATTGATTTTTAGCCCAATCCGCCCAGAATGAGCTGGGCGTATTCCCCGGCTTCACCTTGGGGATCCAGAGCCACGGTCTGCTCCAAATGGCGTTTGGCATTTTCAATTTCGCCAAGGTTCAGGTAACAGGTGGCTAAATCACTGTGGCACCAGGGATCGTTCGCTTCGCTTTTCAGTTGAAACTGGTACTGGTTCAGGGCCTTATCCCACTGGCCCAGTTTGGAATAAATGCGGGCCAGGTTTAAAAAGGTTCGGAAGTCGTCGGGGGCCAATTCCTGCGCCCTCAAAAAATATTCTTCAGCCGCGGTGTAATTGCCCAGATCTTCCTGGGTGTTGGCAATGTTAAAGTAGGGATTAATGTAGTCGGGGTCATATTCAATGGCTTTGTGCCACCACTGGAGGGCCACCGTATTCTTGCCCAGCAGGGCGCAGCCAACCCCAGCCTCGGTGGCGTAAATGGCTTTATTTCTGGCGGAGGCCCGAGAAATTTTAAGGGCTTCCCGGTAAAAAATGACGCTTTTTTCCAGCTCATACTCGTTCCTGAAGCAACGTGCCAGATGATAGTAAGCGGTTTCCATGCGGGGATCTTCTCGCAAGGCGCTCTCGTACATCGCAATTTTTTCGGTGTTACTGGAAACGCGGTGGGCCTTGAGTATGAGCTTGATGGCCGAGAGCGAATGGCCGAGCAAGGGTAAGTCCTCTGGCCGGGTGCAGGATGCTTCAGGATCGATGGCTTTCAGGATTTGAGAGACGACAGAATTAATCACCCGGTTCAATTCCTCTACCGGAATTTCAGGATCCCCGCCATCGCCAATGTTTTCAGTATCCAGGCACAAAACGGTTTTATCGGTGAATAAAATGGTATCTTTCTTTAGGCTGTATAGGCTGACTTCGACCCGCAGTTCGCTTTTAAGCTGGGCCGCCTGTTGAAGGACGCCGGTTAACAGGTAATGGGTACGGGTGGACTGGCAAATTTGCTTCAGCTTGTTCAGGGAGTCTCTTGAGTAAAGGTTTTCGGAAGCGCCGAACCACTGGGGTTCTACTTTATCGTTCACCGTAGCCAGATCCTTGTATTGGACGTTGGCCAGTCGGGCGGCCTGACTGAGGACGCCATACACCAAAAGCTCCTCGCACTGGTGAAGCAGGCCAGACGGGGATGGTTTATACAGTCCAATGGCCACCAGCTTTTGTGTATCAGATCTCATGATAAATTTGAGTTCTCCCAATCCCACTAGGCATTTTGGACATCCATGAACTCTCGCCGTGCAACCGTAAATTTATAGTTCGCTATGTTTCAGTATAAGCCCACTCTGATATTTATTGGGGGTTCCTCTCGAGTATGACTTATTCTGGTCGCGTTTTACCTCGGTCAGTTGTTGTAAAAAAGCACCTGGCTTTGCCAAGGCTTGGGCCTTGTCTGCCGTGGCGGCAAGGGATGACTCCGTTTCAGGATGGCCCCCGTGGCGGACAAGATGGCCGAAATACCCGTGTTGCTGGCAATGGCCAACGGTGTTTTACTTTCTGCCGCGCGCAGTTGGCCGATGGCCAGAAACTGGGCCTCAATCAGCGGGTTTTGATGAAACCAGCCCAGATTACTGAGGTTAATGAGCAAATCGACACCTCGCCTGCGGTAAGCCTTCGTGAACGATCCGTCAATGAGTTCAAAGCAGACCAGCCCACCCAGTTGGTAGGAGCCTGCCGGTAAAGGCTGATTGCTTTGCCCCACTTGGTAAGGGGCAGAGTAGTCGACCTGAAAGGTTCGCAGGGTACTGCCCAGAAACTCTCCCAGCTGGTAAGGGGTATATTCTCCAAAGGGGACCAGTCGTCGCTTGTGGTAAAAGCGGATTGGTTCCGATTTGGTGGCGGGTAGTAGAGCGATGCTGTTGAACAGTTGCCCCTTTTGGGAGTGGCTACTGATGCCGACCGCAATGTAAACGGCTTTATGTTGGGCCAGATGAGCCAGCTGTTCAAGAATCGGGTGATCCAGAGGGGATTTTAAGTCTACCAGGCCTGGTGCTGCGCCTTCTTCCGGGAGTAAAATCAGGCTTCCTGTCGGGAAATACATTGTTTGTATGGGTTGCAGGTATGCGGGCTTAATCTCTTCTTCGGTCAACTGGCCGGAGCGAATCAGTTCAATGGGCATATTGGCCTGAATAATGGCCACCGGCATCGGTACATGGGCGACTATCTGCGGCTCCGGCAACGTATTGAGCATGGCTGGCAGGCCCGGCAGACAAAGCAAACAAAGCGTTGTCAGGTGGCTTGATGTCTTTAAGCGCCCTGCTTTGGCGGAGTGAATGCTTTCTGCCAGTAGCACGGAGAAAAAAATCAGAAGCGCCGTAATGAGCCATCCCCCTCCATGGCTGGCCAGCCAGCGCATGGGCCACAATCCGGCTTGGGTGTATTCCAGTAAACCCCAGGGCAGGGCCAAGGGAGTGGCGTTTAGCAGATAAAACAGAGAAACCCAGGCGAAGGGAAGGCCAAAGAGTCTCCACAAAAAAGGCTTTTTGGGATCGGCCAGTCCAAAAAAGGCACTGGTTAAAAGCCCCCCCTCAGTGCCAATCAGGAGCCATCCAGCCAGCGTGACCAAACGGCTGCTGAGTTCATCAAAGCCCAGCCAGGTCAGGGGGTGTAAATCGAAAAACCAGAGGCAGTAAACGGCTTGAAAGCAAAATCCGAACCAGAATCCACCCCAGGCTCTTTGTTTAAAGGTGGGGCATTGGTAGGCCCACAGGAGTGCCGGCGCAATCGCTAACCAGGCCAACCACCACTGGTTGTAGCCCGGCGCGCTGAGTCCCAATAGCAACCCCCAAAGGGCCATCCAGAGAGACTTCCTTAGAAATTTGGCATCCCATAGGGGCTGTAAAATGGACGATTTGGGAAAAGAAGCTGTCATGCGGGGGTACGGTCTCTTGTTATAATGCCGCTATGAGAATTTTAGGCATTGATCCGGGATTGGGCAGAGTGGGCTTTGGCCTGGTGGAAACCGTGCGGGATGCCAACCAGTCCGCAGGCTGGGCAGGGGAGGAGTTCGGGGCATGCCAGTGGGGAATTATCGCCACTACCAAAGATAAGTCGGATGGGGCACGCCTGCAAGAAATTCACGATGATCTCACCCAGGTGATGGAGCAGCTTCAGCCGGATGTGGTTTCTCTGGAGCGGCTATTCTACTTTCGGAACAACACCACCATTATACCGGTGGCCCAGGCCCGGGGGGTCATCCTGATGTTGACCCATCGCTTTAACTTGCCGGTTTACGAGTACACCCCCATGCAGGTGAAGCAGGCGGTTACCGGGTACGGGAAGTCTGAGAAATCTGAAGTGCAGGAGGCTTTGATTCAACTGTTGAAGTTGGATCAAAAACCCACGCCGGATGATGCCGCGGATGGTCTTGCTTTGGCCGTTTGTTACTACAATCAGGTGGGGCGGCTGCAAGTGCTGCAAGGCACTTCAGGCTCGTTGTAACGGAAAACGCCAGAGGGCTTGAAGCGTGGGTGTGGTTGTTCCACGGGCGTCTTTTGGGTAGAGTTGGATTATATATATGCCATCAGCACAATGAGATGAGGATTTTGGTATGCAGCAGGCAGTACGTGTGGCCGTTTTTGGTTTCGGTGGATTGGGCAAAGGGATGGCCCGTCTGATTCCCCATCGCCCCGATTTTAAGTTGGTGGCCGTAGCCGATAGCCAGGGCTTTGCGTTTAACGTCAATGGCCTTTCCCTGACCGAATCTTACGAATTAAGCCAGCCCCTTCACTCCGATTCGGACTCCATCATTAGCCTATTAAAGGCCCATGCCGATGAAATCGACGCTGTGTTTATGGCCTTGCCCAATTTGCCGGTAGAGTTTTTCGCCGATACCGTGAAGCGCATTGTGGCTGAAACCGGCTTTAAAGGTGTATTTGTGGATGCCCTGAAACGCACTGAGGCGGTGGAGCGTTTATTTGAGCTGCATGATGCATTGCGGGAGCAAGGGATTTTGTACGTCACTGGCGCGGGCGCGACCCCGGGTTTCCTGACCACCGTGGCCGCCGTGGCCGCGCATTCCTTTGTGGAAGTGCTGGATGTGAACATTCATTTCGGAGTGGGCATCGCCAACTGGGAAGCCTATAAAGCTACCGTGCGCGAAGATTTCATTCACCTGGAAGGCTTTGATGCCAAGCGGGTGGCCTGCATGAGCGACGAGGAAATCGCTGAAGAGCTGAGCGTACGCAACGGCCTGCTGAAGCTGGTGGACATGGAACACGCTGATGACGTGATTCTGGAACTGGCCGGCGTTTGCCCCCGGGATCGGGTGCGTGTGGGCGGTCTGGTGGATACCCGCAACGCCAAAAAACCGGTGAATACCACTGTCACCGTGACCGGACGCACCATGAGTGGTGCCGTTGGTAGTCATCAGTTTGTAGTTAGCGATGAAGCCACCATGGTGGACAACGTGTGCGGCCCTGCGTTGGGCTTTATGTTGCGGGCCACTGAAATGCACCAGCGTGGTTTCTACGGCTTGATTACTTCCGCCGACATTATGCCCCGCTTTGCCAGTCGGGTGCCGGGTGCGCAATCTCAGTCCCTGCAAGCGGACATGGCCCTGAGCGTATAGCCTGAACGGACTCGCTGATGTCTCTGTTTATTACCGGTACAGATACCGGGGTTGGTAAAACCGTTCTGACTGCCGGGTTAGCGGCCTTGCTGACCCGGCAGGGCAAATCCTTCTGCGTGTTTAAGCCTATTCAAACCGGTTCGCCTGATGCCAACCACCCGGAAGATCCCGAGCAGGTCAAGCATCTGGTCAGTGTGGAAGTGCCCGCGTATTGTACGTATTGCTTTCCATTGCCGGTGGCCCCTTATGCCGCCGATCCGGAGCGAACCATTCAGCCACGCCGAATCTTGACCCAGTTCAAGGAGCTACAGACCCGTTACGAGGTGGTGCTGGTGGAAGGAGCCGGGGGCTTTCGGGTGCCGGTCGCCCCGCACTTTGAGATGCTGGATCTGGCTCGCATGTTGCAGTTGCCCGTGGCGGTGGTAGCTCGCCCCAATCTGGGAACCATGAACCACACGTTGCTGACGGTAGACGCCTTACTCTCCCAGCGGCTGGAGGTAAAAGGGGTGGTGTTTTCCAATTGGCGAGCGGATGACCCCGATCCGGCGGTGCATAGTTTGCGGGAAACACTGGAGCCGTTTTTGGCTGTGCCCATTTTGGGCTTATTGCCGCCCTTGCCCCAAACGGCGGGCAGTTTTTTGGATGATGCGGTCATTGAGCAGTTTGAACGCCTGAATTTGCTGGAATCCCATTAATTCAGCCAAATTGTCTCAGGCACCGCTTTTACAGCACCGTTTTCCTGTGCTTTGGGGTACTTGGTAGAACAACCGGTTGTTCTACTTTTTGGATAGCCTCTAAGAGGCTGACTGGCCGAAGTAATTCAGGTTGGGGCTCCGGGCGGCGGCCACTTCATCCACTTTGCTGACCGGGGTGGTGTGTGGGGCGTTCAGCACCAGTTCCGGCTGAGTGCGGCACTCCTCGGCAATGGCGTTCATGGCCGCTACAAAGTGATCCAGCGTGGCCTTGGACTCGGTTTCGGTGGGCTCAACCATCATGGCTTCGGGCACAATCAGCGGAAAGTACACCGTCGGCGGGTGATACCCATAATCCATCAGCCTCTTGACGATGGCCATGGTGTTCAGGTGCGAGTCATGCACTTTTTGATTGGCGTTGGTCAAAATAAACTCGTGCTTGCAGACCTGATCAAACGCCACCTGATAATCCTCTTGCAGGCAGGCCTTCAGATAGTTGGCGTTCAACACGGCATCCTGACTGACCTGAGACAGGCCTTCCGCCCCGTAAGCCTGAATATAGGTCAGGGCTCGCGCCATCATCTCAAAATTGCCGTAAAACGCCTTCACTTTACCCACCGACAAGGGCCGATCTTCGTTCAGGAAGTATTGCTGTCCGTCAAAATCAGCGATGGGGGCAGGCAGATAGGGAGCCAGGGTTTTGGTGACCGCTACCGGGCCACAACCGGGGCCGCCACCGCCATGAGGGGTGGCAAAGGTTTTGTGGGTGTTGATGTGCATGACATCAAAGCCCATTTG
>DAIDMR010000309.1 GCA_027448865.1 Vampirovibrio sp.
TCGCCATCATCGGCGGCGGGGCAGCTGGCTTTTTTGCGGCCATTAATACCGCTGAAAAGAACCCTGCTGCGGAGATCACCATTTTTGAAGCCGGACACAAGCCCTTGCAAAAGGTGCGCATTTCTGGCGGGGGACGTTGCAACCTGACCCATCACTGTTTTGATCCGGTTCGGCTGGTGGAATTCTACCCGCGTGGGCAGCGAGAGCTGAAATCCCTGTTTGCCCGCTTTCAGCCTAAAGACACCGTGAAGTGGTTTGAGCAACGGGGTTTAAAGATGAAAACCGAGCCGGATGGACGCATGTTCCCCCGATCGGACAACTCGGGGGAAGTGTTGGAACTGTTTCACGCTTTGGCCAAACGCCATGGCATTCGCATTCACAACCAAAGCCGGGTGGAAAGCATTCAGAAAACCGAGGCGGGCTTTGAAGTCAGGGTCGCTCAAGCCGTCGATCGGTTTGATTTGTGCGTGCTGGCCACTGGCTACAGTCCGACGGGATGGGAACTGGCCAAGGGTTTGGGCCATACGGTTTTGCCGCCGGTGCCCTCCCTGTTTCCATTCACGATTCACAATGCGGTGCTGAAGGATCTGCAAGGCATTGCCCTGCCTGAGGCCAAGGGCAAACTGGTGGTCAAAGGCTCTCATAAAGCAGAAACCTTCATGGCGGAAGGCCCGGTGTTGATTACCCATACCGGTTTATCCGGCCCCCTGATTTACCGCCTATCCGCCTGGGGGGGCCCGGGCCTTGGCCGAGAGTCGGTATCAGGCCACGCTCATTCTGGATTGTCTTCCCACCCAGTCAGAAGACGCTCTGCGGGATACGCTTCAGGAGCGGTTCATGCACACGGAGGGCAAGAAAAAACTGGGAAACATTTCATTTCCAGCGCTGCCCAACCGACTGTGGCAAGCCTTGTTGGCAGAAAGCGGGGCCCATCTGGAGGAAAAAGCGGAACTGATCGGCAAAAAAACGCTGAATCGGCTGGTGGAGCATATAAAACGACTACCCTTGCAGGTTAGCGGTAAAAGTCCTTCCAAGGAAGAATTTGTGAGTTGTGGGGGGGTGGCTCTGAAGGAAGTGGATTTCAAAACCCTGCAAAGCAAGCGCGTACCGGGCCTGTATTTTGGTGGCGAAATCCTGGATATCGACGGTCTGACAGGCGGCTTTAACTTTCAGGCCTGCTGGAGCGCAGGCTGGATAGTTTCCGAAGCACTGAAAGACCTTTAAACAGCACGGTGCTTTTTCAGTGGTTGTTCGCCAAGCCAGCCGCAGTTCTGGCACTTCAAAGTGAGAATTTCCCGATATTCCCGGACTGAGGTAGTGCTTTGGGATGCACAACCTACCAAAATTTGCCGGGGAGCCAGATCCCAGAATCCACAGTCGGGACAATCGTCATAGTGAACGACCATACAGCCTTCCTTCTATATAGTTGGTTGCAAGAGCGGAAAGAATGATGCGCTAATAAACAACTGGCAAGTTGCCAGCTTCAAACATTTCTTGAAACTCAGTTTAAAGTAAGGATGAGTTTAGGGCTATTGCCCAATCAGCTATGGGGTGATGTATTGATTGCAGATATATGTAGTGGGTGAGGTCTTTGTTCGGTGTTTGGGCGGTGATTTTGCCTTTTCCTGTCGCGCAGGGTTGCCATGCGCTACCCTTTCCCCCATAATACAGGGTGACCAAACACACATCGGGATGTAGCGCAGCTTGGTAGCGCACTTCGTTCGGGACGAAGGGGTCGCAGGTTCGAATCCTGTCATCCCGACCACTTTTTCACCTCCCAGAAACCAGTCACCAGAAGGCTTTTCAGAGCGTTCCGGTGATTTTTTGCTTGGTGAGAAATCCCAAGATTCGACACCTGTAAAATCCAAAAGTTGGACACAAGTTGGACATGTCCAACCGGGGTTTCTATCTGTTTCGGATGCCGCCGAAAAATTGAATATTTCGGTTAAAACCGTGATGCGCTGGTGCGAATCGGGACGGCTTCCTGCCATTCCCAAGCCCTACGGCAAGCGGAAGACCTACCTGATTAGCCCACAAGCGGTGGAGGTCGTCCTGCTTTCGATGCAGCAGGCCCAGGAGGAAGCGGAAAAACCGTGTTCACCCTATCGGACACACACTGAAGCCGTACCTGCATGGAAACAAGCCATGGCCAAGGGGCTGCTCACCGGCAAGCCCTTCAGCCCTAGGACAATGGAAACCTATTGCATCTATGTGGAGCCGTTCATGCAAAAGCACACCACGCTGACGCAGAAGATTTTCCAATCCGAATTGATGCGGATTCCAGCCAACAATTTCGCCAAGAAGCTGAAGTTTTACGAGGCCCTGACCTGTTTTGCCAAGTTCCTCATCATGGAGAATGCCCTGGAGTCAGATTTTCTGGAACCCATCAAGGCATTACGCCCTAAGCGGCACATACCACCCAAGCGGTTTACGATTACCGAAGAAGAGCTTGGCAGCCTATTGAACGCTTGCGATAACAGTTTTGAACGTCTCATGGTTAATCTGCTGGCCTCGACAGGAATCCGAGCGTCCGAGCTGTGCGCCATCAAGCTGTCCGATGTTGACCTGAAGGCAGGACAACTGGTGATTCCATTGGGGAAAGGCTCAAAAAGACGCATTATTGGACTGACCCAAGAGACTGTTCGTTTGATGACGGTGTACTTGCTGGATAGAGGGAGTCCACCAAGGCAAACAAATCTGTTCTTGACGGTGGAAGGTGTGCCATTGAAACGGAGAGGGCTGCATTCCCGGATTGAACGGATTGGGAAGCAAGCCAAGGTTCAGGTGAGCCCCCACGCCTTACGGCGGTACTTTGCAACCCACAATCTCTTGAAGGGCAGGCCCCTCCCCTTGGTGCAGAAGGCAATGGGGCATTCGTCCATTACCACAACAAGACTCTATTGCCTTGATTCCGAAATGCAGCTTATTCAAGCCATGCAGCAATGGGATTGATGCAAACATTCTGATTTCTTATGAAGGCCTCTGGACACCATCCGGGGGCCTTCCATTTCTTTTGCAAAGTGGTACACACGGAGCAGATAACAAGTATTATTAATGACTTCGTGTGTACCACCTAAAATCACAGGAAGTGAAAAGGAAACACCCAGTTGTCCCAGGCATTTAAAAAGGTCGGAAATCAGGTGATGGATTTATCACACATTGACCAGGAGAGTGCCGCATATCGCTTGCAGTCGGTCTCAATGATTCGGTGTTGCCGCATTTGCCGGAAGGCTTCCGTGACTTCGGGAGGAAAAACCGAGCGGGTCGGTTTTCGGTGGATACGCCCACTGGAAGGCGATAATAAGCGAACCCACTTCAAGACGGTGGTAGGAGACATTTCCAGGCGCTTGGCAATCCTGTTGGAACTCATCCCTGCCTCATACAATTTGACGGTCTGGAAAAGGATGTCAGCGGGCAAGTAGCGCATTTTTTGTAGGGTGAAGGCATACAAACAGGAACGGCACTTCCAGCGCTGGCGGTTGAGCGCATGGCCGTACTTGTGGGGATTCTGCTTTTTACATCTTGGGCAGGATGGTCTCATGCCTCTATTTTAGGCTGTCTGTCGCCTGAAGAAAAGTGGAATTCAAATCTGTTTCATTATTTGTGGAAAAACTGGATTTTTGGTATTTCCGGTCGGAGGGGCGGGTCGATATTTTGCCTGAAATACAAGTCTGATAGACATCTCCAAGGCTGTCTATGTCTCACTTTGTTTGAGGATGGATTGCAGTTTGGCCAGCAATTCCTCTTGCTTTTCCTGGGATAGAGCCTTGAAACGTTGTATGAACCAATTCTCATCAAAGGATTCCGGATGGCTTTTAGCCCATTCAAGTACAACAGACCTTTGTTCCGGGTCTGTATACAGGTCTTCCAGGTAAAGAAAACAGAGTTCTTGCCAAGGCACTTCCAGAAAATCAGCCATCTTTCTTAATGTTGGTATTGTGGGAAGGTACTTTCCCTTTTCGTACTCACTGATTCTGGTCCGTGTTATCCCTGTTCCCTTCTCTACATCAAAGAGACTCAGGTTCCCACGAAGCTCTTTCAGTTTATCCCCGATGCGGGTCATACGACATTTTACTCCAAAGCTTGATTTTGTGTATCAGTCCTGATACAAAGAAAGGGCTTTACACTTGGCCCATCTAAATATGGGTCTCTTAAACGTTACCACGCCCAGAAGGGGTTTGTCGTTGTGCTGCCCAGAGGAAAAGTTTCTGAGCCTGCTGTGCTGTGCAGTGGGTTGATGTCTCCATGCCTGCTTCTTGGAGCCAGCGATGGGGTATGACGAGAATAACCGTTCCGAATTAGAACGGCGCTTTGAAACACTGGTTCAGCAAGCCTATGGGCGGCCAGTAAATGAGCTTTTCACGCCTCAGAAACGGGTAGACGTGAACGGCAAGACCTATCGCATTGACTATGTGCCCAAAAACAACCCACATATCGCTATTGAACTTGACGGCAGGGTGAAGTTTGAAAAGTACGGGGAAACGCTGTCCAAGTTCTCAGACCGGCAGAATGATTTGGTGGAAGCCGGGTACAAGCCTGTCAGACTCACTTGGTCAGATGTGACCCAGGATAAAGGCAGGAAGGCACTGGAACGCATAGAGTCACTATCCAGTTTAAAGGTCTTGCGGCGGGAGAAATCGGCACCGTCTTATTCTTTCCGAAAGGAGTATGACGATATATTTGCCCAGAATCCCTTAGCTACGGAACAGTTTAAGCGACTTCCCAACTTCACTTTAAAGGGTAAAAGTATCTACAGCCTATCCACCGAGGAAATCGAGGCGATTTTTGCCGAGATACGGCAATCTACTATCAGTGGCATCCAGCAGAGCCGTATTTTTAACGATGTCCGGCAAGCCAAAAATGAGCAAAATAACGCCATTTGGACCGGCAATCCTATCGAACTTTTTGTTATCCCCTGCCAAACACGCCCCATTCTCACCCCAGTCAAGACCCAACTGCCCAGCTTGCAATTTGAGAACCAATGCGTCTACGCACTGACGCATGAAGCCGTAAAATACGCTCGAATCTGTATCAGAGACTCTCATCTGCCTGATTCGGAAAAAGAAATCCGAGAAGCGCTACTGATGGTCAACTGGGAAAAGTGTCAAAAAATAAAGTCTTGGGCTTTATTTGAGCCAACACTTGAGCTGTCTCCTGGTTTAAATCAAGAGTTGTTCGAACATCGGATAGAGTCCTTAGCGAGGAGCGGGGCTTATGGCTTATAACCAGTCTGGCCATTCCGAACTGGAGCGGCGGTTTGAAGCCCTGTTCTCCCAGGTATTTCATTGCTCCTGGCAGGATTACCTGACGGCCCAGTACCCGATTCAGGGTGCGGACGGTAAAAACTACTTTATCGACTATGTTTATCCAAGTGGAACCGAAAAAATAGGCATCGAGCTGGACGGACGGGGTAAGTTCTACCAGTACAAGCATGTTTTTAACAACTTCTTCCAGCGTCAGAATGCGATTCAACTGGCTGGTATCACCGTGTATCGGTTCACCTGGATGGATGTGGTCGAAGAAGGTGGTTGGCGAGCCCGAAAGCAACTGCACCAAATCTTTAAAGATAAGTTGCCAGTTGTTATCAATACACCCGTTCCCGCTCAGGAGGAACCTTCCGGCTCCAAGCTGATTGAATACCAGCCAAGTTTTTCCCAGCAAGCCCCTATAGAAAAGGGATGGAGGCCAGCTATCAGAGTAATGGGCGTATTAGTAGGTGGATTACTGGCTGCATCGCTGATACTCATCGGGATTGTCGGACTGAATGGGATACATGCCCCTGAGGCCCAGGAAGAAACAAAGATTGTCCATCCGGTGTCAGATGTCACCCCGGCTCCCAAAGCAGCAATACGGACCACCCAGACCCCGCAGAAGAAACCTCAGCCACATACTCAGCCCCAGAAAATGGCTGTCAATGCCAACCGTGTTTCCGTGCCATCGGTTGGGACACCCCTTCAGGCCAGTAAGCCCAAAACACCGACGCCCATTCTCCGAACGGAAGCCCTGCCTCCGGCCCTCACCCGTTCCATCAAGCAGGAGCGCTTGAACCCGCCAGTAACAGCGCCCGATAATACCGTCGTTGAAGCATCTCCAACAGAATCAGCCACAGTTCCAGATGAAATCGTGGCCTTCAACCAGGAAAGCGGCGTCTTTCATAAGCCCAACAGCTATTGGGCACGAAAATGCACCCGCAATTGCATCTATATCCCCAAGAGTCAAGCCATTCAGAAGGGCGGCAGGCCCAGCCGGTCCGATTGAAAATGAAGAAGATTGCTCTTCTGCTTGGCATATCGATGGTCTTGGCTTCCCCTGCCATGGCCGAACGGCTTGTATCCTGCCATGATGGGGATACCTGCACACTGGAAGACGGTTTAAGAGTCCGGCTTTCTGGAATTGACGCCCCGGAAATCGGCCAGCCCTTTGCAGCGGAAGCACGGGATTATCTGAGCCGGATGGTTGTAGGCCGGGAATCCACGTTGGAATGCAGCGGTTGGAGCTACAAGCGGCGGGTTTGTGATGTTTTTGTGAATGGGATGGATGTTCAAAAAGAGCTGGTTGGCTGGGGTTTGGCTTACGACTATGCAAAATACTCTGGAGGAAAATACCAGAACGCTCAAACCTTTGCACAGAAGATGCGCCGAGGTGTATGGATTTCATCTGATGGAGGCATTCGCCCTTGGGATTACCGGCATTTGAAATGAAGGAATAGCAAGCTATACTACTGGTAATTATGCCGGTTTGTTAGGGTGTAAGGCCCGTATTACATATGAAAAAGAACATCTTCTGCAATCAATGCCAGCATCAATTTTCTGACCCGTCAGTCCTTGAGGTGGAAACTGCTTGCCCCAATTGCAATTCAATTGAAAAGCTTGTGGCTGTGAATACCAGCGATTCATTGGCAGTCCAGATTGATGAAACCAAGACTTTTCTAAGGGGGAAAGACCCCTTAAAACGGATTGGAAAAAGCAACAAATACCTATTCGAGAAATTGCGCTTGAAGCGCCGTGATGCAGGAGACCGGCTTATCTTATTACAGAGGCTGCAAGACCGTGACAATGACCTTTACAAAGAGAAGGTCGAGAATTTGGAGACAGGTGAGGTCATCAGAGATGTTACCGAGCGCCTGAGCGAGCACCGGGGGCACGGTTCAGCAAAATTCAAGAAGAAAATGGACCCATAACTTGCACGGTACAATAATTCTGCTCATATTTTTTCAGCCTAACCCCTTCAATCACAAGGCCACCCCCCTTTAGGATGTAGCCTTATGCTTATTCAAGCCATGGCCGCTTCTGTCCCCACCCAACCCACCCTTGATAGCTGGACGCAGACAGGCAAGCTGATGACCAAGGCGAGATTGCATGAATTCCCCTGTTTCTATTCAGCCAGCCTTTACGCAGGCACACTACTTGAACCCGCCCGCTTCACTTGCAAATTGAATATCTAACTCTCTATCCTTCACAGGATGAACATGCTGATACCGCCACGCCTCAAGCATTTCCGCTATTGCAGTGAAGGTTTACCTAGGTTTTTTGCATGGAGGCGTCAGAATCAGAGGGAACGATACAGCGGCACACTCTGCCCCAGCTCCACCATGCGGGGATTGTGTTGGAACTCGGAGCCCTTGCCCGGTGCGGTGATGGATGAGAGATGGTTGGCTCTGGTGCGCCAATTTGAATTGCGGAAGCCTTGCGAGCCCAGCCGCATGGTGCCGGGGCCGAAGATGGAATTCACGCCGTCCAATGCCTGATTGATGCGGGCCACCTTCTCCCTGTCCCACGGGTCGAACATGTTGGTCTGCCGTTCACCTGCCGGAATGAGACCATGTACCAGGACACCGCCCTTATTGTATCGGTAGTCGTCCTTGTAGATGTCCTCCAGCCCATGGAGAGCGTATTCGGTAATCTCGGGAGTGAAGTCAGTGGCATGGGGCAACTGGAGTTTAATCCAGGGGTTATATTGTGGCTCATCCCTGAAGCGGTTGGTTTCGAGAAACACGTATACCCAAGTGCAGGCCAACTCCTCCCGGCGCATCTTCTCGGCTGAAGCGGCGGCATAGGTACTCAGCACTTGCCGAAGCTCCTTCAATTCGGTCAGCAGGCGTCCGAAACTCATGGAATGCATGATTGACTTGCTGGTAGGCGGATGCAGATTCAGCGGCAGGCAAAAGGTCCCGCCCAGCTCCAGGGCTGTCCGGGTCAGCACGACATTGAATTTCTTGAGCAGCCAGTTCCGATTCGCCATGGCCAAGTCATGAGCGGTAAGTATGCCATTGTGTCTCAGGCGCTCTCCCCAGCGGTAGCCGACACCCCAGACGCTTTGGACTGGAACCCGCTTCAGAGCGGCCTCCATATAGGGCGAATCAACCAGACTGATAACACCGGAGCGGTTTTTCTTGGACTTCTTCGCCAGATGATTCGCCAGCTTCGCCAGGGTCTTGGTCCGGGCAATCCCCACGGATACCGGGATACCGCACCATTGCTCAATGGTTTGCTTTATCAGCCGTCCATAGGCTTCGTAATCCTGGACGCCGGTAATATCAAGGAAGGCTTCATCCACCGAATAAAGCTCTACCAGGGGCGAAAAGGTCTTCAGCGTGGACATGACCCGACCGCTCATCTCGGCGTAGAGGGGATAGTTGCTGGAGCGATACCAGACGCCCATGCTGTCCCATTTGCTCCTGTTGAGGTGAAAAGCATCCAGGCCAATGCCCAGCTCTTTTGCCAGCCGGTTAATGGCAACCGCCATCCCATCATTGTTGGATAGCACCACCCCAGGCCGCCCCTTGAGCTTCGGATTTATCAGCTCCTCGCAACTGCAATAGAAGCTATTGCAGTCCACCAGCGCAAAGACAGGCATTACAAAAGTGGATGAATGCTATGCGTGACCGTCCCATGGTAATAATCCTCATTCGTAACCATCCGGGGCGGGCTGTATCCCTTGTCATCCTCAAGAATCCAGTCGTTGCCATATCTACGCAACCTGCGGAGGCAGAATTCCCCGGCTATCTCTGCAAAGATAACGCTGTTGGGCTTGTGCTTGATGCTCCGGTTGACGATGAGCAGGTCGCCCATAAACACCCCGTCGATAGCGTCATCCGGGGCAGGGGGAAGGAAGGTGGCAGCCTTGTTGTGAATGAGGCGGGCGTTCAAATCCGCATTCAGAAAGGCATCCGCCATGGCCTGGACGTATGCCGGGTCATCTTTTGGCCGTGCTAAAGCATCACCCATGGGGCGTCTCCTCCGATTCCTTCTCTTACCGTCCCGCTTCCGGGCTCTCTCATGATTACTCGAATTTTTGTTCGATTTCAAGCATTTCTTTGTTGACTACGGATGTCAAGGAGTCGGGAGATTGGAGGCTTTTTTCAATTAGCCTCAGGTACTGGCTCCAGCGATAGATAATCTCTTCCGCTTCTTGGTCTGTGATATCTCTACCTACATGTGGATTCCAAACTTCTTTCGTTTTCTCGATAAGCTCTTTGGAATAGTGGGTTGGTGCTGCCATAGGATTTTCCTAGGAAAAACAAGTAACAGGGCTATGATAGACCTATCAGGAATCGTTATCAGGAGGTGTTGGGCATGTGCGGTGGCGCTGATTATATTATTCCCAATCCCGAAAACCACCAGATGGAAACCCGGCGAGTATTCTTTCCCATGCCATTTGCCAAGATGCCTGTCCTATTGGATGGTGGCGAGCTTCAGCTTGTCCAATGGGGAAAGCGTAAAGGAGAGGATAGCGGTATCGACGTTCCCGCCACCGGCTGGGCCAGGGAAGACAATATCGAGTCTCCCTCCTGGCAAAAGCATGGCCCTCAGAATGTGTTGATACCCGTCCAGCGGTTCAGCGAGAAAGGCAAACTGCCCAAGTCCCGCTGGTTTGATATGCCGCCGGACACCTACATCATGGGTCTACTGCTGAAAAAGTCTGAAAAGAATTTCGTGTATGTCGTAACCAACCCGGCTATCGGCGAGCTGGCCAAGGTGCATGACCGGATGCCCCTTGTGGTCAAAGCGAACTTTACACCTGCCGACTTCCATATAGCGGAACAAATGGAAGAAGAGCCGGACCAGCCTACCCAACAGAAACTGTTTTAGAGAGTTTTGGGCGGGTCCCCTTGGGACCGGGTGCTTTGCGATGAGCGGCCCATGCGGCAGGCTGATGGGTTTCGTCTATCGCTGACCAGTGCATGGCCCACTCCCTGCGTCGCCCCCTCCCGCAAGTGGCGCTTTCCCTGCTGCCCTTCGCTGGGGCATTGTCTGTTCCGGTCTTGAAAGATCAAGACCGAGCCCTGCGGGTGGCTTCATGCTTCAGCCAGTCTTGACATTTCACGCCCTCCACAGAGGAGCCCGCTATGAAGGTCAGCCGGTTAAAAAATGGCGCAGTGTGCCTATTTTAGCCGGTGCGTAGCAGTTCAACTTTTTGGAGAATTTGAAAATGGCAATTGAGCAACTCACCCCAAGGATTTATGTGGCCTGTTTGGCCGCTTACAACGCCGGGAAGCTACATGGTCGGTGGATGCCTTGTGACGATGTGGACACCCTACAAGATTCAATCAAGACCATGCTGGAGGCCTCTCCTGAACCAGATGCCGAGGAATGGGCCATCCATGACTATGAGGGCTTTGGCTCCGCCTCTCTGTCGGAGTATCAGAGTTTGGAAACCGTAACCGCCATGGCCGAGTTCATCCAGGCGCATGGGTCTTTGGCTTCTGAGTTGCTGGCCCACTTTGGCGGCGACCTAGAGGAAGCCCAGCAAGCTATGGAAGACCAATACGCCGGATGTTACGCTAGCCTGGAGGACTTTACCGCATCCTTGACCGAGGAGACCGGCGAACTGGAGCAAGTCCCCCAGCATATTCGGGGATATATCGACTATGCCGCCATGGCCAGAGATATGGAGCTAAGCGGGGACGTTTTCACCCTGGAGCCCCGGTATCAGGAAGTCCATGTGTTTTGGAACCGCTAGGAGGAGGGCTGGATAATGAACAAACACGAATGGAACACACTCCAATGGTTTCAATACAAGGCCATTCACTGCTTGTATGACTTATTGGTTTTCTTTCAAGAGTCCTTGCTTGAGTGGGCTTGCGAGCGGGACCTCTGGAGAAGGCCAGAGGATAGAGAGATAGAACAGGAAATTGATGACCAGTAGGGGTTTCGGCCCCTTTTTGTTTATATGTCAAAAAAATTGGTACACCATTTTCGTAAATATTAATCTCTTGAGCCCTTGGCGAACAAAAAGTAACATGGAAGCTCAGGAATAAAGAAATGGAGTGGGCAGGAATTCATGGGAAAAAAGTTTTTTGCCGTCGCTACAGAGCAATCAAAGGCTAAAGCCCGTATTATCACTGAGTATTTTACGTCTTGGGCAAGCATTATGGTTGCTGTCCAGAAGAGGTGGGATAACGGCAAAGTGCTCAATTACATTGACCTCTATGCAGGCAAGGGGCGTTATGACGATGGCACGCTTTCCACTCCACTTATGATTTTGCAGAAAATTATGGATAACCCCGACTTTTGCGAACGGGTACAATGCATTTTCAACGATGCAGCGCCAGAAAACACCAAACAGCTTGAAGATGCCATAAACAGTATGCCAGGTATTGAACGCCTCCGATTCAAACCACAAGTCTTGACAGGACCGGTTAGCAATGAAATTGTCCGCCAGCTTGAAGCTACCAAAATGGCCCCCACCTTCTTTTTTATTGACCCGTTTGGGTATGTGGGACTATCCCTCCGGCTAATTAATGCAATGCTGAAAAGGTGGGGTTCGGATGGGGTATTCTTTTTCAACTACAACCGAATCAATATGGGTATCTCGAATAGCAAAGTCACTCGCCATATGGAAGCACTGTTTGGTAAAGAACGGGTGAAGGCTATGAAGGCAGAGCTGCATGAACTTGGACCTATCAGCCGGGAAAAGTCCATCAAACAACAATTAAAACAAGCGCTCAGGGATTTAGGAGCACATCATCCAGTTCCCTTCTGCTTCAAGAAAGATGGACGGACCAGCCATTATCTAATAGCGGTCAGCAAAGACTTTAAAGGTCATGAGAAGGCAAAGGAAGCCATGGCCAAGGAAAGCTCATTTGTCATTGATGGAGTACCAAACTATGAATTCTGGGATGAGAACTCTCCCCAGCCCTCACTGCTGGAGACTCGACCAATAGATAAACTTGCAGAATTGCTTCTGAAGAAGTATTCCGGCAGGACAATGACCATGCAGGAAATTTACGAGAAGCATTCAGCAGGTAGGAAGTATTTAAAAAGCAATTACAAAAAGGCGTTATGTTCCCTCAAGGAAAAAGGTAAGATAGATACAGTTCCTGCTACACTGAAAGCGAATACCTTTGCTGACCATGTTAAGGTCACGTTTCCTGGGAGAAGTGATGGCAAAATCGCAAATTGAATGGACGGAATCCACGTGGAATCCAGTAACAGGCTGCACTAAAATCAGTCCCGGCTGTAAGCATTGTTATGCGGAGCGGATGGCCGGACGACTTCAGGCAATGGGACAGGCGAATTACCGAAACGGTTTCCTGCTTACTCTCCAAGATCACATGCTGGAGCTTCCCCTGAAGTGGAAAAAGCCGCAGACCATCTTTGTGAACTCCATGAGCGACTTATTTCATCAGGATGTCCCACTAGAATATATTCAGCGGGTTTTTGCCGTAATGAACCAAGCTCACTGGCACCGATTCCAGGTACTCACAAAGCGTTCACACCGGCTCCTTGAGTTACACCAGGAGGTCAGCTGGACTCGTAATATCTGGATGGGTGTGAGTGTCGAGAATGCAGACTACACTTTCAGGATTGATGACCTACGTCAGACGGGAGCAGCCATTAAATTCTTGTCCATTGAGCCGTTGATTGGACCTTTACCTAAGCGGATGAATCTAAAGGGTATTGATTGGGCCATTGTAGGCGGAGAGTCAGGCCCTGGTGCAAGGCCGATGGAAGAAGCATGGGTTTTAGACATTCAAAAGCAATGCCAGAAAGCAGGGACCGCTTTCTTTTTTAAGCAATGGGGTGGCGTCAACAAAAAAAGGGCCGGACGGCTTCTCCAAGGTCGCACTTGGGATGAAATGCCTCGCTTGGCTGTGTGACGCTGTCTGAAGCGGTCTGATGTGTTAATCTGAATGGGTTGTATCGGTTCTTGGGTGGTATGGACGTACACGCTTTTATATCCAAGTGGAAGGCTTCTAGCCTGAAGGAGCGCTCAGGCAGCCAGGAGCATTTTATTGACCTGTGCCGCCTTCTGGATGAGAAGACACCGGGAGAAGCCGACCCGGATGGCTCATGGTACACATTCGAAAAAGAAGCTAAGAACCAGGACGGTAGAAATGGCTTTGCGGATGTCTGGAAACGGGGATGTTTTGCCTGGGAGTACAAAGGCAAGCATAAGGACCTTGGAAAGGCCTATGAGCAAATCCTGAGATACCGGGAGAAGCTGGAAAATCCCCCTTTGCTGGTTGTTTCGGATATGGAAGTCATCGAAATCCATACCAACTTTACCAACACGGCCAAGGAATCGCATCGTTTCACCCTGGATGACCTCAAAGAGTCCAAGAATCTGTTGAAACTCAAGTGGCTTTTTTCGGACCCTGACAGACTAAAGCCGGTTATTACGGTTGAACAAGTCACCAAGGACGCCGCTGGAAAGTTTAGCGAACTTGCTAAAATCCTCAGGGAGCGAGGCCATGACCCACAGGCAGTGGCTCACTTTCTGAGCAAGCTGCTGTTTTGCATGTTTGCCGAGGATGTTGGCCTGCTTCCGGAGCATATTTTCTCCAAAATGCTAAATAAGTCAGGCGGTAACCCCACCTTATTCTCGGAGATGCTTCGAGAGCTCTTTTTGGCGATGAATAAAGGCGGTCGGTTTGGCTTGGATACCATTGCTTGGTTTAATGGTGGCCTCTTTGATGACGAGCTGGTTTTATCCCTGGATACCGAACATATTCGGGTTCTCAGGGAAGCATCTGCCCTAGACTGGGGGCAAGTCGAACCCAGCATCTTTGGAACATTGTTTGAACGAGGCTTGGACCCCGAAAAGCGGAGCCAGTTGGGAGCACACTACACCCCACGCTCAGATATTGAAAGGGTAGTCCGTCCGGTATTGATGGAACCACTTCGCCAGGATTGGAACAATACACTGGTTGAGGTAGAAAAGGCATTAGCCCCGCTGGAGGACGTTGAAAAGCAATTTGCTGAAATTCCCGGCAACCTTCGCAACTCCCGTAACCGTAAGTTTACCAGCTTGGTGAAAAAAGAGCGTGAAATCAGGGAGAAAGCAGCCAAACTCATCCGAGCGTTCTTGGATGAGCGATTGCGGAAAGTGACTGTGTTGGACCCTGCCTGCGGCAGCGGAAATTTCCTTTATGTAGCGCTTGAACTCCTCCATGACCTGGAGAAAGAGGCACTGGTGAGGCTGGCAGAGATTGACCAGAACGAGAAAATGGATATCCGAGTTGGGCCGCAGCAGATTTTTGGTATTGAACTAAACCGATACGCCCATGAGCTGGCCCAAGTAACGGTTTGGATTGGCCATCTCCAATGGATGCTGGACAACGGTTTTAGTTTTGAACGTGACCCGGTGCTGAAAAAGCTGGATAACATTCAGTGCAGGGATGCCATTCTGGACCTTTCCGACCCGCAGAAGCCCAAGCGGTCGACATGGCCGAAAGTGGATTTTATTGTCGGCAATCCGCCATTTTTGGGAGGAAATAAGCTCAAAAGAGAACTGGGGAGCGCCTATGTTGAGCTGCTGTGGGCGGTATATAGGGACTCAGTTCCGGGAGCGGCTGATTTGGTTTGTTATTGGTTTGAGCAAGCTCGGCTATTGTTTGAGTCCTGCCCGACTACACGAGCGGGCTTTGTTTGCACTCAGAGCATTCGAGGCGGCAAGAATCGGGTTGTTCTTGACCACCTCTTGGAAAAGGGATTGATATTCCACGCTTGGCAGGATGAGCCCTGGATAGTAGAAGGCGCAGCGGTGCGGATTAGCTTGGTGTGCTTTGCGACCCAAACCGATGGCCTGATTATGTTGGATGGACAACTGGTTGAGGCTATACATTCTGATTTGACAGCAAGCAGCAGCATAGACAATGGACTGGGAGTAAATCTCACCTTGGCTCAGCCGCTGAAAGAGAATCTGAATGCTTGTTTTCAAGGTTCACAGAAAATCGGCCCCTTTGAAATTGCCGGAGAGGAGGCACGACAATGGCTCACCAAGAGCAATCCAAACTTGAAACCCAATAGCGAGGTGGTGAAGCCGAATTGGAATGGACTGGATGTTAGTAGGAGGCCCCGTGACATCTGGATTGTGGATTTTGGGGTTTCCATGTCCGCCGAGGAAGCGGCTTTATATGAGATACCCTTTCAACATGTATTGCATAACGTCAAACCAGAAAGGGATACCAATAACCGGGATTCCAGAAGATTGAATTGGTGGCGACATGGGGACCCACAACCTGCAATGCGCAGAGCTTTGCAAGGATTAAGCCGGTATATTGCAACCCCGGAAGTCACCAAGCACCGGGTATTTGTTTGGATGCACCCCAGCATTTTGCCGGACAAAAAGCTCATGGTTGTTGCCCGTGAGGATGATACGACTTTTGGCATCCTCCATAGCAAGCTGCATGAGGTTTGGTCACTTCGGATGTGTACTTGGCATGGCGATGGAGACGAAGGTGGAAGGCCCCGCTATACACCAACAACCACGTTTGCGACGTTCCCATTTCCGCAGGGGCTGTTGCCGAACGTCCCGGCAGTTCAATATGCGGATGACCCCAGGGCAATATCGATTGCCGAAGCCGCACGAAAGCTCAACGAGTACCGGGAAAACTGGCTGAATCCGCCGGAGTTGATTCGGAAAGAGCCAGAAGTGGTTGCCGGGTATCCTGATAGAATTTTGCCGAAGGATGAAGCGGCAGCCAGGGAACTCAAAAAGCGCACCCTGACCAACCTGTACAACCAACGTCCGCAATGGCTGATAAATGCCCACCGAGCACTGGATGAGTCGGTCGCCATGGCCTATGGGTGGGAGCCCGCCATCCTGAATAATGAGGATGAAATCCTGTCCCGCCTGTTCGCCCTCAACCAGGAGAGAGCTACGAGCCAGTAGTCACTTATCCAGCACAGAGGGGCGTTTACTCCTTTATTGGGACAATATTAATGGGCTCTGTAATCAGCTTGTTAAGTTCATACCGATGTTGGCAGAACTTCAAGAAGTGCTTTGAGATTACCTGTTTCTTTTCTTTCACCTGTAAAGAGTCATTTGTAGCGACCAGCTTTAAATTATTTTTGAGAGTCTTTTTTGCCTGTCCAAACTCCCGGAAGCAGCATCCCTCCTGGTGCTTGCCATGACTTGACGGGTCAGGGCCATCATAATTCTTACTGATTGTTTTGGGGCAACCTGGTTTATGGCAGTATTTACGAATCTGGGCACCGATTTTGCCACAGTTTAAACATTGATTGACTGGGCCTTCACCCCAGAAGAGGTGACATTGAAGGGGAATCATGGAGTTTTCTTGAATTATTTTGTTGACGCCAGGGAGTTCCAGATCCAGTATCTGCACAACAAGCCAATCTAGTGCGTTTTTGTTTTCCCCAAGAGGAACAGAAGCTTTAAATTCTAGCGGCTCTCCAAAGCACTTTACGCTAAAGGAGGACAGAATCATTAGAACTTGCGTAAGTTCCATTATGCTCAGCCCTTCAAATGGCTTTATAAACCTTTCGATGAACTCCTCTCTTGAAATGCCGTGCCTTGAATAGGCCAAAACCAATCCCTCTGAAGATTCCGGGGATAGGTACTTTGAAGTCTGACTCCAATAGGCGTTCTTCTTAGTATTCCAGAAGTGTATAAACACTCCCGCCAAGTATTCGTAATTAAAATAAACAATTTTACTCATTTCAGGCTAATTTTACTCAGAAGGAAATGGTGAGTCAATGTTACTTGGAATCATTTCTTTTAGTTTAAGAGGCGCACATATGACCGAACCGCTTTATACGCCAAAGGAGATTGCGGCAAAGTATCGGAAGAAACCGAGTACCATCCGCAAGTGGATTCGTACCGGCATATTGCCTGCCTTGCGTATTGGACGCAGCTACCTCATTAGTGAGGCTGATGTTCTGTCTCTCGTTCAGGCAAAAGTGATCCCCCAACAAACTTCTGGGTAATCAATCGCCACAATACTCAATGAGCCACTGGCAGACAACTTGTCGATGGCTTGAGTAAACACGCCCCAGTTTACAAAGAAGTCCCGACTAAGTCGGGGCTGGAATTGGCTCGGAATGTTTTTATTGTCCTGTAAATCAGCGTGGAAAGCCACACCCCAAAGGGAATCCTTGCTTTCAAAAAGATGGAGCAGGTGGGCACGTGGCTAAGCTCAGGCGTTACAACAAGAGAAGACCTTGCCCGCTGTGCGGTAAGTCAGATGGATGCTCTCAGAATGAGAACGGGCTTATTCTCTGCTTGCGCAGCCATGACGAATCAGATGCCCCTATGGGCTTCCGATACTTGGGACCGTCCAAGAAGAACCCGATGTGGGGGCAATACAAACAGATATCGGACTCATCCCCAATCAAGAGCTGCCAGCCTGCATCACGGTCCCAATCATCATCCACCCACAAAGTACAACAGATGCCCATTGATGCCCGGCATCATTCGTACATTCGAATGCTGGCACAGCTGGAGTGCAATGATCCCTACAGGCCTTGGCTTCAGGATATCAAGGGCTTGCCAGATGAGGCTATTACCTACTTCGGTTTCAAGTCATTTGAATTGGAAACTCCTGTGCGTGGGTTACCTATAGAGCTTCCAGGCGTAGATAACAAGCGTCAAAACCGACTAAAACCTTTTTGGAATGATGAAGCCAATGTTTCTGAAGGCGCTTTGCTCATTCCGATGAGGGATATTCAAGGCAGGTACATAGGCTTTCAGGCAGTTGCTCGAAGCCGCTGTGTTGCTGAACTGGCGGGACAAGTATGGCAAGGTAACGGAAAGTACAAATACTTCACTACCCAGCCAGGACAAACTCGACTTCCACTGCCGTATGATGCCCAGCCGCTGGGGTATTTTTGTCCGCCGCATGCGTCCGACATGCGGACGCTGTATTGCATCGAAGGAGGCGTTAAAGGGGCTGTTGTGTCCTGGCGTTTGAAGATCCCTATTATCTGGACAGCCGCCTCTGCTAATTTCCCAGAATGCCAACTCATGGAAACCGTCCGGCAAGGTGGCTTTCAGCGAGTGGTTCTCATCCCGGATGCCGGTATGCTGGATAACAGGGGCATCGCCAAAGCCTACTTCAAACTCTCGAAGACCCTAAAAAGCCATGGGATTGATCTGTTGGTAGCCTATTGGGGCCAAGGGGAAAGCAAGACCGCAGGGGATGCAGATGAACTCATCTTGGCTGGACAGACTGACCAAATTCACATCATTAGCTATGACGAATATTGGCTCCTACACTCCCAGGAAATGCGGTATTTTCTCGCCGCAGAGAAGAGCAAGAGTAGCAATTATTTAATTAAGAGGGCAGGTGTTATGGAGAAACCCAATCTGCCAGATGTTGAAGCTAGACGGATTGAGTTGGAATCGTCATTCCGTCTGATTCTTTCAGGGGATGCTGATACTCAAAACAAAGTGCATGTTTTTGTAGCCCCAACCGGTATCGGCAAGACCTTCCAGCTTGTCAAAGTCCTGAAGCAGCTTGCTCCAAAATATTCTCTGGCTGGACGTATTCTGGTCCTAACACGCACAAAAGAGCTTGCCACTAGCCTCATTGAACAGCTTGATGGATTTGGGTTTTACATGCCGGGCAGAAATGAAGAGAATTGTCGGCGGGTTGTCCAGTATCAAGACCATGCCAAGAATAGGCATAATGCGGGGAGAGACGTTTGCTGGCCTTGTCAGCAAGATTACAAAGCAGCCAATTTGACTTGTCCCTACATCCAGAAACGTGAACAAGCCAGAGAAGCACCTATTGTTGTTGCAGCTTATGGTTCCTACATCAATGAAAGCTCAAACCTGGACGATTTCCCATTCGTTGTGATTGATGAATCTCTCATTGACGCCGGGATTGTGGAAGAAATTTTGTTCACCAAGGATGACTTGCAACAGATTCAGGACCAGGTGAAGGGCATTTGGAAGTACTACTACCAAGAAGATAGACATATCCATGCCTGTTTGGATGCTCTGCGACAGCTTTTTGAGCGGTGCAGTCAGCTCGAACAATTTCAGACGGAGCCCGCCAACTTCCATTTTGAGACCCTTTACCCCCATGGGCTGGAAGTTCTACTGAACGAGGAAAACGAGAAAACCAGCGAGCCCAACACGTTCCGGTTTGAGCGTCATCCCGATGATGAAAGGAGCAGACTGAGACGGGTATTTTTGGACCTTTTGCAGGCACTTTTGGATGGACGACAGCGGGCAATACTCACCTCTAATGGGATTCGATTCAGCCGTGCGGTGAAATCGCTAGACTTATTGAGGAAAAAAACAGTCATCAACCTGGATGCGACCCCCAACATTCCGCTTTTAAAAGCCATTTTTGGCCCGGAACACATCCAGTTGCATGGCGATGTTCTGCTTGCTCCTCATTGCCATATTACGCAGGTCTTTGGGCGAGTTCACACCCAAGACGCCCTGAAAAAGTCGGAAGCTCAGCGGAAAGAACTTCTGGCCATGGCCATACACTTTGCTAAAGACCTGGAACGGCCCTTATTTATTGGCCCCAAGTTCTTATTTGAGGCTCCTTATTGCTGGCAGGATATACTATCCCGCCATTTTCCTGGTATGTGCTCTACGTGGTTCGGCGGGGACACCAGAGGAAGCAACAAGTTCCAGGATTGTGATGGTGTGGTCATTATAGGCCACCATCAGCCTCCCATTGATGGTATCCGCCTTAAGGTTAATGCATTGAGGGATACCGCTTCAGAGCCTTGGATGGAATCCGATATGCGCCTTCAAAGAGCATCAGTTGTGGGTAATTCTGAACTCATTCCGGCTCGCCTTCAGCCGGTCAATCCAGACCCGCTTGTGCAGCACGCCATTGAACATAGTGCCCTGTCCGAGATTGTACAGGCCATAGGCCGTACCCGACCTTTGAGCAAGTGGCTTGCTGGTGCTCCGCCGGTGCCTGTTATCGTGCTGGATGGCTGGGTGCATCCCAGCCTGCTTGTAGATGTCCCATTGACACGAGAAGCTGCTCTACAAGCAATGCACCCGGACGTTCCTCCTGTGAAGCGGGGGCAAAATCTTACGCATCTTAATCAGGCAAGAGCGGATGACGCCCGCAGCCGGTATAGCGAGTACGTAGCCCAACATCCACAGGCCAGTCAGAGGCAAATATCAGAGGAAACCGGGCTCAGTCGGGCCACGGTTAGTAAATACCAAAAAGAGGATGTGGCACAGGTTTCAGAGTGGCACACACGGAGTGATTATATAGATACTGTCGCTTCATCTGTACCAGTGGAACCACCCAGCGAGGAGCCGCCCGGCCCCGTAACCCAGTTGACGTTCATAGAAGGATACGAAGACGATGATGATTGGCGATACACTGAGCCACTTCAACCTGTGCATGATTGAAGGCGCTAAAATCCGACGGGGGATAACCTACAGGCCAAACGGCCAGCATAGCGTTTTCCTGCTGAACCCAGCAACCACAGGTAGCGAAATCCTGGAAGATGGCCGGGTGATTCTCTACAGGGGAGCAGACCCGGCATTAACATCCAAGAAGGCTCTTCCCGCTGACCAGCCCATGTATGACAAAAAGGGCAATCTCACTCTCAACGGGAAGTTCCACAGAGCAGCCATGGCCTATCAGTCCGGTCAGGCACCAGCGGAGAATATCCGAGTCTACCAGAAGCGGCATGAAGGAATCTGGGAATACCTGGGTTTGTATTCGCTGACAGAGGCATGGCAGGTGACAGAGCAAGAGCGACGGGTATTTCGCTTCAGACTGGAAAGGGTAGAGCCTCAAACTAGCCATAGCCAAAGGGAGACGCATGCCAATTGCTCAGAAAACGCTAATCCAAGGCTCATTCCCTCCGAGGTGAAGACCCTGGTTTGGCAAAGGGACGGCGGTTGCTGTGTACAATGCAGTAGCCGGGAGAATCTGCACTTTGACCATATCATCCCTTTTAGCTTGGGAGGAGCCTCCTCAGCCGACAATGTCCAAGTCTTATGTGCTGTTTGTAACCAGCAGAAATCGAACAAAATCCAGTAGTAGAGCCTGTCTGGTATCGGTACAATGTTATTTCATATCACTTCAGGTGATTTGAGTTAGACACAAGTTGGACATTTGAGCCGATGAAAGGAAACGCAAAACATGTTAGAATGCACGAACAGTCGGGAGCGCAGCCCTGTAGCGCACTTCGTTCGGGACGAAGGGGTCGCAGGTTCGAATCCTGTCATCCCGATTCTTTATTTCTTTGGGTAGGGCGATATGGTAGAAAGTGAAAAGTTTAAAGAGCATTGTAATCGTTGCTCGGGCAAAAAGAATCATGTCGTTCTAAACGAACATCGGTTTTACGAAGAAGAGGATGATGGCTTCTGGTATGAGTGTCTCTACCAGATCATTCAATGTGCTGGTTGCGATCAGATTAAATTTCGCTCTAAATCAACAGATTCTGAAAGTTGGGACGAGGAGTGTTCATATTACTCCCGTATTAAACTTTACCCTCCAGCAATCCAAAGAGAACTTCCTGAATGGCATGATGAAATTGCTTTACCTGGCTTATATCAAGTTATGCAGGAGACCTATACCGCGCTTCAGAATGATTCGTATATCCTAGCGACAGTTGGAATCAGAACTATTATTGATTTAGTTATTACCGACAAAATTGGTGATGTTGGTGGATTCCAAACTAAACTAAAAGAACTGGTTAAACGCAAAATTATTAATGAAGATGAAAAAGACATCATAAATTACGTAATTGAATTAGGGAATGCATCTGCTCATCGCGCATACCATCCGGATTCAAAGGTGGTAACTCCAGCAATAGATATTATTGAGGCTATTCTTGAAAGACTTTATGTCTATCCCAATAAAGTAAGTCAGCTTAAATCCAAATCTATCCTTCTAAAAGCAAAGATTCCTCAACGAGGTGGGGACAGTCACTAACTTCCATCGGGTTGAACGGAGTCCTTACAAACAGAAGGGGGTCCCCGCTGAGCCCGCGAGGCGGGGTCTGACCAGAACAACTGCGGCCTAAACTCGTTGAGGAGGCTTTATCAAGGGGTGGAAGGCGCCTATTAAGTGTGCTTCCAAGTCGGTTGGCGCTTTTCCTGAAAGGCCTGCATCCCCTCTTTTTGATCCTCGGTGGCAAAACTTAGGTAAAACAACTTGCGCTCGTAATCCAGCCCCTCTTCCAGGGTGGTTTCAAAGGCTTTCAAAATGGTTTTTTTGGCCAGCTGGACAGCGATGGCCGGTTTTTCGGCAATGGTGTGGGCCATAGCTTTGGCCTCGGTCAATACCTGATCATCGGCCACCACTTTATTGATCAACCCCATTTCCAGGGCTTCCGCTGCTTTGAAGGGGCGTCCGGTCAGAATCAATTCCATGGCTTTGGCTTTGCCCACTGCTCGGGTCAATCGCTGGGTGCCGCCGGCCCCCGGAATGACGCCAATATTGATTTCCGGCTGGCCGAATTTGGCGTTTTCACCGGCAATAATTAAATCGCACATCATGGCCACTTCGCAGCCACCACCCAGCGCGTAGCCATTCACGGCGGCAATAATCGGTTTTTTGATGAGCCTGATACGATCCCAGACCGCCAAATCATCCTGGCGCAGCATCTCTACGGCAGAGGCCTGAGCCATTTGCTTGATATCGGCCCCGGCGGCAAACGCTTTTTCTCCCCCGCTCAGCACCAGACAGCCAAGGGTGGGGTCTTTGTCCAGTGTTTCCAGCACCAGAACCAGTTCCTGCATTAAATCCCCATTCAGGGCATTCAGTGCCTCAGGGCGATGCAGTTGTACTAAACCCACTCGTTGTTCCCGGTCGACCCGCACGTATTGCAGGTTGCCAAAAACGTCAGTCATGATGCTCATCCCCCCTGTGACTAGCGATTATCTCACTAGTTATCGCTTCCCCGGGTCATCTCGAAAATGTCCCCACTGGGCGATTCCTTCCGAATCCGGTTGACGACTTCCGTGGGCGGGATGTCCTCGCCAGTCAGCATGCGGTGCAAGTTGCGAATAAAGCCACTGCCATAAGCCAACGCGCGAGAATCTTTTTTGTTGGTGACCAGCTCTATAATAGCGCTGTTTTCCTGGGTGCTATTTCCTTGTCCATCTTTGGCTTGGTGGTTTTGCTTGATGAACACATCCAGATTTTCGCCAAACAAGACCGTGGAGTCTTTTTTGAGCCGTTCTGCCTCCAATTGCCTCAGCACTTGTGGCTGAACGCCTGAAAATCGAAGGATGCGTTGTGATAACGGACTTAGAGGATCCATCGGGATTTCCTTTTTAAGGTTGCTCTCTCTATTGCGTAGATCAATATCTGAAACAGACTACGGGATCACTCGTAGATGGGGAAATTTGCAATCATTCCGTTACAATTATCCCGTTCTAGCACCTGTTTTTTGCGTGTTTAAAACCTGAAAAGCCTTTTTGATTCTGTTTTCTCAGGTTTTTAGCCCTACCTCTTTTCGCACTTTATTTCTATTTACTCTGTGCTGGATAACTTGGATCAAAATATAAACAGCGAGTCAGTGTTTTTTATCAATAAAAAAATGTTCATTGGAATACCCCTATATTTTACATTCAAAAACATTTTAGTCAAACCCACTAAAGTCATTATAGGAGAGTCGGATCAGTTGAAGGGGCTTTGCGAAGGACTGTAAAGATTCCGGCGGATCGATCCCGGCTCAAAGAAGACTGGGAAACGCCGCCAACTGATCGATCAGCGCTTGGCAAAAGCAACTCAGTCCTTTTGGACTCACGGTGATGGTCAGGTATACCGGGGCGGGGGGCTGACTGCAGGGCGTATCATCCAGAACCTTTAAACGGAGCGTGCATTGGCACCAGCCATCCGGTTGTCTGTCCATTTCTACCTTTAAAACCGGTTCTAAAAAATCGGAGCGAAACTGGGAGCGTTCCCCCGAAACAATGGCCTGGCAAGCGTTCAGCCAGTCCTCAATCTCATGTCGTAACAAAAAAGGCCCTTCAAAAGCGGTGCTAGCATCGTTCTCATCGACCGTGATATGGCAAATCAACCATTCATCGTAGCGAGAGCAGGGCAGTTGGTTGGTTTCCCATCGTAAAAGTTCCAATTGCAGCCCGCTTTGTCCAAGCTCATCCATTAAGGGGGCTGGAGGCGGTATGTGGGTTAGCCCCTCGGGAGTTTGTTCCTTTTGGGGGCTGCTGGTTCTGCTGGTTCTGATGGATTCCAAGCTGCTTGTCGGGGAGGCCGGATACAGCTGATGTTTACGCACCAGGGCCTGAGTCAGCAGTCCTTCCCCAATCTTGCGCGCCCCACACCAGGCTTCCACCCGGCTGATGACTTTACGGGCCTTCACCCGGGTGACCGTGGAACAGACCCGAACCGTAGACCCCACCGGGGTGGCCGCCAGATGCTTTAAATCGATGTGATAGCCCACGCTCTCTTCATCCGGTTCCAGATAGGGCAAGACATGCTGTCGGGCGGCCCATTCCATATGGTTCAGCATGCTGGCCGTGGCGTAAAGCGGATGAATCACCTGCGCCCCAAATTGGGGACGCATGGCGTCCGTGATCTGAATGGAAAATTCAAAGTGGTGCCCCACCTGTAAGCCAGGCTTCATCGGTGTTTTCCTTTGGGGCTGATACTGCTTTGTTGCGGGGAGCGATAGGCTTCCGCCAAAACCGAAATGGGGTGCCGGACTTGCATGGGCAAGTGCTGCGTTTCAATGCCTTTTTGCAACTGCAGCATGCAGCCGGGATTCCCGGTGACTACTGTGCTGGCGCCATTGGCCTGACAAGCGGTGGTCAGATGCGCCATTTTCTGCTGCAAAATCTCTCCGCTCAGCTCCGGGTGCTCCAGATTAAAAATGCCAGCGCTGCCACAGCAGGCTTCCATGTTTGTCAGGGGTACCAGTTCCACGCCGGGCACTTGGGCCAGCAGATCCATGGGCTCCTGTTTCACTTTTTGCACATGATAAAGATGGCAAGCGGCATGATAGGTGATTTTTTCATGCAGGCCGTAATTTTTGAAGGGAGCCAGCGGCTTTTTGGCCAAAAGAGCCATCACATCAATCAATTTTTCAGAAAATTCCGCGGCTTGGGGGGCAATGCTGGAATCGCCCGCCAGCAGCTTTCCGTAATCCTTCATGGTCGAACCGCAGCCCGCTGAGTTGACCACAATCCACTGGGGATGAATGCTTAGGGTTTTGGTAATGAGATCTTTGGCCCGCTCCCGGGTAATGTCGATGTCTCCAGCGTGGTGGGCCAAGGCTCCGCAACAGCCTTGCTCCGGAATGACCACCCAGTAGCCATTGGCGGCCAGGGCTTCAATGGTATCCCAATGCACCGGGTTGTAAAAAATGTCCATTACGCAGCCGGTCAGCAGGGCCACGGTTTCCCCGGTTGAATTGCCAAAACCCATACCGGGGGTGAGGGCACGACGGGCTGGAATCTCAGGCAACAAGCTTTCCTGATGGGCCAGGGTTGGGGCAACCTTCAGCAGGCCCAATGCCCGAACCAGCGTTTGCAGGCCACTGCGCTGATAAAACCGCAAGAGCCGCCCACCCCAGACCAATAAACGATGGTTGGGCAACACCCGGCTGAACACAAATCGTTTGAATCGGCGACTCAGACTGGGATCCCGTTGGGCCAAATCCTCCCGGGTGCTCAGCAAAATATTGCCATACTGCACCGCGGACGGGCAGACCGTTTCGCAGCCATGGCAGGCCAGACATTGATCCAGATGGGGTTTGACCGCCTCTGGCTCCAGTTGGCCCTCCAGCAGTTTTTTCATCAGGTACAAGCGCCCACGAGGCGATTCCGCTTCTGAGCCGGTGGCCTGATAGGTGGGACAGGCTGGCAGGCAAATACCGCAGTGGATACAAGCCTTGAGCTTGTCCAGTTCCAGTTGCAGATGGGGCAGGGGTGTTTGGCTCATACGGCCTCTCA
>DAIDMR010000310.1 GCA_027448865.1 Vampirovibrio sp.
ATTGTGTCCTCTCGGATGAAAAAGTGACTTCCGTTGTGGATGGCGGGCGTGGTACGGATTGATTTTGCTCTCTCAGGAACGATGTAAGGAAAGGAAAGACACGCTGTGGATGTGATGTTTGGAAAGCTGGATCCGGCCCTCCAGCTAATCATCCTGATGGCCTCGTTGTCGCTCATCCCGCTGGTGGTGGTGAGTATGACCAGTTTTTTGCGTTACATGATTGTTTTTTCAATTTTAAAAACAGCACTGGGAACCCAGCAGGTACCCCCGGCCATTGTGCTGGTGGGCATGTCCCTGATTTTGACCATGTATACCATGGCCCCCGTGTTTGGAGAGATTGGCCAAAAGCTGGATCCCATCATGCGGCGCAACGGGTCGGTGGTTCAAATGATGGTCAGTGGCTCTGAGCCGCTGAAAACCTTTATGATGCGGCAAACCCGACAGTCGGACGTGGCCTTTTTCCTTCAACTGTCCAGAAATAAACCGCCAGAGTCTCCCAAGGATCTGAGCCTGTGGGAAGTGGCCCCGGCCTTTATGGTCAGCGAGCTACGCACCGCTTTTGAAATCGGCTTTATTATCTTCATTCCCTTTATTGTCATTGATTTGGTGGTGGCCAATATCCTGCTGGCCCTGGGGATGATGATGTTATCCCCTACTATTATTTCCCTGCCCTTTAAAATCCTGATTTTCGTGGCCGTGGATGGCTGGAGCCTGATTGTCAACGGGCTGGTCCAGAGCTTTAACTAGGCGCAAGGGGCTGCAAGGCCTCAGTGAGGACGGAATTGTATGGAGATATTACTGGAACATTTGGGGCGGGGGCTGATGCTCAGCCTGTTGATGTCCCTGCCTGCGGTGTTAATGGCCGCTGGCATTGGCTTGGTGGTTGGTATTTTGCAGGCGGTCACCCAGGTGCAGGAGCAAACCATTGCCGCCGCCCCCAAAATCGTGGGTGTTTTTGCGGTGTTGCTTCTGGGAGGCGGCCTGATGATGAACATGATGACGGACTATGTGCGGGAATCCATGCAAATTGCCTTCAACGACGTACCGGAGGACGGCATCTTCGTCATGCCCACCACCCGACACCAAACCCCGGGCCAACTGCGGGCCAAACACTTTTTTGAATTGCAGGCCAAAGAAGGTTCTAACAGCGCTAAATTGAAAGAATTTGCCGCCCAGTGGGAAATGCCCGACAGCGACGGGGCCGCTGGTGCCACCCTCAAGGTCAAACAAGGTCGGGGCAAAGGGGGTGCGCTCAGTATCTCCGAGAAAATGACCCTGCAAAAAGACGGCAAGCAGTAGGACCCTTGTATGCACTTTGACGCGGCCCTCGAATCCTTCGGTCGACTCCACCACCAGTTGGGGCCGGTGGTTGATGGGGTGCTGCTGATGTTTTTCCGCATGTTGGCATTTACCAGCACCGGGCCCATTTTTAACCGAAAAAACATTCCCATCGTGCTTAAAATCAGCGCGGCCATTTTCTTTACCGGGGCCATGGCCTGGCTGGTGCCGCCGCATCAGGACACAGGCCCGCTGTCCCCCGGCGGGTACTACCCCTCCTTTCTGATTCAACTGGTGCTAAATATTGTGGTGGGCGCTTTTCTGGGCTTTATGGCCGATATGATTTTGCAGGCCGCCTACGCCGCCGGAAACGTGATGAACAACCAAATCGGGTTGTCCTCCGCCATGATTATGGACCCGGCCAGTGGCAAGCAGGCCATGCTATTAGAGACCCTGTTTAACAACATCACCATTCTGCTGTTTATTGAACTGGGCGGTGTTCACTGGATGTTGAGCGCCCTGAAGCGCAGTTTTCAGGTCTTTCCCCTGTATGCCATGCAGCATAACTTTGCCCAGGCCATCAGCGTGGACTATCTGGTCACCCTCTCCGGCAATATTGTACTGATTGGGGTGCAGTTGGTTTCTCCCATCATGGTGGTGACCATGGCCGTGGATCTCATGCTGGGCATTATGAACCGAACCGCTCAGCAGATGCCCGTATTTCAGCTTAGCTTTGCCCTGAAGCCGTCTATTGGCATCGCCGTGATGCTGATGACCATGACCGTCTTCCTACAAGCCCTGAGCAACTATCTCAACGAGTATGCCCATATTTTTTAAGCGCCTCTGCCGACGGCTAAGTAGTTTTAGAAATTTGTTGTGCCGCAAGACTCGCCTCACAAATTGGATAAAAGACGGAATCATTTCAATACCTGCTATGGCGGTTTGAGACAGCTTATTTTGCTTTATTCTTCCTGCTTCGCCCTATTATTCCCGAGAGGTGAAAATCCAGATATAAAGCCTAAATCAGCTACAGAAGACGCCTTTTTGACAAGCTTTTCCTGGATTCCCGCCTGCGCGGGAATGACAAACAGCACGGAATGGACTCATTCTTTAAACAAATTGGGAGGATGCCCGGCCCGGCAACACAGGGTATGATCAAGGGCGTGTGAGGATTGATTTCCGTTTAAGGAGCTTTTGTATGGCTTCAGATCCTAGCCAGAACCCCCAACAGGGCTTACGCTTTCAGCGATTTTTTACCCAGGAGGGCCTGCACCCCTTTGACGCGGTGACCTTTGAACGTCGGGAGGCCCGCATTACAAGCCCCACGGGAGAAGTGGTCTTTGAGATGCAGGACGTGGATGTACCCGCCACCTGGTCCCAATTGGCCACCGATATTCTGGCCTCCAAGTACTTCCGCAAGCTGGGGGTGCCGGGCTCGGGCAGTGAAACCAGCCTGAAACAAGTGCTGACTCGCATTACCACCACCCTTCGCCAACAGGGAGAATCGGTGGGGGTGTTTGCCAGCCCCGAAGACGCGGACATTTTTGAAAATGAGCTGACCCATTTGTTGCTGCACCAGATGGGGGCCTTTAACTCCCCGGTGTGGTTC
>DAIDMR010000311.1 GCA_027448865.1 Vampirovibrio sp.
CGCCGGTCGGTTAACTGACGCAGCTCCGCTTCCGCTCTTTCTTTGGCCCGAGTAGCCCGAACCGAGTCAATTTCCCGACTCAACTCAGCGGCGTCCGACAATACGGTCACTTGCTTGCCATCGGTACTCAGCATGCCGCCCATAATAGCCAGCGGGTATTTCTGGCCGTTTTGGGTATAGCTCATAATACCAATGGTCAGCGGGGTGACCAGCGGAATGTGCCGGGACTGGATACCGATCATACCGTCCACGGTCTTACCGACAAACGATTCAACTTCGGTTTCCACCACCACGCGCTCAGGCGTTACGATTTTCAATAACATCGTCAAAACTCCCGGCCTTAGGCTTTCAGCTTGGCTGCTTTTTCACGAGCCTCTTCGATGCTACCGACCATGTAGAAGGCCTGTTCGGGCAAGTCGTCGTGCTGACCTTCCAGCAGTTCCTTGAAGCCCCGGATGGTGTCTTCCAGCTTGACGTATTTGCCGGGGCTGCCGGTAAATACCTCAGCCACAAAGAAGGGCTGACTCAGGAAGCGCTGGATTTTGCGGGCCCGGGACACGGTCAGCTTGTCATCGTCGGACAGTTCATCCATACCCAGAATGGCGATGATGTCCTGCAATTCCTTGTAACGCTGCAGGGTGGCCTGAACGCCACGGGCCACCTTGTAATGCTCTTCACCCACAATCAGCGGATCCAGAGCTCGGCTGGTGGAGGCCAGGGGGTCAACGGCGGGGTAAATTCCCAATTCGGCGATTTGACGGGACAATACGGTGGTGGCGTCCAGGTGACCGAAAGTGGTGGCTGGAGCAGGGTCAGTCAAGTCATCCGCAGGAACATAAACGGCCTGAATGGAGGTAATAGAGCCATCCTTGGTGGAAGTGATCCGCTCTTGCAGCTCTCCCATCTCGGTGGCCAGGGTGGGTTGGTAGCCTACAGCGCTGGGCATCCGGCCCAACAGGGCGGATACTTCGGAACCGGCCTGGGTGAATCGGAAAATGTTGTCCACAAACAGCAGTACGTCTTGTTTGGCCACATCCCGGAAGTATTCAGCCACGGTCAAGGCGGACAAGGCCACCCGCAGGCGCGCGCCCGGAGGTTCGTTCATCTGCCCGTAAACCAGTGCTACCTTGTTGAGTACGCCCGCTTCCTTGAATTCGTGGTAGAGGTCGTTGCCTTCGCGGGTGCGTTCGCCCACGCCACCGAATACGGACACCCCACCGTGTTGCTGGGCGATGTTGTTAATCAGCTCCTGGATGATAACGGTTTTACCGACACCGGCACCGCCGAACAGACCGACTTTCCCCCCTTTGGAGTAGGGAGCCAGCAAGTCCACAACCTTGATCCCGGTCTCGAAAATTTCAACTTCCGTAGTCCGCTGGGTCAGCGTAGGCGCTTGACGGTGAATGGGCCAATTCACGGCCGCTTCTACCGGACCAGCCTCATCCACGGGCTCGCCCAAAACGTTGAGAATACGGCCCAGGGTCACATCCCCGACGGGTACGCTGATGGGTGCGCCGGTGTTGATGACTTTCATGCCGCGCATCAGGCCTTCGCTACTGTCCATGGCCACGGAGCGCACCCGGTTGTCGCCCAGCAACTGCTGCACTTCAGTTACCAGAACCACGGGATTACCATTGGCGTCCTTGTCTTCAATTCTCAAGGCGTTGTAAATTTCCGGCAGCTCGCCTGCGGGGAACTGAACGTCCACAACCGGGCCTATGACCTGGGTGACAACGCCTGTGGAGGTTTTTTCAGCGGTTTGATGCATAACCTGGACCATGAATGTCTCCTGTTAAACGCTTGGGGATTGGGTAAATATGAAAAACCTTTCAAGACGCCACTGTGGGGCGCCTTTCCCTCATTGAAACTGCTTTTTGCAAAAGTGGTTGAGAATGAGGACAACAAGCCAATCTTGCCATAAAAAAGCGCTTCGTCAACCAAAAAGGCTTCCGCTATAATGGACGCATCGAGTTAGAGCCTGCCCAGCGCAAACGCAGAGGGACCTATTTTTATGATGACTGTTCAACCCTTCAAAAATCAGCATATTTTCCAGTCTGTTTTTTTCACCGCCAAAGCGCTGCCCTTTTGTCTCTCGATGGCCCTGATGGGCTGGGTGCCTGCCCCCGCTCAGGTGACAGCGCCTCCACCTTCCCTCACCCCTTCCTCTTCTTCCTCTGTGCTGAAAATTGAAAGCGGTAGCCAGAAGATACCCGCGGGAACCATGTTGACCGTTGCCTTCAACACCACGATGGATTCTCGTGTGAGCAATGTCGGGGATCCTTTTCATGCTTACCTTACGGAGGATTTCACCGTTAAGGGGGATCAGGCGACCCGGCGTGTGGTGTTACCAGCGGGCACCACGGTCCGCGGACGCATTCAGGAGGTCAAGCGTCCTTCCTTTTTTAGTCGGGGTGGCGCCATTTTCTTGAGTTTCGACCACGTGGTAGTACCTTCGGGGGAGTTGTTGCCGCTCACGCTGAACCTGTCCACTGAAAACACCCTGGTGAACAAGCAAGGCGCCTTGTACACCGATCCGGGTATTGGCAAAAAAGTGCAAAAAGGGGTGGAGTTGGGGAAACAGACCTTTGAGGACATCGCCAGCGTAGTTGCTTAAGGG
>DAIDMR010000312.1 GCA_027448865.1 Vampirovibrio sp.
TCGTGTTCTTTTATGGTTCTGTTTTATTGTAAAGACAAGGAAGATGCAAGCGGTTTCTGGGGCTTACAGGCTGCGCACTTCCACAGGCTCCGGCTGAGAAGATAGAATGGCCCCTTTGGGAACCACGGTCACCCCGCCTTCAGACACGTAAAAGCCGCGGGCCTCGTCTTCGGCCCGGTCATAGCCAATGCGACGATGCGGAGGGATTTCCACCCCCTTATCAATAATGGCCCGGCGAATTTTGGCGTGTCTGCCCACATGCACCCCATGCATCAGGATGGATTCCTCCACCAGCGAGTAGCTGTTGATGCGGCAAAAGGGAGACAGCACACAGCGAATCAGGCGTCCCCCGCTGATGATACAGCCATCGGCCACAATAGAGTCTGTGGCGAAGCCCCGCCGTTCCTCCTGATCGAACACGTACTTGGCCGGAGGCGCTTGGTAAGAGAAGGTTTTAATGGGCCACTCCCGGTTGTACAGGTTGAAGATGGGAGAGGGCGTGACCAGGTCCATATTGGCTTCCCAGTAAGCGTCAATGGTGCCCACATCTCGCCAGTAGCCTTGTTCAATGGGGCTTTGGCCGGGAACGGTGTTGTTGGCAAAGTCGTACATAAAGACCCGCCGCCCTTTTTGAATCATATCGGCAATCACGTTTTTGCCAAAGTCGTGGGCGGACTGCTCATTGGCCGCGTCCAGCAACAGCTCTTCCACCAGCACGGTGCGGTTGAAGATGTAATTGCCCATAGAAGCCAAGGCCCAACCGGGCCGACCGGGAATTTCCCTGATGTTTTGTTTGGGTTTCTCCTGCCAGCCGGTGACCCGAAACATGCTGTCCACTTCGATAATGCCGAATTCGCTGGCCTGGCTGATGGGCACCGGAATGGCCGCAATGCTGAGATCGGCGGCTTGCATTTTGTGATAATCCACCATCTGGCTCACGTCCATCTTGTAGATGTGATCGCCCCCAAAGACGGCCACCAGAGAGGGGTTTTCATCTTCAATGATATTCAGGTTCTGGTAGATGGCATCGGCGGTGCCCCGGTACCACTCTTGCCCCAGTCGCATTTGGGCGGGCACCAGATCCACAAACTGGTTCAGGAAGGGGGGCATGGGCCAGCAGCGGGCCACGTGGCGGTTCAGGGAGTCGGACTTGAACTGGGTCAGAATCTTGATTTTGTAATATTCGGAGTTGATAAAGTTGTTCAGCACAAAATCGATAATGCGGTACTTGCCGCCAAAGGGCACCGCCGGTTTGGCCCGATCCAGCGTTAACGGGTACAGGCGTTTGCCTTCTCCTCCGGCTAAAATCATCACCAGTACATTTTTTTTCATTTGGAATGCCGCCCCTTCGTATTCTCAACCCGGACCCTTGGTTATACGGCCCCGTCAGGATTATCAGGCCGAACCGGTATGAAGGTTTTTAGCTCCTCCATAGTCAGGTCGGTCACAGGTTCTATTATAGTGTGTGGAGGCCGCCACTGAAACTATGGCTTCGGCGCTCATCCAGTTCGCGCCTGGTCTACAGCCTGTTGTAAGGCCTGCTGTAATGTGTCGGTCAGTTGGGTAGCCCGCAGGATCAGGGACTGACCCTGATTCAGGTCTGAAGGGCTTACTACCACAGGTTC
>DAIDMR010000313.1 GCA_027448865.1 Vampirovibrio sp.
GATCCAGAAGCCCGTACACGATATCGGTCAGAGTGTTAAACAGGATGAGAGTCAGCCCGTAAATAAGGGTAATGCCCATGACCAGCGTATAATCCCGGTTGCTGACGGCGGTCACAAAGTGTTTACCCAGCCCCGGGATGGCAAAAATATACTCCACGGCAAAGGAGCCGGTAATAATGGCCGCGGCAATGGGGCCTAAAATGGACACCAGCGGGATCAGGGAATTTCTCAGGATGTGGCGAACGGCAATGGTGCTTTCAGCCAAGCCCTGACTGCGTTTGATCAGCACGTACTGTTGAGAGCGTACTTCCCGCACGGTGGTGCGTACCAGCAAAAAGGCATAGGAAAAAGGCGTTAGGGAAAGCGTTAAGACCGGTAGTAGATAGTGCATGGGACTTTCCAGCGTGGCCGCTGGTAACCAACCCAACGAGAGGGAGAAGATTAGCACCAGAAAGCCGCCGAAAATAAACAGGGGGGTGGAAATACTGGCCACCCCCGCCAGTGTCAGCAAACCATCCCACAAGCGGCTGGTGCTGAGTCCGGCCAGGGTACCCATGGCGGTTCCCAGCAGAACCCCAAGGGCCAGGGCCATCAGGCCCAGCTTGGTGGAAGTCAGGGTGGCCTCGCCCACAATATCGCTGACCGAGCGGGATTTGTACTTGAAGGATGGGCCCAGATCGCCCCGCAGGATGCCGCCGATGTAAATGCCGTATTGCTTCCACAGTGGTTCATTCAGGTGGTAGCGGGCTTCAATATTGGCCTGAATAGCCGGGGGTAGCTTGCGATCCTGATCAAACGGCCCGCCCGGCATGAGTCGCAGCAACAAAAAGGTCAGGCTAATCACCACAAACAGGGTGAGCAAACCGGTCAGTAGTCGTCTTAAAATCAGGCTGGGCATACCGATATCATAGACGAGAACGGCAAGATTGTGTGAGGGACTCTGCCCAAGTCTTACGCTGGTCTTACAAAGAGCGCTTACCGGGTGTAGGTTTTGGGCAGACGAACCCGCAGGGCGCACATTAATTCGTATTCAATAGTGTTGGCTTTGCTGGCCCAATCGTCCAGCCAAATGGCCTCTTGGGGCTGACTGGCATCGCTACGGCCAATGAGGGTGATAATATCGCCCACCTGGGCGTCTGGAATGGCGCTCACGTCAAACATCATCTGATCCATGGTGATGCGGCCCACCTGAGGGACTCTCTTGCCGGCAATCAGTCCATGAATTCGCCCGGACAAGATGCGCGGCACCCCGTCGGCATATCCCAAAGGCACGGTGGCAATGCGGCTATCCCTGTCTACAGGGGTGTGATAGGTGTGGCTATAGCTGACTCCGGTATTGGGGCCAACGGTTTGCACGTGGATGATCCGGGCTTTCAGGCTCATGGCCGGTTGCAGTTTTATGCCCTGCTGCTGCGGGTGATTACCATAGCCAAAAAAGGCGATGCCCAGTCGAGCCAAGGTGGCTGGATGCTTGGCTGTCCAGGCTTCCGGGTTGAGGGCGTGCCCGGAGTTGGCGACATGCACAAAGCGGGGCAGAGGATCGAGTTGCTGGCATAGGGCCTGCCAGCGCTCAAGCTGGGGTTGGGTCAAAGCCTCATCGTGGCTGTCGGCCAGATGGGTGAAAACGCCTTCCACCTGTAAAAAGGGCAGGGTCTGGCATTCCCGAATAAAGCTCAGGGCTTCCTGCCAGCCAATGCCAATACGGTGCATGCCGGTATCCACTTTAATATGCACTTTAAAGGGCTTTTTATCCTGCTGATAGGCTTTGCGCAGGCTTTCCACGTGGTGCCGGGCGAAAATGGTGAGTTGTATATCGTAATCGCTGGCGTACTGCACTGACCAATCCGGCACCACCCCAATGACCAGAATGGGCAGTTTTATGCCCGATTCCCGGATGTGGATGGCTTCATCCATGGAGGCCACCCCAGCCATGCTCACGCCCGCAGCTCCCAGGGTATTCAACACCATGGCCGAGCCGTGACCGTAGGCGTCCGCCTTGACCACCGCCATCAGGGCC
The DNA here is from genome assembly GCA_027448865.1 of Vampirovibrio sp. Lineage (GTDB taxonomy): Bacteria > Cyanobacteriota > Vampirovibrionia > Vampirovibrionales > Vampirovibrionaceae > Vampirovibrio. Next base: position 2,018 of record DAIDMR010000313.1, read on the forward strand.
ACTTGCGGGGGAACCACTTTGCGGATAGCCCGGGCGTTGGCCTCAATGGTTCCCAAGTTGATTTCCACCCAGGCGTCTCGGCGGGTTTGGACAGGTAGGGTTCTCAGGGATTTCATCGGTAATCCAGCGCTTTCGAATTGGGGACTGGGCTTTGGATGGCGTGTTGACGCCTTTTGGTTTATTCTAATCTCAAACACTGCGTAAGCCCAAATTATAAACTGCAGCTGTAAAAGCAGTTTTACGCAAACCAGACTGGTTTGGGGCTGCCAGCGAACTCGTTGGATCGAGCGAAATAGCCGGAATAGCGGATCGGAACAGCCCTATGACTCCACTGTTTGATATGGACAATGCCCAGCAGGAAAAAATTGCCGTCATTGGTTGCGGGAATTGGGGTAAAAATCTGGTTCGTAATTTTGATAATCTGGGCTTTCTCTACCGGGTGTGCGACCTGAATCCGGAAACGCTGAGCGCTTTGCAGAAGCAATACAAGCACGTTCAGGCCAGCAATCGCTTTGATGACGTGTTCAACGACCCGCAGGTCAATGGCGTGGTCATTGCCACTCCCAGCTTTACCCACTACGAATTGGCCAAGAAGGCCCTGCTCGCTGGTAAGCACGTATACGTGGAAAAACCGGTGGCCACCAGCTCCGAACAAACGCTTGAGCTGAACGCGCTGGCCCGTGAGCTGGATAAGGTCTTGATGGTGGGCCATTTGTTGCTTTATCATCCGGCAGTTAATCGCCTGCGGCAGCTCATTCGGGAAGGCTATCTGGGGCAGATTAAGAATATTTCAAGCGATCGCCTGAATACCAATAAATTTCGCCCCGATAAGAGCGTGATTTGGGATTTAGCCCCCCATGATGTGTCCATGATGTCATACCTGATGGATCAGGAGCCTGAGGATATTGTGTCGGTGATTGGTTACCAGAACCGGGAAGATGGTCTGGTGGATGACGCGCACATCGATATGGTGTTTCCCAACGATGTGGCCGGGCATATCCACATTAGCTGGGTGCATCCCATCAAGCAGGTCAAACTGGTGGTTCGGGGCACCGAGCGCACCGCCATGATTGATGACACGCTGGGGGAGAACAAGTTGCACATTTTCAACAAGGATGATGTCAGCAGCCCCACTGAGGAGTTCCCGGATTATCTGGATATTGAGCCTCTCAAGTTGGAGTGCCAGCACTTCATCAATTGCATTCGGCACGGGTACGACCCCAAGACCAATGGCATGAACGGCTACCACGTGGTGCGGGTGCTGGAAATGGCCGAGCGCAAGATGGAGATGATCTCCGTTTAGGCGGATAGTCCTTCATGCCTGAAAAGTGGCCCTCCTGAAGGGTTTTCAAGGTATTGTTTGCCTGTTCCAAATATTTGAGGTAAAAAATTATCAAATCCCCTGTTGCAATTCCGGAGCGGTTTACCTAGAATCTAAATCATCCTCAAGTTTTCCGGTAAATGCGGGAGTAATTCAGTGGTAGAATGCTTCCTTGCCAAGGAAGATGTCGCGAGTTCGAATCTCGTCTCCCGCTACTTTTTACCCCGGAAAACACAAGCAGTTTGTAAAAGTTTTGAATTATTTCACTCGGTAATGAGCTGCTAGGTAAACTAAAAAGCTCCGCATCAGAGCGTTCCATGCAAGGGGTTGGTGCAAAATCGCTGAGAGAATTTTTTCTCTTTGGCGATTTAAATGCCGTTTATAGTATTTTGAAGGAATGGGCTAAGGCAGACGCATGAAAGTAGAAGTCTTAAAAGAAGAACAAAACCTGGCGAAAATTAATCTGGAAATTCCCGCCGAGCAAGCCAACCAGGAATACAACAAGGCCTGGAAGCGGCTGGGTCAGCGTCTGAATATTCCCGGTTTCCGCCGGGG
>DAIDMR010000314.1 GCA_027448865.1 Vampirovibrio sp.
TCAGGATCGTCCCCGTACTCAATAACCAGGGTAACACGCGTCAAGCGCGCAGGGGACGAGACGGTTTCTGTCTGCCGCTCTTCGGCTTGCGGGCGATTGGGTTGAATCTGACTCACAAAAAACCTCCTCCGCTTCAGTCACTGTAAAGGAATGGATTGTTCCGTTAATCAGGAAGTCGCAGGCACCGGACTAGACGCGATCCAGCCACAGGCCACACACTCCTGCTCAATGACCGTTTCCGTCTCGATGTTAGACGGCAAGCCATTTTTTAACTCACGAAAAAAAACCGTTTTGACCTTCACCGCTTTTTGTTGGCAAAGGGGGCAAATACTGAATTCTTCGCTCATATCCATCATTCCTATTGCTAATATGCTACTTTACAATGTTTTACCCGGATTAAATCAGCCGCTTGGGCAGTTTTCCCCGCCAGTCAGACCTACCCATTTTTACGATAATCTGTTTGAATAGAAGCATGAGCGCAGATGAGCAAGCACCGGCTTCTGAGCCACCCAAACCGCTTCCCCCGGCCAATCTTTCGGCTGTTGAGGATTTGGTGAACCCCACCTTCGCCCAACGGGGTTACATTCAGGTCTATACCGGGGATGGCAAGGGAAAAACAACGGCCAGTCTGGGGTTGACCTTTCGTGCGCTGGGCCGGGGCTGGAATGTGCTGCTGGTGTTATTCACCAAGGGGGGCGATGACTATGGAGAGCTTTACGCCGCCCGCCAGCTCAGCCCGCAAATCTCGCGGCAACTGACCATCGTGCAGGCCGGGCTGGATCGCATCGTTTTTACCCACAACATGAAACCGGAAGACGCCATCGAAGTGGCCAACGGCTGGGAAATTGTCAAACGGGCGGCATTTTCCGGCAAGTATCAAATGATCGTCATGGATGAGGCCAATATCGCCATTGATTTGGGCTTGATTCCGCTGGAGGAAATGAAAGACCTGCTGCGGAACAAACCGCCGGAACTGGAGCTGGTTTTAACCGGACGGCGGGCCCACCCGGATATTATCGAGCTGGCCCATCTGGTCTCGGAAATCCGGCCCATCAAACACTACTGGGACATTGGGGTGAAAGCCCGCAAGGGCATTGAATATTAAGCGCAGGCGAAACGCGCCATCAAAACGACCGGTAAGGCTGCCTTACCTGAACTAAAGCAGTCCCTGAATCAGTCCAAAATTTACCGCCTTCGGCCTGATGCAACGCTGTTAATGCTGACATCGACTGACCAACCGTCCAATGCCAGACCGCCGGGAAAGGCGTATGCTACCCCTGACATGGCCCTGGAGAATCCCCATGGCATTGTGGTTGCTCAACTGGCGTCAGTACCGTCGACGTAACATCGCCCGCTCAGTCAAACCCAAAGCGG
>DAIDMR010000315.1 GCA_027448865.1 Vampirovibrio sp.
GCGCTATTTTCGGTTGAGCTGCCCATGGCAAACTCATCCATGTTGGCCTTCCCCACAATGGGCAGCAAATTCGCCTTCACCTTGCCGGTCACCGTGGCGTCGTAGGGGGAAACATAGCCTGACAGCATCTGGCTGCTGCAAGTGGTGGGATACCCTTTGACGTTAATGTTGTCTTTCACCGCCAGTGGCACACCGGCCAACAAAGGCAAGGTTTCTCCGGCCTTCACCTTGCGATCCACCTCGGCGGCCGTCTCGGCGGCCAGCTCCCGGGTTAAGGCGTTAAAGGCGCCCACTTGACCATCCACGGCGTCAATGCGCTTAAAGGTCTCTTCCAGAACGGAAACGGCACTTTTATGGCCGCTTTGAATTTGCTGGTGCAGTGAAAGGGCGCTTAATTTCTCGGTCATGGCGGTTGGGTCCAATTCTTTCCTTTAGGGGCGGATATGACTGGATTGTACCCCAAAGGAAACCCCAAGCCCACACTTATTCCACCACGTTTTTACAGGCGCCCACCATGCAAAAAAGATATCCTGAACACCTCCAGAAAACAGAAGAAATGTAACAGTTCGTCACAAAACGATCAAACCAGCCCATTAAATTGTTTTTTTATTATTAGTTACAGGTGAGATCTGCACCGAGGCAACACAAGGGGTAGTCGCTCATGGCCAGTCCGCAGTTATACCTGACACTTGCCAAAAACTTCTTTCAACGGAATAACCCCGTGGAAGCCCTGATTATGGGAACCATTCAGGGCATTTATAACCTGGTGACCCTGAAAAGCCGCATGAAACTATTGAAATACCGCTATATGCTGGAAACCCAGAAACTAGAGCGGATTGAAAAAACCCTGAATGAATTCAACCCCTACGAGAACCTTGGGGCCAAAATGCATCGCACATTCTAGGCGATATCAATTTCAAATAGCACACTTTCGGTCAATTGTGTTTTTAAGCATTTGGGATAGATTTCCCTCGGACACACGAATTTCCAAACGCGGCACTTTAGAGGATAGGACAAGCCAGATATGGGCTTTGCAGCCAACCAGGCAAGACTCATGGGTCTGATTTCACGACAGTCGGATCTGGAACTTGAAGCACAGTTCATCGAACAGCAGAAGATGTTCTATGCCAATATGACCAGTGGCTTCTTCAACCTGTCCGCCAAGTTAGACCCCAACTCACCAGCCGCCAAAATTCTGGAAGGTCGTATCAAGCAACTGCAGCAAGCCGACAAGATTTTAGATATGCACCTCAAACGCATCAGTTCCCAGCGAGAAGCGGTGGTCAAAGAAAAAGAAAGCCTGGACAAACTGATCAGCGAAAACATCAAGTCCAGCTTCGGGGCCATGGGCAAATAAAAACAGCCTCACCGCATTAAAATAAAAGGTGAGGCTGCCCTCTCAACACGTTTGTAACTGTTTGAGTACAGCGAGTTCAAAAAGAATACTTGGCATACATGCCATAAGCGCTCTCTCTATTTGTTTGAGCTGCACGCAGTTTTACAAACAGGTTGTGAGGGCAGCCTCACCCCAAAAAAGCGCTACAAAAAACCCGGCCATTCTGTAAACGGGTGGTTTCCGCTAGGATAAAAAACACGGTTCCCCCCGCTCAATGCGGCCGGGAGCAATTGTTGTTTAGATCAGTATGAGAGTGCATCGTGCCCACCGCCAAATACAGCCTGAAGTCTACCGTACAGCGAAACCAGTTTAAAAAGGCCCTGCAACAACTGCCAGACACCTCCTGGGGTGAGAAAAGCGAGCAGTACTGCGATTATCGCCTGGATGGCAAAAGCACGGAAGGCTGGCTGCGGGCCAAGCAGCTCACCAACGGCACCCTGTATTTGGAAGCCAGCTCTGAGGGCTTGCTGGCACAAATGACCGATCTATTGGATGCCAGCCCCGCCGCCGCAAGCGCCACAAGGCCAGCGGCCACCCAAAAGCCAGCCAATTCCGGCATGCTGCGTCAACCGCTCAGGCGGCTGCCCAAACGGCCCT
>DAIDMR010000316.1 GCA_027448865.1 Vampirovibrio sp.
AAATACTTCAACCGCCTTGCTGGTCGAGACCAGTGGGGCAAAGTAAAAGGGGGTATCGGGGCCCAACGACTCTCGAAGTTTGTGGTACACATCCACCAGACTATCCCCACTACTGGCCAGGTCATCCACAATGGCCAGCAGTTTTTGCTCCGGATAGTTGGCTAAGGCGCTAAGCCCGTCCGCAAGCTGCTCCGGGCCCACCCCATTCACCTGGGCATATTGATAATTAATGAGCCCGTAACTTTTTTTCTTTTCATCAATGTAATAAATAATGTTGTGAGGCTGAAGTCCCAAACGTTTGGCCCGTGCTGTAATATCCCGGTGCTGCTCCTGCAGAAGCCGGGTTAGACGAAGCGGACTATAGACTTCCGCTTGCTCGTTCAGAATGTTCAGAACCAGCTGTGTCAGTTCAGGCTCCCCCTCACCCGAATATTCAGGCTTCAACTCACCCATAAAATCGGCCAGCGCCTGTTTCAGTTGCTGCAGCCCAAGCCGCTTGGGGGCCAGTTGTTCCACGATCTTCTCAACAGAGGGAGGCACATTTCTTTTGTGGGGCGCCAGATAGCCAACGGCCTCCTTTAAATCTTCCAGCGAATTTTCCAGCCGGAGTGACTGCATCAGCTCCTGGGTCGGTTGGTTCAAGATAAGCTGGATTGCCTTTGTCTCATCGGCGTTGGTTCTGCTGGATTGCTGCCGGACTGCTTCTATCAGTGGAGGCAGTTTGGCCATCAGGACTTCTAACGGCTGCTGGTTGAAGGGATTCACTCCTTCATCCCAGCCCGGGGGGTACAACAGCTTGATGTCATTTTGGCGAATATGCTCGCATAATTGAGGATCGCGTCGCAGCCGGGCCTTGGTGGGTTGATCCAGGAGGATAGCCCCGCTTTTCACGGTATTCAGATCGTCCACTTCTACCAAGACGGGGTTAACAAAAGGATGCATGATCCCGGAGACCTTGTGCTTCAGGGACAGATAGTCCAGCGTGCTGCCCAGCGTGGCCTCTCCCTGATAGTACAAAGCCCGGGAGTTCTCCTGGCAGTCCCGAACCAGCGCACTTTGCAACCCGTTCAGGCTCTTCATATTGGCAAAGCGGGTCATTTGGGTCAGGATCTTGACGGCCAACTTCCGATCGCTCTCGCCCGGAAATTTTTCCAGAAGCGCCTTCTCCAGAGCTTCTGCGGTAATAATGTGCTGTTGGGCCTCCAGCTTCTTCACCACCTGCTCAGCGGAAACCTTGGGTGGAGACTGCCGGGGCGACAGGCGACTTGTCCTGTAAATCTGCAAGACATCGCCCGCAGCGGACTGTACGGACTTTTCGCAGTACGCTTTAAGCGGTCTGGCGGAATCCGCCTGATCAGCGCTGAAAGCTGATTTTGAAACAGCTTCTTTGGGGCTTCCCTCGCCTGAGCGGAGGCCCGGTAAGGGAAGTATGGCTGGGGCAATGGCGATGTGGGTCATGATAGAAAATAATCCAGAGTAAAAACTAATCCGGCGGCATTGATAGAGGTCCGCACTGATAATGATTATCGTTTCATCTTGTCTTAAACCGCTAACATTTTAAAATTTGCGGGCCAATCCTGTGTGATTCACTGGCAGGGGCAAGCATCGGTAGGCTTGGGCACAATCGGCATCACCAACACGCTTACCGGATTGAGCGGTTCAAAGGCTTGCTCCGGGAGGGAGCTGTCGCAATCAAATCAAATGGAACTTGAAAGCAAAGCCCGTTGAAACCACCCTGAAGATCGTCGCCAAATGGAGATGGGGTCTTCCTCCTTTCGCTCGGGAGAATCCTCCTTGACTTGAGCGGCAAGGTTCAGTATGGCCGGACTCTTCTTCAGCCCACCCAGAGAGAAGTGAGCCACCGGCTTTTTACCCGAATCCTCCTCCTCCAGATCGGATACAGCCGTCTCGAAGTCTGAGTCACTCCACCCCAGATCCGAGTCACCCAGGTCGAAGTCCGGATCAAGGCTCTGAGAGTTCCGACGGTCTCCAGGCGTTGTTTGCATCAGTGCATCCAGTTTTTCCGTGGGGTAATTAAAGCCCCACCCCTTACAGCCCGCACTGTTCAGGGTGAAGTAAGGCCCAATCTGGTTGGCAAAAAAGGCGTTGTTATTATCGGGAGTCATATAGGGAAAAGCCAGACTCAACCCGTTATCATTAAAACCCAAACTACCCACCACACGACACAATACCTGTTGCAAGGCAGGTGAGAGCGCCTGGAAGGAGGGGTGCTTTCTGAAGCTGGGCACGATAGCGGCGGACAGGTATTTCATATTTCGATCCCCTTGTCGTTCAAGCACTGTTCGGGCACTTGTCGTGGAAATAAGGGGAGCGATGATAATTTTTCCAGAAAATTTCTTACTTCGGATAAACTGGTGAGCCTTGCGGAGACTGAAACCACTGCCCGCCACATCGTCCAGAACGACCAGAATACTCTCGGCCTGATTTTCAATTGCTGCGGGATCATCAATCAATTGGGCATAGGGTACTTCATTCACCATCAGGTGGTTGGCGCTGACCAGCCCATAGCTCTTGGCATTGGTGGGAATATAATAAAAAACACGGTCGGCTGGAACCCGGTGCGCCCTGGCATAGTCCAAGATTTTGAGGTGTAAGGCCTGGGCAGTCAGACTGAGTCTCAGCGGACTGAAGATTTCCGCCTGCTGGGCCAAAACCGCCAACGCCCCTTTTCGATAGGCGGGCTCCTGAAATTTTTTCAGCGCGCTGTCCAGATCTTCTCTGGACATACTGGCAGGCGCCAGTTGTTCCGCAATTTCGTCACTGGAAGGAAAACGGTTCGGATGACTGAGCGTCGGGTTTATAAGTGTGTCCGAAGGAAAACCCGGCACCAGCACTCTCAATTGTTTTTCAAGCCCCCAGCTTGCCAACAGGGAACGCGTGGGCTGTGACACAGCCTCTTTAACAGACCGCTCCTGGCTCAATCCTTGTTCTTGCTGTAACTGTTTAGCGATATTAACCAATTTGGCCAGTTTAACGGCTATCCCTTCAACGGAAACCTGATTAAACGGATTCACCCCTTCATTCCAGCCCCGAGGATACAACAGTTGCAGCTTATGCTTTAGGATATGGTCTCGCAAGGCGGGCGATTGCGCCAATTGATCCAGAGTGGCCGCATCCAGTAAAATGGCGCCCTGGGTCACTCGATCCAGAGATTTTTGTTTCAGCACGTTGTTTTGGAAGGGAGAGGGTAATGCCTGAACCTTTGCGGGATGTTCCGGCAAGTTTGCGTGTTTTTTTGCCAAATAGTTCAGCGTACTCCCTAAAGAGCCTTCTCGCTGATAGTAAATATCCAGATTTTTCTGTTGGGTCTCATAAACCAGACGGCCTTGTAAGCCATTCAGGCTTTTCATACTGGCAAAGCGGGTCATCTCATCCAGCAACAGAGAGGCTAGCCGGTGATCCTCAACCGGAAAATTGCTGACAATAATGTCTTCGATATCGGTTGCGGCAATGAGCGCTTGTTGCTTTCGGATTTTTTCAATAACAGTCTGGGGGGTCGCCGTCCAAAGACGATCGAAAGCGTCCCCAGCACCCTCAGACGTATGCTTGCCCCCGGTGAAGGATTTATCCTGAGCCGCCGCCTGAAGCAGGGATTGCCATAAGGATGCCCGGGTAGAGGTATCGGGGGAGGCAGACATTGCATCCGGTCGGCTTGAGGCAATCGAAGGCTCCTGAAGGGCACGAGGCAGGGGGGCGGGGGTCACGCCCGGCAAGTTATAGATAGACATTGAAAATATCCCGCTTATAAAGGCAGAAACAAAGGGAGAACAGTGAGGGAAATAATGGATGACCCAGGCAGAGACAATGCTGGGCGCTGAGCGTTTAAAAACGGAATGGTTTTAAAAAATGACGTACATTCCGTTTGTTTAAAATTTGATATCAGTCAAACTCAAAAATGATGAACAAAGTGGAAGGTAAATGGAGCGGGCGACGAGGCTCGAACTCGCGACCCTCAGCTTGGGAAGCTGATGCTCTACCAACTGAGCTACACCCGCATCCGGTGATGGTTTTTGTACAGACATTTTTGCCCAACTCCAGAAATGGGGCTGGCAAAACGCTGTATTGGTAATAGAATTATTCTCCCCTCCAAACGCTCCTGTCAAGTTTTCAAACCATAGCGACCCGCTTTTTCGCTTTGCAAGACACATTCAATAGGACTGAGACCCCCACTATGTTTGCCGCCATCAACATCTATAAGCCCAAAGGCATCACCAGTCACGACGTGGTTTCCCGCTTGCGCCGGGTCTATAGCCTCAAGAAAATCGGTCACCTGGGGACGTTAGACCCCTTGGCCGAAGGCGTGTTGCCGCTTTGTCTGGGGCAGGCCACCCGACTGATTGAGTACTTCCCCTCCGATAAGCGCTACACGGCGGAAGTAACCTTGGGGCAAACCACCGCCACCCTGGATAGTGAGGGTGAGGTACTGTCCGAGGTTGATTGCAGCGAGCTGGAGTTATCAGAGGAGCGACTGGAGTCGGTGCTGGCCCGGTTTCGGGGCGTCATCCAGCAGCAGGTACCCCTGTATTCCGCGGTGCATGTGGCCGGAAAAAAGTTGTATGAACTGGCCCGTCAGGGCAAAACGGCGGACTTGCCGGTGCGGGAAACCGTCATTTACGAGTTGATATGCACCGGCCTGAACCGGGACAATCCGGCCCATCCGGTACTGACGCTGGATGTCAAATGCGCCTCCGGCACTTATATTCGCTCTCTGGCCCGGGATATTGGCGAGGCATTAGGCTGCGGCGCTTACATGTCGGGGCTGGTGCGTACGGAACACGGTCGGTTTACCGTGTCCGACAGCGTGCCGCTGGAAACCCTTCAGCAGAGTGAAAACCCGGCGGCCTATTTGCAGGATCCCACCGCTTTCCTGAGCGTGCCGGTCATTGCCTTATCTCATGAGGACGAGGCCAAAAAGCTATGGAACGGAATGAAGGTGCTTCCCGCCGCCAGTGAGAGCCATGAGGGCGGGACACTGATCAAACTTAAGCCCAACGCCCTGTATTTGGCCACCTGGCAGGGTAAACCTTTGGGGGTGGTGCAATGCGTCAGTCACTGGCTCAAGCCCGTCAAAATTTTCCATCTGGATTAAGCGCTTGCACGGAGTGCCTCAGCTGCTTCCAATGAATCACAATAGTATGCAGTGCCTTGTCCATAATGACTTGAGCCCCTGTCATTCCCACGCAGATGGGAATCCACTCTGACAGGCTGCCACTAACGAACGGTAATGACGCTGGGTTGATTGAGCGTGGAGCAGCTCCTCTCGCACAAAAATGCCCGCCGACGGTTTTATGCCAACAGTCACAGGATCCATTTTTAGGTTGGGATGGTGCGTATGTCCAAGGTCGACTCATCACACGGTGGTAATTCGGATTACGAGATTTGGCGTCTGGCTCAGCCGCCCACAGCCAGCGATGGCGCAGATTTGTACATCGAAAAGCTACTGACCCAAGCGGGCCTGGCTCCTTCATCCGCCAACAGGGACAAGTTTGAAAAAGCCGGGGTGGCTTCCGCCCAAAAGAACAAAACCTTTGCCGATCAGGCCCTGAAATGGGCCAGCCTTATTTTTGCAGGGGCATTGGGCGTAGTGGGGCTGCGATACGCCCTAGGCTCGGGAACAACCAAAACCGTTGCCGGAGCCGTCGAAAAAACCACCGGAGCGGCCAAAGTCGCTACCGAAGCCACCCAAAAAGCGACCGAGACGGCGGCCAAAGCGGCGTCATCTTAAATGACCGGGTCTTACTGAGTCTTAAACAAAGGTTTTCTCGTAGCTGTGCAAGCCGTGAACGCCGCCTTCCACCTGTGCGGCGTGGGTGCGCATCTCAAAGGCCAACCGTCCGGCGTAAAGATTGGTATGCAGGTTTTTCAGGCTGCGCGTTCCCAGATCCTGCAAGCCGTGCTTGATGCCTTGCACCAGATAGGGCAGAAAGCGCTGGATGGAGCCCTTGTCCACCACGGCGCCGGAGACGCCCTGAGCCACCCGGATTTTATCGCCTTCGCTGAAGTAGCGCTTGGCGCTGCCTTTTTTCATGGCTTCCAGAGAGCCCATACCCCGGTATTTCTTGAGTCGAATGCCATCCTGATAGAAGTATTCGCCCGGCGCCTCCTCGGTTCCGGCCAGCATGGAGCCCATCATCACGCAAGACGCCCCCAGAGACAGGGCCTTGATGATATGGCCAATGGTGGAAATGCCGCCATCGGCAATCACCGGCACCCCGAATTCCTGGGCATATAGAGCGGTTTTGTACACGGCGGTGGCTTGAGGACGACCACAAGCCATTACTTCCTGTGTGGTGCAAATGG
>DAIDMR010000317.1 GCA_027448865.1 Vampirovibrio sp.
TTTCAAGGCTTGCCTTGGTGTCATTGGTTTCATCCATGGCATCGATTTGGTTCCAGACGGCCTGATGCGCCAACAGGTACTTGGCGGCCGCCTGGGCTTCCGGGGAAAAATCGCCATCCTTGTTTCGGGAGACAATCACCAGGTCTTGCACGCTGATAGAGTCGGAATCCCCATCGGCATCGGCAATATCCTCACCCTCACTGATCAGGTCAGTCAGCGCGGTAGCCGGATCATCCACCGGTTCAGCCGTATCACTGCTCTTATCCTCAGTGGGGGCATCATCCGCCGAGGCATTCAGGATCTTGGGATTGCTCAGGGCTTTACTTAAATTCTGGATAGACGCCTTGGTATCCGCATTGTTATCCATCTTGTCAATGGCGGCCCAGATGGCCTGATTGGCCATCAGGAACTGTGCGGCGGCCTGAGCGTCCGCGGAATATTTGCCATCCTTATTCCGGGCCACCATGGCCAAATCAGCGGTACTCATGCTGCCCGAATTACCGTCCGCGCTGGCAATCTCGTTAGATTCGCTCAGCACCGTACTCAGGGCCGTGGCCGGATCGGAAATCGCCGAGTCAGCGGCGCCTTTCGCGTTCTTTCCGCCAGCCGGAAGCCCTAAAAGCTGGGACAATGTGTCCATCACGGTATTGAATATCGACATCAGGGGATTTTCCTGCGGAGCGGGCGCCTGGGATGGCAGAAAACCGCCGAGCAGGGCGCTTAAAATGCCGGTCATGGGCCCACCGGCTCCCGCAGGCGGATAGACATTTCCCGTCGGCATTGGCATCGGTGAGGGCAAGGACATCGGCGGGGACAGGGGGACAGGGCCCATACCCAGATTCAAGGGCCTGCCGGTTAGCGGATCAATGGGCACAGGGGCGCCGACTGGGCCCATCATGGGGCCCATACCGGGCGGCAGCCCGGGGATGCCCATGGCCATAGGGGGGCCCGCAAACGGATTCACCCCGGGAATGCCAGCGAACATGGGGGGCAGGGGCGGGGGAAAAGGCGGTCTGGTCATCGGCATGGCCCCGCCAGGCATCATTCCGGGTATCCCCATAGGGTTGGATGGAAAAACCATTCGTCGCTCTCCTGCTGCCAACGCCGCCACCGTTATCGCCCGGTCTCAAGCGGTATCATTATGGCCTTGTTTCACTCTCGCTCTGGATCAAAAATCGTCTACGCCGGATTGGCAACGCGTATGCTTTGCCAATACCAAGCATATAAAAATAAAAACATTTTTATGCTTAAAATTGCTTTTGTCGCCAGACCTGCCCAAGCAAAAGGCTTGCCCAACCAGCGTTGGACAAGCCTAATGTTTTTAGAAACCCTGATTATTTTTTCTTGGCTTCAATGTTCTGTAATTCGTCCACAACATTATTGCCATCAACTACAGTATCCGGTTTCAGTTTATCGGCCAGATCACTCAGGGAGATCGGCTGACCACTTTGCACGTACAAGGCATCCGTAATGTCCTCATAATGCTCCCGCAGGAACCGGAGTTGTGCCTTTTCTTCCAGACTGTAATCATTACTTGCCAGGGCCTGATTGATTTCCTCTTTGGTCATCTTGCCATCAGCGCCCGCAACTTTTTCGGCAAACTTCTTCTTGTTGTCAACCAGGTATTGAACCGCTTCTTCGGCGTCGTATGGCCCGGACTGTTCAGTGATGTCGCCATCCGCACTGTCCCAGGCGGACTCATCAAAGCCCTTCCGGATGTCTACCGCGGCACGGTCATCCTTGCCAACCTCGTTAGCCAGGTTATTAAATACGCTTTGCCCTTGCTCATCCTTGGCCAGCCAGGTCAGGGCGGACTGGAGATCCGCGGAGACCTCGATACCCTTGGTATCACCTTTCTCAACTTTCCGCAGAATTTTCTTGAGTTCTTTCTCGGTCAGCTTGCCATCACGATCTCCGAACTTCTTCTCAAGCGCCTTCAGCTCGCTATCATTTTGACTAAGCACGTCCAGGTAATCGCTGGCTTCGCTATCCGGCCCCAATGTATTGTCGGATTGGCGAGAGCCGGAAGATCTGGTGCCTGAAGACCCGCTGGATGAGCCACCTGTGGCGTTACCGGAATTGGAGTCACCGGTCAGAAGCGAAACCATCAAACCCATTAAAGGCTGCATAATGGCGGCCAGAATAGAATACGCATCCGGCCCGGCAGCACCCGCTTGTTGGGCATATTGGGGCGGATAAATACCACCCGCGGCACCTCCCCAGGGGGAACCCATGCCATTGTAGTAGGGGTTTTGTGCTTGCCACGGTGAACCACACATTGGAATTGTCATAACCTGTTTTCTCCTCCTAGCCTAATCTCTCTTGAACCAGCTCTGTAACGGTCACTCGCTCTTGCTACATTCAGGAGCGACCCGATTTACCAAATAATGCCTATCTCAATCATCTCTCCCGGTTGTTCAGAATGCTTATAAAACACGCACAGCCCGTTTCTCAGCAGTCTATGATCCAAACACACTCACAAGTCACTTAACATCTCACACAGAAATAAAAACATTTATTTGAGTTGAATTGCGTTTGCTTATCACTTCGTAACAATCACCCCTTCAACGTTAGCAGCTCAAAAGCCCCCGGAGGTCTCTGAGCGCAGGATTTGAGCCTCACGAAGCCCGTTGGTCATCTGACGGCATATTCCCGCAATCAGCGACTAAAACGCATTGACCGGCAGGCTGGGCCGATGAAAAAACTGGTTGAGTTCCGTGGTGGAAATGGTGTGCGCAATGGGGCGCCCGTGCGGGCAAGTCCAGGGCAACCGGCAGGCCAGCCAGCGATCGATGACCTGCTCCATTTCATAATGGGTCAGGCTATCCCCCGCTCGCACCGCACTGTGACAGGACAAGGTGGCAATCAGATGCTCCAGATCCAGCTTCATATGGCCAGTCTCTTCCAGTTGGGCCAGCAAATTTTCAAAGAGTCCACCGGCCTCAAACATGCCATCCCGCCCGGCGTACACCAGCGGGTATCCGGTCAATTGCACCGAAAGACCGCCCGAGGAGTTCTCTGGCAATTCCGGATTCAAGTCGTATAAAAAGCCCAACTTGGCAAACGCTCCCTGATATTGGGCCAGTAAGTCCCGCTGCACCGGGCTGACTGTTAAGGGCATGGCCGTCACCAACCGCTGAATGTCCGGAGTTTCCGTGGTCAAGTTCAGGGTCAGGGATTCAAAAAAATCCCGCTCACTGGCAATGTGTTGATCCACCACCAACAGGCCCTGCACGGTTTCCAGCAAAATGTAGGTGTTAAACAACTGCCCAATGACCTTGAACTTGCCGTTGGCAAAGGTGGGCTTGGCCACGGACAGATTCTCGGCGTCCACAGCCAGATCTGATTCGGGAGAGGCAGGCACGGGGCGTGACGCATCACCGGGGGCGTAAAAGCCCAGGGCGGCCTGCACCGGCTGGGGATCAGCATAAGAGGCCTGCCGATAGGCAGGCAAGCGATCGGTGGCAGGCTGCTGATAATTAGACGGTCTATAATTTGGCCCCGCCCCCCCTGAAGCCGACGGGGGCCAAGGTGTTCGGGAAGGTTCTGCCATGCTGCGATTGGCTGAGAAGCTCTGTTCCGACAAGTCCCCCGGTGCCGCTGGCCAATGAGAAACCGGAAGCGCTGACGACTCCATCACTGCGGTTGCCATTGGAACATCCAGTCGAATGCCTTGAGCCGACAACGAATTGCGAATGCCACTGCGCACAAAGCCAAAAATAGTACTGGAGGCCGCATAACGCACCTCTCGCTTGGCCGGATGCACGTTCACATCCACTTCGCTGGTGGGCATACTCACAAAAATGACGCAAACCGGGTAGCGCCCCTGCGGCAACAGGGATTCATAGGCGGCCTCAATGGCCTTTTGCAAAATGGCGCAGCGCACGTGCCGTCCGTTCAGGTAGGTCATGATCCAGCGCTTGCTGCTCTTCATCACCCCAGGCTCGGAGGCAAAACCAGCCACACTGAGGCCCAATTCAGCATCTTCGGCGGCAATGGGCAGCAACGGGATTTTTTCATCCTTCAGGCCCAGCACCTCTTCCATAGCCCGCTTTAACGCATTGGAGCCAGAAGTTTTCAGCACCACCTTGTCATTGATGGTTAAGCTAAAGCGCACTTGCGGGTGGGACAGGGCCAAAAACTGCACGATTTCCTCAATGTGCCCCAGCTCCGTCTGGGCCCGCTTCAAAAACTTCAAGCGGGCAGGCGTATTGTAGAACAGCTCATCCACCTCCATGACCGTACCCGTGGCGCAACCGGCCTCGCTCAGCACCGGCTCACCCGACTCGGCCACGGTAATTTTGGTGCCCACCGGGGCATCCGCCCGGCGAGTCCAGCAAGTGAGTTTGGAAATAGCCCCGATGCTGGCCAGCGCCTCTCCCCGAAAGCCCAGGGTAGTAATGCGATCCAGATCGGCCTCATCCTGAATTTTACTGGTGGCGTGATTGTAAAAGGCCAGCGCCGCGTTTTCCGGGGTCATGCCAGAGCCGTTGTCGGCCACCCGTAAGTTGCGTCCCCCGTTGCTGGCGGAAATCTCAATGCGGGTCGCCCCGGCATCCAGGGCGTTTTCCACCAGTTCCTTAATAACCGAAGCGGGACGTTCCACCACTTCCCCCGCGGCAATGCGGTTGATTAAATGGGGCGGCAAAATGCGGATGGGCCGTTCCGGGTGGGGCTGGGGTTGCGCTGTGGATGACGTCATGGGCCGCCTCAAACTTTCCTGAATACTGATACAACGACTACCGGGGAATCAAGCAAAAAACGATAAGCACGATGCCCCTGAAATGCTTCCCATCCTACAGGGGAACAAGGGCCGATGCAAAAACGCCCCGGACTAAAACAATGACCCTAGCGTGCGTGCAGGGCCTGTAATTCCTGATACAGGACAATTTCTCGCTCGCTGGGATGATCGGGAATGAGCGCCTTGATGCGCACCAGCAGATCTCCGCTGGATTTACCATCCTTGGAAGGAAAGCCCTGCCCTTTCAGGCGCATCATGCGGCCCGGCTGGCTGCCCGCCGGGATTTTCATGCTCAGCTCAGACCCGCTGAGGGTGGGAATTTTAATCTCGCCGCCCAGCACCAGATCCGGCACGGGAACGGGGGCCTCATACACCAGAACGTCATCCTCCAGCTGAAACCTGGGGTGCTTGCGGTACTTGACCACCAGCAGCAAATCGCCCCGGCCCCGCTGCCCCTGCTGACCTTCTCCGGCCAGCCGGATTTTGGCCCCGGCCCGAACCCCTTTGGGGATGTTCACGCTCAGACGCTTGCGGTTGGGGGTTAGCACTTCTTTCGATGCGCCTTTTGCCCCGTCTTCCAGATCCAGCAAAAGCTCTTGCTCGATGTTCAACTGCTCCGGCGGATGTGAGTGAGCCCGAGCGCCCGCCCGTTGCCCACGGCCAGCGCCCATACCGGAGAATAAATCCTCGTAGCCAGCAGCGCCGCCGCCGGGAAAACCTTGAGCCCCAAAGCCGCCAGCGCCCATACCGCCCCCGAACAGGGCGTCAAAAAAGCTGGAAAATCCGCCCATGCCACCCATATCGCCCATGTTGACCGTTTGCCAGCCATCAAAT
The DNA here is from genome assembly GCA_027448865.1 of Vampirovibrio sp. GTDB lineage: Bacteria > Cyanobacteriota > Vampirovibrionia > Vampirovibrionales > Vampirovibrionaceae > Vampirovibrio. Next base: position 5,576 of record DAIDMR010000317.1, read on the forward strand.
CCGGGCGGCGGATTAAAATTTTGCCCTTGCCGCCAATTGGAGCCCAGACTATCGTACAAGCGGCGCTTTTCAGGGTCTTTGAGCGCTTCATAAGCCTCATTCAGGTCTTTGAACTTTTCCTCAGCGCCGGGATTTACATCGGGGTGATACTCTCGGGCCAGTTTTCGGTAAGCGGACTTGATTTCCTTCTCCGAAGCAGTGCGGGGAACACCCAGTATCTTGTAATAATCCTTGTATTCAACACCCATAGCGACTGGCCGAACCTCTACAACACCGACATCATGTACTGCCCATTATAAAACCCCCTGTCCGGCACCCCTAGGTTTGTTAAGGAACTATTAATGTTCAAGACGGAAGACATCACATCATGGAACCGAACAGATGAGCTGGCTTAACAGAATATTTGTCCAGAACCGACATTCCCGCTACAATCAGCATAACGTCGAGATCCGATCCGGCGTGGCACTTGGTTTTTAGTCAAAATCCTTTCAGACAGAATCAGTGGTGATTCACGTAGTTGGAGAAAAGGCAATGAAACGAGTTTTCCAGAGTTCTTCCCGTACTGTGGCGCTCACCCTGGCGGTCTCGCTGGCCCTGGGCAGCACCAGCCTGGCTCAGGCGAACTGGATGCAGAAAATGAATCCGATGAAGTGGATACCCGCAAAAGAAGCTGAGGGTCAGTCTAATGAATCCAGCCCACAGAAAAACAGCCAGCAACAAAGCCTAAAACAGGAAGCCGACGCTGCCAGCGCCCAGGCCGATCAGGCTTTAAGGGCCGCTCAGGAAGCCCTGCAAAAAGCTCAGGAAGCCAAACGCAAAGCAGAGGCCTTGAAGATTCAGGCCGAAGGTATTCAAAAGCCGGTGGTAGAAGACCCCACAGAAACCAGTGACCAAACCAGAAATGAGGCTGACAACCAAACCTCGGCGGAAAATACCATTGACCGCGGGAACGACACCCCCTCCAAAGCATGGTACAAGCTCGGTCTCTCCAAAAAACAGGAATCCACCCCCCCTGAAGAAAGCACCACCAGCCGCACGCAGTCGGACAACACCGAGCAAGCCGCCGCCACCACTAGCACACCCTGGAACCCACTGAGCTGGTTCTCCAAGCCTACTGAAAGCCCGGCCAGCGCCAGCACGACCCATCCTCATGTCATGTCCGCCGTGGTGGAAACCGCTTCCGAAGTACGCCAGATTCCGGATTTAAAGACCAAGGCCGCTATTCTGGAAACGGAAAAGGGGAACATCGTTTTTGAACTGTACCCGGATGAAGCCCCTTTGACCGTGCAAAACTTTGCCAAACTGGTTCAGGAAGGCTTTTATAACCGCTTTAACATGAAGTTTCACCGGGTGGTGCCGGGCTTTGTCATTCAGACCGGCGATCCCACCGGCACCGGGGCGGGAGGTTCCAAGGAGCGGGTTCCGCTGGAGGCCAAAAACAAGCTATCGCATAACGCCAAAGGCATGGTGGCCATGGCCCGGGGTGCCGATCCCAACAGCGCCACCAGCCAGTTCTACATTACCCTGGCCCCTCAAACCACGCTGGATGGCAAGTACGCCATTTTTGGCAAGGTGATTGCCGGGATGGACGTGCTGGACAAGATTGAAAAGGACAACATGCTCTACGGCATTCGTCTGGTCGATTTGGACAAGGTCGTCCGAGATCCTTCTCCAGACAAGAAAAAGTTCTTCTCCAGCATGTTTTAAGCCTGAGAGATTGTCTGGAAACAGCCCAAGCCAGAAAGAACCCATGCCTATGATTGGCAGAGCCCCGCTGCTTATTGGCGCGACGGAGCGACTCTCAGAGCGACTCAGGCTTTTCTCGCTTTTCCTGAAAAAAGGCCTTGAGCAAGCCTGAGCATTCCTGCTCCAGAATGCCGCCCAGCACCGCCAACGGGCCATTGGGGGGAAGAATATCGTACCGGGAGCCACAAGCGCCCATGAGCGGATCGTAGGCCCCAAAAATGACCTGCTGCACCCGGGCCTGCTGAATGGCCGCCGCACACATGGGGCAAGGTTCCAGCGTCACATAAAGAATGGTTTCAGTCAGCCGCCAGCGCTCCAGCCTGTGGGCGGCCGCTCGCAAGGCCAGTATTTCGGCGTGCCCCACCGGGTCACAATCCAGCTCCCGGCGATTATAGGCACGGGCCACCACTTGCCCCTGATGCAGCAAGACAGCCCCCACCGGCACATCCAGTGGCAAAGCCTGCTCGGCCACGGTCAAGGCTTGCCGCATCCACATTTGATGAATTGTCCGGTTCTCGTTCATATAGATGATTTTACGCCGAATCGCCCGGGTTGGCTTGCCAAAATGACCACAATCATTACCATTGGTATAGATGGGTTCCCCGTGAGTGAGTAACGGAATCAATGAGGTAAGGCCGGGATGCAGACCAATAACTCTTTCAACAACCGTTTTCTGGGTGCTGGTGGCCAACTTCCCCCAAAGCGCGGCAGTCAGGCTGCCACCGCTCCAGCAGCAAGGCAATCGCCATCCCCGTCGGGCAACCAGATGCCGCCCCAACAGGCCCCAGCGGCCCAACCGATGTATTATACCCCGGTGCTGATGGCGCCTCCTCCGCTGGAGCCCTTGGCCGATTCGGATTTTCAAAAGAAACCCGGATTTTTCAGCAAACTGACCCAGAAGCTATGGTTTATGATCAGCGAGGAAGCCCCACCCGATCGCCCCATTGGCATTCGCCAGATCACCAGAAACAGTGTGGAACGGGGCAATGCCCAACGCCCTAAAAACACCTACTTCCGCAACGGGCTGCCCACCCAGGATTATCGTTTGAACGCACAAATGTAAGCCCGGCCAAAACGGCGTAAACAGAGAAGGGTACGCGTTATGGCCCCTCAGCGCCCTTCAGGCGCTAATCGTACTCGTACAAATACTTGCGCCAGCGCTCGTAATCGCGTCGGCTCACGTGGTTGTTCTGCTTGGACAGCTCAAAGTGGATAAAATTAAACGGGCGGCAGGGTTTACTGGCCAGCTCGTACCCGGCCTCCTTGGGAGTCCGGCTGCCCTTGCTGACGTTACAGCGCAGGCAGGCCACCGTCACGTTGTCCCAAGTGTCTTTCCCCCCTCGGGAACGGGGAATCACGTGATCAATGGTGAGATCGTTCTTTTTGCCGCAGTATTGGCAGGTGTAGTTATCCCGATGCATGATATTGCGGCGGGTTAGGGGAATGTCCTTGTGCGGAATTTTAACGTAATACAGCAACCGAATCACCAGCGGCAAGGCCATACCGTTCCCCACTGTTTTGCCATTTCGTTCCACGGCTTCCGCTTTGCCTTTAATCAGGAGAATGATGGCTCGCTTCCAACTGCACACGTGCAGCGGCTCATAGGATGAGTTCAAAAGCAACACCTTGCTCACTCAAATAGACCCTCAGCTATCACCCTTATATAAACAATCTTATGCCTCATCTGCGGAAATGTCCAGATTTTTTCGCTTCAAAAAGTAAAGAATAGTTACATAGCTTTACTTTCTGCCCTGGTTTTTAGCGTTTCCTCACTCGAAAAAGAATATATTTCCAAAGACAATTAATACAGGCCAAGCCCCCCGTGTCAATCACCCATTTCAAAGTCCGATTGTCAAACGCTGATTCCCCTTCCCCGGATCGTTAACTTTTATCACGTTCTGGTCGAGTCAGCCTTCAGGAATGCCCGGCTTTTCCGAATACAAAAACCATATCCGCTCAACAATGACCCGTATAATAAAAAAAGCATCAGCACTCACAACTATTCAAATGGCGGGCAGACCCATGGACAAAGTCGTTCAACATTTTGGCAGAGGGGAAGTCATTTTCCCCGAAGGCACCAAGGGCGATCGGATTTACCGAATCGTTTCCGGTGAGGTTTTGATTTGCAAAAGAAGCGAGCAAGGCAAAACCATCCCCATCGCCAAGCTGGGCACAGGAGAAATTTTTGGGGAAATGTACCTGTTTGACGGCAAGGGCTCCCGCTCGGCCACCGTGGTGGCCGCCACCGACATACGGGTAGAGGTTTATTTTGAGGAAGAAATCCAGTCCGAACTACTGAGTACCCCCTCGGAAGTGCGGGAGATGCTAAGAGCCTTTAACAGCCGCCTGCGCAATACCACCAACAATTTTGCCAGCCTGTTCAAGGAAAAAATGATTGTGGAACTGCCCGATGGCACCTTGAAAATCGTGGACGGCCATTAAAAGCCAATACACCCCAGAGAACGAACAGCCTGCCTTCATTGCTCCCGAAGCCCTTCTGTCAATCCCTCCACAGAGGGAGACTGAAAATGAGTCCACAGTCTGATGCCTGACCCCAGCCGCCATTGGTAAGATTCTAGCTAATCAAACCGATGACTTGGAAAGGAAGTTGAGCATGAAACAGTATGGCGCCCTAAGCGTTTTTCTTGGTTGTGCTTTGCTGCTATCTGGCGTAGTAGCGCCTTTCTCCAGCGCTGAAGCCAAGCGTCATCACAATCATGGCCGATACCATCATTATTACGATGCCCGTCGTGATGGCTGGGTTGACTATCAAACCGGAAAAATTATCAAAGGGGGAGTCGTTGGCGCTGGAATCGGGGCGGGCGCAGGCTTGCTGATGGATCGCCCGGTGGGTAAAACCGCCCTGATCGGTGCCGGCATTGGCGCGGGCACCCAGGCGGTTCGTTACAGCCGCACCATGCAAAGACACCCCATAGCCAAAACAGCAGCCTACGGGGCCCTGGCCGGAACGGGTGTTTCCGCGGCCACCGGTAAAAGACTGGGCCAAGGGGCTCTGGTCGGTGGCGCCATTGGCACCGGGCTGGGTGTCCTGAAGCATTTTTAATTCGAAATTAACCTGACAATGCCTTCCTGAAGTACTAACTTTCGCAATACACAATAATCATCCCCGCAAGTCCTATCCTGCGGGGTTTCTTTTTGTTTTTACGAATTCAGGCGGAATTTGTTTAAAGTATTCCACGCTTTGACCGAAGATCCCGATTATACGCCTCCCATTTAACTCGGGACTTTATTCATGCAAAATCAACCCGACTTCCCCTTTCCCCATCGGGCACAACGCGTTGCCCCACCCGCGGGTCTGCCACAAACCAGTGGCCCGCCCAAATTGCTGGACGACTCTCAACTGGCCCGACTGGTCAAACAGATGGAGCACCTGCCGGAATCGGCCTGCTACCCCATACAAGCCAGCTTCTATGAAACCCTGCTGAATTGCGATCTCTTGCTGCCAGTCCCCAGCCACCTCAGCGCGAACCATCAACTCCCCCTCATGAGTCTGGAAAATCCTTCGGGAGAGCGGTGTCTCCCCGTATTCACCCACGAAGATCATTTAACCCTGTGGACGGATGAACCGATCAACTACCTGGTACTGCCGTTTGAAACCCTGTGCGGCTTTGCCTTGCAAGCCCAGCTGGATTATGTGGTCATCAACGTGGGCGGGCCCTATGGCTGCGAAATCCCCTTCCACACCTTCAGCTATCTGGCCGAAGGGCTGATCCCCCCACCCGGGCCCGGTCAAGGTGACCCGGTGGGCAACAAAAAACCCGGAGAAGTGGTCATTGCCCAGCAAACTCCCATGCGACTGGGGCTGTGTCCGGATTTTTCCGCGCCGCTGTTAAGCCGCCTGCAAGAACTGTTCAAGCACCATGACACTATGATTGAACGGGTGTACCTGTTCAGCATCGCCTTCCACCAAGGCCCCCTGCAACCGGCGCTGGCCATTCAAATGCCACCGGAGCAGGCCCCGCTTTGGGAGGGGGAACTGTGGCCCAACCTGCAGGCCGTTTTGTATGAAATGCTGGAAAAGCGGGACATCGTGAACGTCTTCCTGCTGAATGAGGCGCCCAGTCTGGAAACACATTTGATCGAACTGGCTCCGCCGGTTTACCAGCAAGTCCCTTCCCAAACTGGTTAAACACCTCGCACTCCGGGCGGAAGAGAGCACGAGCAGCCTCTGCCGTACCATCCACGGACTGCGCCGCTCGCCATGCCGCCAAATCAGGATCAAACCGACTGGGGCATCAGGCTTTTGTACTCGGCCAGCAGTTTATCGATGCGGGCCATTTCCGCCTCATCCGGCATAACCATAGGGGCTCGCAGCACCGGCTCCATCATACCCAAGCGGGCCAAACAGGTTTTAATGACGGTGGGGTTCGGCAAGAAGAAGATCTCCCGCCCCAGATTGAGCTGCTTCAAATGCAGCTTCAAGGCCCGTGGCATATCCTGTGCTTTTACCGCCTGAATCATCTCCCGCAGCAGGGGGCCGGTCAGGTGGGCCAGCACGCTGAAGGTACCATGCGCCCCACAGGCCATCATGGGCAGGGTCAGGGTGTCATCCCCGCACCAGGTGC
>DAIDMR010000318.1 GCA_027448865.1 Vampirovibrio sp.
AGTTTTACCAGCAAATCGAGACTGGGCTGATCCGCGTAATTTAAATCCTCAAACACCAGAATCAGGGGACGCTTGGTGGTGATGACCCTGAAAAAGCCCAGAAAAAACGCTTCTATCCGCCCCATGAAATTCCGGGTTTCCACCCCCAGAGGCTGGGGCGGCTGCACCAGCAAGAAATCCTGCAAAAAAGCCACCACGTCCGGTGGCGGGCTGCCCTCGTAGACATAATCCAGAAACTTGTCCAGCGCCTGACGAACATCCGGGGAGGGGTGTCCTTCAAAGACCAGACTCAGAAGGTTCTGAAGCAATTCCAGCCAGTACAGCAAGGGCAGGCCGGGAGGATGGAAGCAGCGGTAGTTACCCCCGCCCATCCAGATGCCTCGCTGATTCTCAGGGTCGGACTGGGCACGGGCCATATGAATGATGCTGGACTTTCCCAACCCATCATCGGCGCACAGGGCCACGATTTTACCCTTCAGCGCCAAAGGGTTCTGGGACAGGAAACTGTTAAAGTCGGCGCTCAATGCCTCAACCAGCTGGTTGTATGTGGTGTTTTCCGGCCTTGGGGATTTTAAAACCGTAAGGGCCGGCGAATGATAGTCCGGAAAATCGTTTTTTGGAGGCGGCTCCCCCTTGGGCGGCGGCTCAATACCCTCCGGCGGGAGGGCTAGAGAAACCGATGGGGGGACGATCCGATCCACCGGGCCTTCCGCAACGGACAACGAGGAAGGGGGAGGCGGAGATGCTGGCGCCTCTGGCGGCGTAGTGGTGGCCGGTGAGACCGCCATAGGCGGGGCAGCCATGACCGGCTGAGTCTCTTCCATAGCAGGCTGGGCCATTGACAATCCGGGTGTCGCCAAGACCAGCCGATAAAAGGTTAAAGTCCGGTTGCCAACCGTGACCGGCCCTACCGGTGAAAAGGGATAACTGGCTTGTAGCCGGTCGTACACTCGCTGACTGACGGTTAAAGTGCAAGGCTCACCCATGGAACGCTCCAGGGTGGAGGTTAACGGATTTCGGGCCTGAGCCAGTTCCAAATCCAGACCGATTCTCAGCTGAAGTGTACCCGCCCCTGACTGGTAAATCTGGGTCAGCAACCGTTTGGACACTTCTACGGCCTTTTTCAGGGAGGCCTCCGCCGAGCTTTCCCGACGGAACGAGGCAAACAGCACCCGGTTCTTGCTGGCGTTGATTTGCCCACCCGCCGCGTGAATCTGATCGGCGATGGCCGTCATCACTTCCGATTGATAAGCCTGCAACCCCTGGGGATTGACGGATTCCGCCAGTGCATGCTGCCAATTGGCAACTTCCAGCGAAACCAGCGCGTAGGAATCCAAAACACTGGTCGACACCGGAGATACAGCTCCTGCCGGAACTCCTGGAGGCTCAGTCATCTCGATGTCAGCGGCAACCGTGCCGGGCACGCCTTCCGAACTCTGAACCCCACCCAACGCCATATCGGCCAGCAGTTGCTTGCCGCAACTCCCGCAAAATTTTTGCTGCATCAAATTTTTGAAGCCGCAATCGGGGCAATTGTTATTGAGCCGATTGGCGCAATGCCCGCAAAAAATACTGTCTTCTGAATTGTAATTGCCGCACTTACCGCAAGGCTGCATTCAACACCCTCTCTGGCACCCTCTCTGGAGGACAGACAAACGCTCTCTACCTGTGAAACATCAGTATAGCGTAATTCCACCAAATAGAGTTGAAGGTCAAGACAAGGGTTACAAAACTATAGGAATCCGAAACCCGGCCCCACTGAAACCGGGCCTCGGCAAGTCAGACGAGAAGTAAGACTACACCAGTATTTTTTGCCAATCCTGATCAGTTTTTTCAAACAAAAGCCCCACCAGGGCATCATTGGTTTGTTCTGGCATGGAAACGGCCCGAGCGGGGAGTGACTCCTTGATCGTTCCATCCGCAATCTCTGCTGTAATCAGGGCGTTCTGCGGGAAAGCTCGCAAAAACAGCTCGCAGGAAAGCCCGAACATCCCCTGCCCCACGCAGGCCCCCTCAAAAGAGTGCCCCAAAGCATGCCCCATAGAAGTCAGTATGCCAGTGATCAGGGTTTCTATCGGCTTTCTGGTTCCAGCATACAGGGCCAGCACATGCCACAAGGCGGGTTGCGCCAACAAACCCGGCAGGGACTCCCTCACCCAGAAATCCCCTTCATCCACCAGCCACCGGCTGGTTTTAAAAACCGTTTTCCTGAATCTGGCGACATCACCTGAGGCGGACAGGCAATGATTGTAGACAATGCGATCGCAGGGAATTTCATCCATCACGGCAGCGTGGCCCTGCACAAAGCGAATATTGTCACAGTATCCAGCAGCGCCCTGCGCTTCTTCAATTTTTCGGGCATCGACATCAATGCCCACAATCTCCACCTGTGGAAACAGCATGGCCATAGCGAGGGTAAAAGCGCCATCCCCACAGCCGATTTCCACAATGCGCTTCAAGCCGGGATCTGCAGACAGTAGAAAGGCGGGCGGCACCCAGGATCCGGTGGACCATGGCCGTAGACCCCAATCGGCAGAGCCCAGCCGATGGCAGACGTTGGCCAGCCATTGGCCCAGCAAGCGTTGCTTGTCCGCCCAGTCCAGCGGATTCCACAGGGCCGGTCTCCAGTGACCCTCAGGCATGCCAGCCTCACGCAAATTGCCCTCAGCCAGAACTTGCCAGATACCAATCGCCATACACGCTCCCAAACACCAACCCGACGGGGGCACCACCGTATTGGGGAAATCATAGCAATTGCAACCCGTCTCAGGCTCCTCTGAATGCAGGAGCTTAGAAAGACCGGGAACAGTCCGGTCAGGCTAAAATACGTGGACTTTGCGGTCGGCGGGGTTGAGGAATCGGGTGATGCTGTTGCGGAACAACAGGGAAATTTCCCCTACGGCTCCGTTGCGGTGCTTGGCGATGATGATATCGGCGGTGCCCGGTCGCTCGCTGTCCTTGTTGTAGTATTCATCCCGGTAGATAAACATGACCAAATCGGCGTCATCTTCCAAAGAACCACAATCTCGCAAATCTGATAATAAAGGCCGTTTATCAAATCGATTTTCTACCGCCCGTGAAAGCTGAGAAAGTACCACAACAGGTACATCAAGCTCGCGAGCAAGGGTTTTTAAATTTCTGGAAATCTGAGAAAGCTCCTGAGAGCGGTGTTCAGCAGACACAATTTTCCTGGACCCAATCAGTTGAATGTAGTCAATAACAATCAAGTCAACTGGAGCAACCTCTTCTTGAAAACTTTTAGCTTTGTCACAAATAGCCTCTGCATTCATAGCACTTGCCGTATCGTCAATGTAAATGGGGGCATCACCCACCTTACCCATGGCCTGGGTCAGCGGGGAGAAGTCACGCTCACTGATTTCACCCATTTTAATTTTCTGGGCGTCAACCTCTGCCTCGGCGCACAACATCCGCATCATCAATTGCTCTTTTTTGGCCTCCAAGCTAAAAAAGAGTACTGTTTTTGCCTCCCTTAAAGCCACATGCAAAGCAATGTTAGATACAAATGCTGTTTTTCCCATACTTGGGCGGCCTGCAATAATAGCAAGCTCAGATCTTTGCAAGCCAGATGTATAGTTATCTAGGTCGTAAAAACCTGTAGAAAGGCCCATGAGGCTGCCTCTATTGGCGCAGCGTTCCTCAATGTGTTCCCAGGATTCCGGCAAAATATCAGCAGCAGGAATTAACATGGTAAAACTCCAATATGTAACTTGTATTTGGAAGCACCTTAAAATACGTGGACTTTGCGGTCGGCGGGGTTGAGGAATCGGGTGATGCTGTTGCGGAACAGCAGGGAAATCTCCCCGACGGCCCCGTTTCGGTGCTTGGCGATGATGATATCAGCGGTGCCGGGGCGCTCACTGTCCTTGTTGTAGTATTCATCCCGGTAGATAAACATGACCAAATCGGCGTCCTGCTCAATGGCGCCGGATTCCCGCAAGTCGCTGAGCATGGGCTTTTTGTCCTGACGGCTTTCCACGGCCCGGGATAACTGGGACAAGGCCATCACCGGCACTTTCAACTCCCGTGCCAAGCCCTTCAACCCCCGGGAGATGGCCGAAATTTCCTGGGTTCGGTTGGCATCCGTACCACCGCCGCCGCCCGGCCCCTGCATCAACTGCAAGTAGTCGATCACAATCAGGCCCAGGTCCCCGCCGGATTCCATCTGCACCTTGCGGGCCTTGGCTCGCATCTCCATCACCGTCATACCGGGCGTGTCATCAATGTAAATGGGGGCATCGCCCAGCTTGCCCATGGCCTGGGTCAGCTTGGGGAACTCATGCTCGCTGATTTCACCGGTTTTGATTTTCTGGGCGTCAATTTCCGCTTCGGCACACAACATCCGCAACACCAACTGCTCTTTGCCCATCTCCAGACTGAAGACCAGCACCGGGCGTTGCTCCCGCAGGGCCACGTGACTGACGATGTTCAAACAAAAGGCGGTTTTACCCATGGAGGGGCGGGCGGCCAGAATGATCAAATCGGACTTTTGCAAGCCGGAGGTGTAGTTATCCAGATCGTAAAACCCGGTGGACACCCCCATGAGGCTACCCTTGTTGGCGCAGCGCTCCTCAATCTGCTCCCAGGATTCCGGCAAAATGTCCTTGATGTGGGTCAAATCGTTGGGAATGCCGTGCTGGGCCAACTGGAAAATACTCTGCTGAGCCATGTCAATGGCCTGCTCGGCGTCGTTGGTCTCATAGCAATGGCTGGCAATCTCGTTGCCCGCTGAAATCAGGGAGCGCAACAAGCCCTTATTGCGGATAATTTTGGCGTAGTAAACAATGTTCTCCGCTGTGGCCACGGACATGGCCAAATCCATCAGGTAAGGACGGCCCCCGGCGGCTTCCAGCACCCCTTTGTCGCTCATCATCTCGGAGACGGTAATGATGTCGATGGGCTCGCTTTTGTTGTAAAGCTCGGTCATGGCCTCAAAAATATGCTTGTGCGGCCCCCGGTAAAAGTCATCGGGACGGATCAGCTCGATGATCTTGTTGAAAGCCTCCGGGGAAAAGAGAATCCCCCCCAACACCGATTGCTCCGCTTCCACGCTGTGCGGCGGTAACAGGCTTTCCACCAAAGCCAAGCCGGGATCTTCAGCGTTGTTGTAATTGGAGGGGTAATTCCGTTTGGTGGCCATAAAACCTGACTCTCTTTTACTGAAATAACTGGCGGGGCTGAAGAAGAACCACGGGGCAAATCGCCATCCGGCCACGCCCCGGGCCAACTCTTTTTGAATTCGGGAAAGCCCGTTGGGTCTTCTTACGTAACGGGTCGAACCCGTAATGCTCTGTTTATTATCATAGCAAAATGAAGAGGCTGCGCCGAATACGAGGATCATAGTTTTTACACTGCCTTGATTCTAGGCAACCACTGGTCGTTGCCAGGGGAAAATGGCGAATTTTCTGGCAAGGCGTTGCCTCCTGTGCAAGCGGTTCCCTCTGTTATAGAATGCGGCAAGCGTACCCCCATCGCCTGCTGAAGTCACTTCTTCGCCGCGTTTTTTGGCAAAGATTCAGCCGGGTATCTCTGTTTGACCCGATGTCACTGTTTGATTTGTGAAAAGGATTTTCGCCATGTCCAAACTGGAAATTGAACAACTGTACTGGCTTCCATATTGCAGCACCTGCGTGAAAGCCGATCAGTACCTGAAGGACAAGGGAGCCACCGTTCAGCAATACATCAACGTGAAGGAAGAACCGGTTTCCATTGAAACTCTCAAAACCCTCTGCGAACGGATGGGCGGGGTAGACAAACTATTCTCCAAGCGGGCCATGAAGTACCGGGCCTGGGGCTTAAATGAAAAAGAACTCTCCGATGAGGAAATGCTGAAGTACATGCACGAGGAGTACACCTTTATTAAACGCCCCGTGGTGGTGACCAAGGATCAGCAGGTCTTGGCGGGTTTCTCCGCCAAGCAATACGATCAGTTGTTCCAGTAAGCGCCGCCGGATCGGTAGGCTGAGCCGGGGTTACATAACGCTGAGCGGCTCACGGAAAAAATAGGCCCAGCATTTAATGCCGCCGCATTCCTTACACACAGCGAACTGGTTCATAAACATCAAATCGGCAATAAACTCCCGTTCGCCCACGGTGACCACCACCTCGTTGAACGGGTTGGCAGAAACGGTCACCTGACCTTGCACGTTTGCCTGAAGTACCAGCTGAAATTCCGTACCCTGACATTGCTTACACTTAAACATGCTCACTTCCTCTACCAGACTCTGGGCCATACCCCCACGGCCCGGCCTGACTCCCTTGTTTAATCCTCAGTATGTTTCTTCAGTATGTTTTTTTAGAATTTCTTTCCAGTATTTTTCCCCAGCTTATCTCCCGAGAGAGGTGGGGGTGATTATTAAAATCGAACATCACACGCTTCTATGATACCCTTTTAGCGGTTGATGCATAGAAAAAACAACAGTTAACTTTACAAAATATGACAGAAGCAATCGCTCTACTCGGCTCTACTGGTTCTATCGGCACCCAGGTGCTGGATGTGGTTCGTCGCATGCCGGATCGCTTTCAGGTCAAAGTACTGGGAGCGGGAAAAAATCTGGAGCGACTGGCCCAACAGGTGGCGGAATTTCGTCCGGAAGCCATCGCCATTCAGGAGGAAACCGATCGCCCCGCCTTGGTGAGCTTGCTGAAGGCACGGGCCCCCGAGTTTAACGGGGAAATTCTGGTGGGGACAGAAGGGCTGAACGCCCTGGCCCTGTGGCCGGGTATTGACACGCTTATCGTGGGTCTGGTCGGCCTGATTGGGCTGGAGCCGTCTCTGCTGGCCTTGAAACAGGGCCGCAAGCTGCTGACGGCCAACAAAGAGACCTTTGTCACCGGCGGACATCTGGTACAACCGTATTTGTCCCAAGTTGTGCCCATCGATAGCGAGCATGTGGCTATCCACCAGTGCCTGAAGCACGAACCCCTGCAGGCAGTCTCCAGGCTGTACCTGACCGCATCCGGGGGCCCATTCAGAACCCACACGCAGGCCCAGTTGAATCATGTCACCTTGCAAGAGGCGTTAAAGCATCCCAACTGGGTGATGGGCCGAAAAATCACCATTGATTCCGCCACCATGATGAACAAGGGGCTGGAAGTCATTGAGGCCCACTGGCTGTTTGGCGTTCCTTACCCGCAAATTCAGGTCATCGTTCACCCGGAAAGCATTATTCACAGCGGGGTGGCCTTTCAGGATGGATCTATCCTCATGCAGCTGGGGGCTCCCGATATGCATGGCCCCATCCAGTACGCCATGACCTACCCCCAACGCTTGCCCAATCAGGAACCTGCCGTCCATCTCGATTTGATGACCCTGTCGCAATTGAATCTGGAACCCCCGGATCTGGATCGCTTCCCCTGCGTGAGGTTGGCTTACGAAGCCGGGAAACTGGGCAGTGGGGCCACCTGCGTTCTCAATGGGGCCGATGAAATGGCCGTTCAGTTATTTCTGGATGGCAAAATCGCCTTTGTGGACATTGCCCGCCTGCTGGAAGAGACCCTGATCGCCTACCAAAGACTGGGGGCTGTGTCTCATCCAGAACTCAGCGAAATACAATCACTGGATCACTGGGCCCGGGAGTCGGTGTGCCGACTGGCCGGTTTAACGGGCACCCTGTCCCCGATTTAAGGGCAGTCTTGTTTTTAGGTGAGGCTTGATCGGAACACCGGTTGGGCGCATCCTCCGGTTGGGGGAGGGCTTTTCTAATGTGTGTTTAAATTTGACACAGGCCACAAATTAAACCCCTGCCGTGGAAAATCACGGTTCACAAGGCCAGTCAGGGAATGGCATTCCACAGGTGGTGGAATTTTTCAAAAACAAAATAACCCAATGGTTGTAAAAACAAAAAAGACGTATAATAAGTCTTGTAAATGTATACCCCTTCGATTGGCCGGACTTTTTCCGTAAAAGTCCGGTTTTACTTTTGGGTTAAAATTCAAATCTTTAAAAGATTTGAATCAAAGCACGACAGTCCCAGCCAATTTAGCGCATCTTCTTCCTGACTCAAAACCTTCGAACTGATGACTGTCTGCGCATCTGTTCAAAACAGCGTGAAACAGATCGGCAAAAAAGAAAGCCGGAGAGGGCTCCGGCTATTGAATCAGCTTCATAGGGGGTTACGTTTTTAAAACTGTTTAGTACTGGCTGAGGTAGGGCAGCAATTTGTCCACCCGCTTGGTGTCGGGGTGCCCCAATGTCTTCAGCAGGACCGGTACCACCTTGTTCATCTGGCACACAAAGGAATAGCCGCCCTTGGGGATGGAGCAGTTACCGCAATCGGCGTTGGTCACGTAGCACTTGATGGCCTGATCCGTCCAGGTCTGGGTGATGGAGGCAGAGACTTCCTCATCCAGCGGTTGTGTCCAGAAAACATTACTGGTGGTCGTTGTTGCCGTTACCATGCCCTCAAGCCTCCTCGCTCTATCCTCTTAAAAGAACCAACGCCCGTTTTCAACTCGCCCTGAACCGGCTTGGGCTCTCTTCAAAAATCCACTCACCACAAAAACTTAAGTCTTGTTGTAACCATGGTAGATCTTCCCGGGTGTTTTTCCTTCCCCCGGATAGTGGACTTTGCCGGGTGACCCATCAATTTTTCATAAAAACCTGAAACCAGCGCTCATTTTTATTCAGGTTTTTGACCGGGCTGCCGAATATCCCTACATCCCCTTCCCTGGCAAAAGTAAAGCCATATCAAGCCTGACCAAAACACCCTTCTTTTCCAGCGCCCCCTGTTCCCCCGCTTTTCGTCTCAATGGCAGAGGTCTTCCATGTTCAAAATCTTCTCGGTTGAATCGATAGATAACCAGCATCCGGGTTTGTGCGAAATTTACCGGAAATTGCAGGGGCAAGGTTACCAACTGGTCTCCCCAAGGAGTGAGGCGGCGCTTCTTGCGGAAATCAAGGCCGAAAAACCCGACCTGATTCTGGTAGACCCCACCCTCTCCGAACAAAAGGGAACCCAGATTTGCCAAGGCCTCAAAAACGATCCGGAGACCGAGAATATCCCCGTTATTTTCATCCACAGCCAGCTCAGGCCCCAACACAACCTGCTGGCCAGTCTGGAAAACGGGGTCAGCGACCTGATCTCCATCGAGACGGAAGAAGTGGAGATTCTGGCCCGGCTGCAATCGGCCATTCGCAATAGGCGGCTCCTCAGTCAATCCGTACAACTGGCCGCCCAGCTCAACAAAATGAACACGGAGTTGTATGAGCGCAACTTACAAGTGGAAAAAGAGTTGTACGTGGCCCGTCAGTTGCAGCAAAGCCTGCTTCCACCCTTTTTACCCGATTCCACCCTGCCTGCCGAGGATATCTCCGCCTTTAGCAAGTGCCATTACCGAAACGACAAACTGAAAATCTCCGGCGTTTACCTGCCCTGCGACGCCCTGGGCGGAGATATCTACGATATCATCCAGTTCCCCAACGGCACAGTGGGGGTGGCCATTGCCGATGTGTCCGGGCACGGGGTTCCGGCGGGCTTTATTACCGCCATTTTCAAGTCCTCATTTTACCGGATTACCCACAATCACAATTGTCCCGCTGACATTTTGTACCACCTCAACAACGAGCTGGCCGACATCATCAAAACCGGGGAGTATGTCACCGGCATTTACGGGCGCATTTTCACCCCGGACGATCAGCCCCACAAGCAGGTCTTTGAGTTTTCCGGGGCCGGGCACCCCTATCCGCTTTACTACAAGGCTTCCGAGCATAAACTGTACCGGCTGAAAGAAAACGGCACCCCGCTGGTGTGGATCAAGAACATGGAATATCCGCTGGGCCGGGTGGATCTGGAGCCGGGGGACAAGATATTCATGTTCACCGATGAGGTCAGCGAGATGCGGAACATCCACGAGGCCATGTACTCGGAAGAGCAACTGGAGAAAAGCTTTATGGCGCTCATCGAACAGAAGTCGCCCCGCATCCTGGATGAGATCATTCAGCAACTCTCGGATTTCACCGAAGGGCATCCGCTGGAAGACGATCTCAGCGTGGTTTTAATCGAGGCGCTTTAAGATTCAATCCTGGTCATTCGCAATCTTTTCTTAATGGTAAGGCTGGCTTCACAACACATTGGTAAAACTGCGTGCAGCTCGTACAAGCTATAGAATTGCTTTTGGCAAAGTTTGCCCCAAGCATCTATCTTTAACTCGCTGCACTCAAACAGTTACCAACGTGTTGTGAAGCCAGCCTTACCCTCTTAGTCAAGCCTTGTCCAGCTTGGCGAATTTGGGATCCAGCAGCTTCTTCCCGGCGATGGTGTCAAACTGGATGCTGTAAATGGCCTTGTCGCCATCGCCCAGCACCTGACTGACCGTGCCTTCCCCGAATTTGGCATGCGTCACCCGATCGCCCACCTGAAAGACGGCCGCTGACGGGGTCGGTTGCGGACGACTGGAACCTACCGTGGGCAACGGAGAGGACGACGACTTTTTAGGCGTAACATTCCGCAGATGCGAACTGACGTTGGAGTATCCCTGATTACCGCCGCCATACGAGTAGCCGCCGCCAGAACGCCCGGAGGAGGACTTACCGGATTTAAAGCTGCTCCCGCCGTAATCGGAATCGGAGAACCGCTCGGAGGAGTAACCGCTACTCCGCCCCTCGGAGGCACCGCCTCCGCCTCGACGCAGGT
>DAIDMR010000319.1 GCA_027448865.1 Vampirovibrio sp.
CCATGGGATATGGGCCGCTTCACCTGGCCGCCACACAGGGCGGGGTTGACCTGTTGAAAAAAATGCTTCAGCAGGGAGCGGATCCCACCCTTCTCAATCAACAGGGTGGTTCTCCCTTGCACATGGCGATGGACTTTGAAAATGCGGAAACCAGCAGCCAGATGGTAGAGGCCCTGCTGGAGGCCTATTATCGTCAGGGTGGGGCTGCCCTGGTGAGTAAAATGGTGCAAATGAAAGACAATATGGGCATTACACCGCTTTTTGTGGCCAAAGTTTTGAATCGCCCCGCGCTTGAGCAACGCATGCGCCACTATCGGCCGGGCTCAGGTTTCTTTGAGGAAGCATCAACCGCGTCTGCCAGTGATGCACCCAACGCTTTCGCAAAACGCAAAGTGATCAAAGTACCGTTCCAGATCTGTTAAATGTTGTTCCTGTAATATTGGCAAGGAGTTTTTGCATGATGAAGCCCATGGTTCCCATTGTTGTTGTCTTCAAACCATCACCCGCCCCGGTGGATAAAAATCCGCAGTCCGCGCCCCAGCGCGGAGCTGCCCAGGCAGCCTTGCAACTGCAACTCCATAACGCCGCAAAGCGCAATGACGTTGAGGTCTTGCTGAAATTGCTGCCGCAGGGCGCTACTCTTACTCACCTGCACAGCAAGGGGAATACGCTGTTGCACACGGCCGCCTATCACGGATCGGTTGACTTTATTCAAGAACTGGCCAGATCACTACCCAGTCAGGATGTTCATCGTCTGGTAAATCGGGCCAATGAATACGGTTCTACCCCGCTGCATTCGGCAGCTAAAAAAGGCCATGCCAGGGCCATTAAACTCCTGTTGGATCTGGGCGCGGATCCGGGCGTTATTGATCATCGGAAGCGGACGCCGCTGGACTTGGCCCTTTACGGAAAATTCACAAAGGCTGTTGAGGCCTTCAAAAAGCACACCCCTGCCAGGGATGTCTTTATTTCATCAAGTACCCCCACGGGTTCCCGCGAACCGTGGTCTGCTGGAATCGTCACGGACGGGGCCCCGCACCCAGCGCTTTCCCCAAAAAGTTTTATCTCTGCCCTGAACCCCTTTGCCCAGTCCTTTTCCCCTCGCAGTGCCTCGCATCCGGTTTCAGACCCTGTTTTGCAACTTCCTGCCGAGTCAGAACTGATGGCACAGGAAGATTTTTATCAGGCTGAGCAAACGTTTGAGCCAGAATCCACCCGGACGAAGTCCAAGCAGGGCAGCTTCCCCGCTTCGCCGGTTCAATCCGGGCGTCTGAATGTTTTCACCGGACAGTGGGATGCTCCTTTCCTGCCGCAGCAAGCAGAGGCGGTGGTCTTGAGAGGAGCATCCATGCCGAGTGGTATGAACACAGAAAGCATCAAGGAACGGACGCCGTCCGCCCCACGAGTACTGACCTTGAATTCAGATCACTTTGCCCGTCTCATTCGACCTTCGGAAGAACCGTTTACTCCAGTGGAACGCCCGGTAGGCGCGAAAAGAAAGCCTTTTCATCGCTGAAGGAATTTAGCGCTTTTTAATCGACTAGCTTCCTGCCTTCATCAAGATCTTTCTTGAAGCCTTGCACCCAGGTAGCGTACTCTTCTTCGTGGGCGTCTCCAGTGCCCACGTAGGCTTTGGAGGTTTCAAATAGGTCGCCGCCTGCTTTTTCGGCTTTGTCCTTGAGTTCCCATGCACCCATCATGATGTTGTCATTGGGGTTACTAGCCTTCAGGCCACGGGGGGCATTGGGCTGGCTTTCCATCACAAGGCCATAGGTGTGATCGCTGATTTGCATCAGACCTTTGTCAACATGACCGTTACCGCCGTTCACCGTTTCCACCTCTGGGACACCTCGGGACTCCGCCCACATGGTGGCTTTAATGTAGTTGGCGGGCAGTCCGGTTGACTCCGCCGCCGCTCTGATTTGTGCGTCCCATCGATCCAGTTTCTCATGACCACTGGGGCTGGGAATGCTGCTCGGGTTGCCGGACGCAGGGCCAGCAACAGGCTGCCCAGCGGGCCTGGGGGCAGTTGCTCCAGCAGCAGTTGCTCCGGCAGGGGCGCCGGTATCATCGTCGGCACTCGAACCGGGAGGCTTGGTTACTCCGGCCTCAGGATTTTCGTCCGGCACTCCTTGCCCCGTGGAAGTTGAAGGTGGCGTCGGATTTGGATTTACATTGCCAGTAGGCTTCAAGGGTGCGGAGCCAGTGGAACCTGTACTATCAGGCGGAACAGGGGGAGACTGGGGGATGCCAAATGTCCTGAAAGAGGCGGGACTCTGAGTGCCGAAACCAAACCTTTGGAGTATGGCATTCAAAATTTCAGAAAAACCACCACCCATAAACGGCTGGTCAAAAAAGTTGCTCATCAAATCGGCTTGAGGCGTTGGGCCTGAACGGGGAGTGGGCTGAACGGAGGTGCGGACTCCTGTCAAAAAGCGATTATTCAGGTATAAAGGTAATGGCTGAATCGGATTCATAAGCTCAATCTCTCTCTCTCTCACTCTAAAAAATTCTGCCATACGGAAGCATTGTATCCAGTGTCTGCTTGGTCGCTTGCTCATCAAGACCAGAAGGTAATAATTGCCTCGAGCGATCTGGAACACTCTGTCGCTTGCGCTTGATGGGATCTTCCGTTTGATGTGACTTTCAATAGAATAAAAACGGCCAGCGCATCAAATTTGATCATCTGACAGCAGGAAGCATATTCCCGGACAGCGTAAAAGGGCTGCTCCCAGAGAGACAGCCCTTTTTCCTGTATTCAGTGATTATTTCCGAGCGCTTTTTTGCGGTTCTGTCCCATACCATTTTTGTCGCCACTCTTTCAGTTTCGCAATTTCTTTTTGTTGTGTGTCGATAATACTTTGAGACAGTTGCTTGACCTCGGGATGCTGGGCTTTTTCCTTGGCATCCTGGGCCATTTGAATAGCCCCCTGGTGGTGACGAATCATGGCGTCAATGTATTGCTTATCATAGGCGACATTGGGATTATTCAAAGATTGCTTCATCATATTCTGGCACTGGTCCATTTGCTCGGTCATGCTTTTCTGGGGGGTAGGCTGTTTTGCTGGCTCACTTTCTCCCCGGACCATGGCCTTGCCGGTAGACGGCGGCTCCACGGATTTGCTCACAGGGCGATTGACCTGAGTGCAGCCTGACAATACACTTGCCCCGAGGAGAATCGTTAAAACCACGCTCAGAATATTGATATTTTTTGGCGTGCAATAAATTCGACTCATTACAAAACCCCCTCCATTGATTCATTACGGATATGTTAAACATAAAACCAACCACTTCAATTCCCTGGTTGTCTAATCAGTTTCAAATCAAACAGGATTCGGCGCTCTGGGCCGCTCTGTGCGTTTTTTAGCAAGCGCCTAAAGCGGCTTGCCTACGGCACGTTCCAGATCACTGATTGAGTCTTGAAATTCATCCAGGGCTTCCAGATATTCCATGCGGGTCTTCATATACGATTCCTGAGCGGCTAGGGGGAGGTAAATTCCCGTTTTCCCCACTTCAAAACTTTGGCGGGATAAAACCAGAACCCTTTCTGCAGTGGGCAGTAACTCCTTTTCGTACTGCCGAATGCGTTGGCGATTCACCGTGAATTGATAATAGGCATTGGTTACCTCCAGAGTGACGTTGACTCTCAAGGCTTTCTGCCGGGCTTCCAGTTGCGTCTTTTGGGCCCGGGCCTCCTGTATGGGGCCCTGTTGTCTGTTGAATAAGGGTACGGGGACATTGGCGATGGCGAAAACATTCACCTGGCGCTGTCCCGGTTCTGCGACCAAATCGGGACCAACGGTCAGGGAGACATCAGGCAGCCGGTTGGCTTTGGCCAGCGCCAACTGACGTTCCGCCACGGTCAATTCGCTGAGATTCTGATGCAGCTCGGCACGGTTTTCCAGAGCCAGTTTCACCAGATGTTCCAGGGTGGCCTGCTGGATGGTCACCTCTCCCTGCAAAATCAGTTCGTCCAGTTTATCCGTGATCTGGGTTTGACTGGATTCCGGTTGAATAATCGTGGGTGGGGCTAGGTCCCAAATCAAGGCCAAAGGTTTTCCCAGCAGGGCATTCAGGATGGTTCTGGCCGATGCGACTTCTCCAAACGCCATGTAGGCGTCGTTTTTAGCCTTCAGAAAAGCCAGCTTGGCATACTGCACGTCTAAACTTGCCACATCTCCCGATTCTTGTCGTTTTTCCGCTACAATCATCAATCGCTGATTGGTGCCAGCGATATCCTCTGCGGTCTGTAGCCTCTGTTGCGCATCATACAGATGTGTATAGGCGTGGCGCACCTCACGACGCAGGGATTGCACCGTATTCTGGATCTCGGCCAGCAGGACGTCCCGTCTGGCTTTGGATAGTTCTATCTGTCTGTGGCGCTTTCCGCCCAGTTGGATGGTTTGCTCAATGCCCAGACGATAGGTTTTTTCGGCCACCCCGTTGTCGCTGATAATGGCGGGATTCAAGCGGGCCGAGGCGGTCACAATCTCCGCCTCCTTAACCAGAAGTTCGGCTTTTTTGGCCTGTAGGGACGGGTTATTGACCAGGGCTTCCTGAAAGGCCTTTTCCAGCGTCAGGGTGTCGGCGGCGTGAGCCCAGCCTGTGGTGAACAGTAAGTCCACCCACAGAATCAGGGCCGCCAACCGGACTAGATAACTCGGCGCAGCGCCCGGACGCGGGATCTTCAAGTCCCAGGGTCTCCATAGACAGGGTCTTTTGCTCAAAAGTCTGGATGAATCAAGCTGTTGCCACATAATAACCTGTAAAAAACTGTAAAATTTGAGCTTTTTCTGTTACAGAGCAAATGCAAAGCGGTGTTCGCTTCCGTAAGCCAAATCGAGGCTGAACCGCTGCATTTTTTAAAAAACTGAGTTAGGTCAATTTTTTACCGTGGGATGAGTATATAACGTTTATTTTAGAAAATCACTTGCCCGGAATTGACTCGTGGATGTGCTATTACTTTTAAATCATTTGATTTAAACTGTCCGACATCACACTGTAGGATTGCCAGCAAGCATTGCTTTGCGCAAGGGGGACTGTCATGCTTCAGTCATCATCGCACCAGCCGATGGATCAACGTTTTGAGGCCTTATTGAATGAGTGTGACCGGGAGCCGATCCACACACCTGGCAGTATTCAGCCGCACGGGATGCTGCTGGTTTGTACAGAGCCCCACTGGACAGTTGTGCAGGTCAGCGCCAATACAGACCGATATTTGGGTATTGCGCCCAGCCAGATTTTGAACCGTTCGCTGCTGGAGTTCCTGAGTGAAGCGCAGGCGCTCACCTGCCAGACTGTTTTAGACGGCAACGCCCTGCAGGAGGGAAACGTCGTCTTTTTATTTCAGTATGAGTGTCCGGGCGATCCGGCGAAGCCGTTGAATGTCTTTGCGCATCGACATAAGGGGTTGCTGATTGTGGAACTGGAGACAGTGCCTGTGAAAGCAGGCCTCGGCCATGAGGCGCTCATGTTCCAGTTGAAGCATATGCTTTCCAGAAGCCGGGAGCAGCAAGACGCTCAGCAATTCTGGAACGCCATTATTCACGACATCAAACGGATTACCGGTTTCGATCGGGTGATGGTCTATGAATTTGAACCCGGGGGACACGGCTCCATCATTGCTGAAGTTAAAGAGGCTGAACTGGAAACCTATTTGGGCCTTCACTACCCCGCCACCGATATCCCCAGGCAGGCCCGGGAATTATACCTGCTGAACACGCTGCGGGTTATTCCAGATATCAACTATGAACCCGTTCCGATGATCCCGCTGATTAATCCGGTCAGCGGGGATTTGCTGGATTTAAGTTTTTCCGATCTCAGAAGCGTGTCTCCCGTTCATGTGGAATATCTGAAAAACATGGGGGTGTCGGGGACACTGACTATTTCCATTATCATTAATAATTCCTTGTGGGGGCTCATTGCCTGCCATCACTACAGTCCTATTTATGTTCCTTATGAAGTGCGAACGACTTTAATTGTTCTGGCCCGCTTCATTTCCCTGGAGTACAGTTTGCGCCTGCAACGCAAGGAGTATCTGTATCAATTGGAACTACAGTCCATGAAAAGTCATTTTATTGAATTCATGGCCCGTTCGGAAACACTGGTGGAAGCCCTGATTAACTTTAATCCCAATATTGGTGATTTTATTCAAACCACCGGAGCGGTGATTTGTGAAACCACCAGAGACTATGGCGAAATGAACATTCATACCATCGGCTCCACCCCCACCCATGAAGAAATCAAAGCCCTGATTGGCTGGCTTCAGTTTAATATGACGGACGCTTTGTATAGCACTGACGAACTGGCCAAAGTCTATCCACCTGCCGAGGCTTACCGCAGGGTCGCATCTGGCTTGCTGGCCATTTCCCTATTACCGGAGCCGGGGAATTACGTGCTGTGGTTTCGACCCGAAAAAATCCATACGGTAAACTGGGCGGGTGATCCGACGGAGGGGAAGGATGCCCTGAAACCGGGAGAGGTTCTGACCCCTCGGTCATCCTTTGCCCTGTGGAAAGAGTCCGTAAGGCTGAAAGCGGAGCCCTGGACAAGCTATGAGCTATTGGCCGCCAGAGAGATTCGCGATATTATTGTGCGCCTGCTGCTATTAAAAACCGAGGAGTTGCGGGAAAGAAATAAAGAACTGGAGACGCTGATCGCAGCCAAAACCCAGGCCCTGATCCAGAGCAATCAGGATCTGGAGCAGTTTGCCATTATCGCTTCTCACGACTTGCAGGCGCCATTGAGAAAGGTGAGTCAGTTCAGTCATTTTTTAATGACCAATGCCCATCAACAACTCTCGGCGGAAAATCAGGATTATCTGGAAAGAATCCAGAAATCGGTTTATAAGATGCAGTTATTGATTGATGATTTGCTGCAATTGTCCAAGGTGACCCGCAAGACGCTGCAATTTTCCCCCAACAACCTGCGGGATGTCATTATGAGCGCCATTCGGGATTTGGAGCCTTACATCAAAAGCTGCAAGGCCACCGTTCATATTGGAGATACCCTGGTCATTGATTGTGACCCGATGCAGTTGCATCAGTTGTTCCTGAACCTGATTGAGAACGCCGTAAAATTTCACAAACCGGAGACCTTGCCCATTGTAAGCATTTCCGCGAAGGAACTGGATAATAACTGGTGTGAAATTCTGGTGACCGATAACGGCATCGGGTTTGATGAAATTTATCTGGATCGCATTTTCAAGGTCTTTGAACGGCTCCATGGGGTCTCTTCCTTTGAGGGCACCGGAATCGGTCTGAATATCGTGAAACGGGTGGTGGAACGCCACTTCGGGACTGTGACCGCCCACAGTAAGCCGGGTGAAGGGTCTACTTTTATCGTTCACCTTCCCATTAGCCAGAAGCAAATGGGCATTGTGGCCCAAAAAACTTTTGCCCTGCCCGATGTGTAGACCGCCGATCGCCGTGGAATGGAGGACGGCCACACCCAGACAACGCTGACTGAGCCATGGGGCGACTCAAACGCTCACGGTGGCATCGATCAATAAAAGGGGATGTCCCCTTTAAGCGCACACTCCTCCCGACGGATGCCTCTGGCTGGTAGTAATTTTCATCCGGGATTGATTGGAAGCGCTGAACGGCAACGCCTAAACACCGGTAAACAGATGAACCCAAAGGCTGGAACGCAAAAAAGGGCCGAAGCCCTTTTTGAGAAAATTTGGAGGCGGCACCCAGATTCGAACTGGGGGTGAGAGTTTTGCAGACTCCTGCCTTACCACTTGGCCATGCCGCCCTGAATAATGGAAAGCATAGGGCGAACGTGGGCAAAAATCAAGCCTGATGAATTGAGACTGTGGCCCGTCGACAAGCGTTCTAAACCCAAAGCAGGAACAGGGCAGAACAGGGTAAAACAGGAACAGGGTTGAGCCTCTGATACTCAACCCTGCTGATCCGCTGAACTGTGAGATGGTGAGGGCAGCCTCACCTTTAAGATTACTCAGGCCACCGGTGAGATTACTCAGGCTACCGGGACGGAGGCGTCATCCAGAGCGGCGATGCCGGGCAGGACTTTTCCTTCCAAAAATTCCAGGCTTGCCCCGCCGCCGGTACTCACGTGAGAGTACCGTTTGGGGTCAATGCCAAACTGTTCAATGGCGGCCACGGTGTCCCCACCGCCCAGCACCGTACGGGAAAGGCCTTGCTCAGTCAGTTGGGCCAGGGTTTCGGCAATTTGACGGGTGCCGTTGGCAAACGCGGGAAATTCAAACACACCCAGCGGGCCATTCCACAAAACCAGGGGGCTTTGCTGGAGAATGCTTTGTAGCTTCGCCACGGATTCCGGGCCAATGTCCAGCCCCATCCAGCCATCGGGTATGGCGTCCACAGCAACGGTTTTACTGGTAGCATCGGCCTTAAAGGCGTCGGCAATGACCACATCGGTGGCCAGAACAATTTTACCCGCCCCTTTGCCCAGCAACTGCCGGGCGGTGTCCACAAAGTCATCTTCCACCAGCGAGTTCCCCACGGCCTTGCCCTGAGCCTTGAGGAAGGTAAACAGCATGCCACCGCCAATGACCAGGTGTCGCACTTTATCCAGCAGATTTTCCAGCACCGTGATTTTGGTGGAAATTTTACTGCCGCCAATAATGGCGGTTAATGGCTGAGGGCTGTTCAACACGGTGGACAGGGCTTCAATTTCCCTGGCCATCAGTAAACCGGCCACTTTGGGTTGCAGGTAATGGGCCACCCCTTCGGTGGAAGCATGGGCTCGGTGGGCGGTACCAAAGGCGTCATTGACGTAGACATCGCCTAAAGCGGCCAGGCGCCTGGACAACTCCGGGTCGTTTTTCTCTTCACCCGGCTCAAAGCGAATGTTCTCTAGCAGCAGGATTTCCCCGGTGCCCATTTGGGCGATTTTCGCCTGGGTGTTCTCAGACAAAGAGGCTGCCTCAAAGTGAACCTTGATGGCAGGGAGCAGCTCCTGTAAGCGCTGGGCTACCGGGGCCAGGGAAAATTCCGGGGAGGGCTTTCCTTTAGGACGTCCCAAATGGCTCATAATAATAACCTTGGCCCCTTGTTCGCTTAAATAACGCAAGGTGGGTAAGGCTTCCCGAATTCGGGTATCGTCTGTAATATTCAACTGGGCATCCAAAGGCACGTTGAAGTCCTCACGCACCAGGGCCCGTTTGCCCTGCCAGTTTTGAATATCCCGAATGGTCAATTTCTTCTGCGTCATAGTCTTCAACGCTCCGCAAATAAACGAGACAGTGGTAGTTTTTGAGACCGGTTCCGGTCTTGATGTTAAGCCAGCATTTCCTTCAGCAACTGGTTGACCAGTTCCGGGTTGGCCGAACCCTTGCTTTCCTTCATCACCTGACCTACAAAGAAGCCGAACAATTTGTCCTTGCCGCCCCGATACGCTTCCACATTGGCCGGGTTGGCATCAATCACCTTCTGAATCAATTCCCGCAAGGCGCCCGCATCGGAAATTTGGGCCATGCCTTTTTCCTGTACCAGCTTTTCAGGCTCACCGCCGTGTTCCAGTAATTCCGGCAATAACTTTTTGGCCATGGCGGAGCTGATGGTGTTTTTGTCCACCAAGTGCACCAACTCGGCCAAGGCTTTGGGGCTGAGTCGGGTTTCAAAGATGGAGAGCTTGTGGTTCTTCAGGTAAGCGGTAATATCACCCTGAATCCAGTTGGAAACGGCCTTGTAATTGTCGGTATGCTCCACGGCCAACTCAAAAAAGTCGCCCATCTCCTTGAATTCCACCATGACCCCGGCGTCGTACTCGCTCAGGCCGAAACCGGTGATCAGGCGATCGTAGCGTTGGTGGGGCAATTCCGGCAGGGTTTGGCGCAGGTGCTCCACTTGTTCCCGGGGAATGGCCAACGGGCGCAAGTCCGGGTCGGGGAAGTAGCGGTA
>DAIDMR010000320.1 GCA_027448865.1 Vampirovibrio sp.
GCTGGTGGAAGACGTGGTGGGCTTTGGACTGTTACGAACCGGCATGGATTTGCGGCGCAACAAAATGTACGGCGATGACACCCTAAATGTGCCCGCCGCCGCAGAACGCTTTGGCCGGGAGATTCTTTCCATCCTGACCGACTGTGTATTGGGGGGCGTGGTGGCCTGGGGGTTTGGCAAGGCCGTTTTTGACCGTAAAAATCAGGCCTTCAGCGGCCAATTTATCCAGTATCCTTCTTTAGAACTATTTGAGGATATTGCCAAGTCCGATGCCTTAAAAAAGGCCACCTGCGCCAACAGCGCGCAAAAGCTGTTCACCCAAGCCCTTGCTGAGCGAATCGTTTTAAAAGACGGGCAGAGCCTGCCTCCTCAAGAAGTCGAAGAGGCCTTTAACGCCGTTTGGAACCGAAATGCCGACCCAAAAACCATCCCGGATCGTAAAACCATCAATGGGCAGGCCAAAGCGCTGGTAAAAGCCTTGAACACGGAAGCCAAGGATTTTACAGTGGATCTCAGGGTGGACAAGACAGGCAAAAAGGCCACCTTTGCCGCCAACGAGTTACTGGACGACGTCAGTCGTTTTTCCTCTTCTATGGCGGAGGCCTGGGAAAAGAAGGGCGCGCAAAGCACCACTTGGCAAGCCATGGCAAAAAACGCCATTGGGCGAACCCTCATCGCCAAAAACTGGACCATTCCCATCGGTCTGGCCGCCGGAATGACGGCCACCTTTGCCAGCTCCTTTCTACTCAACGGACTGACCAAAAAATTCTCCGGCATTGACTACTTCCCCGGAGAAACCAGCCTGCGCAAGCAGCAAGCAAAGCCCGGCCAGAATAATCCGCAAGTCGTCCCCAAAAGTTTTTGGGAACAGCACTTCCCTTATGTGGGTGAAGCGCTCAAAAGCGGCAATCCGCTGCCGCTGGTCGGCGCTTTGGTGCCGTTACTAGCCGCCGTGGGAGCCTTTGACACTTATAACCGGCGCTTCATCAACCCCATTAAAGGCCTGAAAGAGGGCACGCTGAAAAAACTGTTTGACTTCAGCAAGAAAGCGCCCTTTACCTCTCAGCAGCAAATGGCCGCCATGTTCGCCCTGCTCATCACCTCCCGCCTGCTCTCTTCCCGCAGCGATAACGAGTATAAAGAGCGCATTCTGGATTCCGCCGTGGGTTGGGGAGCATGGATCGTAGGAACCCCGTTGCTGAAACAGGGGATTTCCAAAGCACTGAGCAAGGAGCTTTTGACCAAAGAGGGCGCCCTCAAAAGTCGGGAGGCGGTGGAGACCTTCTCTAAACATGCTCTGGCCAAAAACGTGTGGGTGGGCATTGGCAGCACGCTGGGCACCATTGGCACGTTGGGCCTGCTGGCCCCTTGGGCGGGTATCAAATGGACCCAGTGGAATGAAAAGCGCAAGCAGGAAAAAGCGGCCTTGGGCCAACCCGGCCCCGCGAAACCCCAGGCACAGCCCATGCCCTCTCTGGGCTCAGTGGCCCCCAAAGCCTTTGCACCAGTTTCTGTGCCGGTGCCAATGAATGGCAATCCCTTTGTTCCCGGAATGACACGCCCCATGATTGCGCCTCAGCAGGCCAACACGTTCCCGGCCTATTCCCCCAATTACGCATGGCCTCAGCGCTAGCCGACTTTTAAAAAATCCAGCCCTACCCTCTGCGCGGGCTGACACCAGCGACTCACTGGGAGGAGAGAGCCGTATTGGCTTGCTCGAAAAAGCACCTCAGCGCCACCCACAAAAAAGCCCCTCAGAAACTGAGAGACTTTTTTTAAGGATTTATAGAGTAGAAGCGCTAAATAGCGGCTTTTACTTTGGCGGCCAACTGGGCGAAAGCCTGAGCATCGCGTGCGGCCAAATCGGCCAACAGCTTACGGTTCAGGTTGATGCCGGCTTTTTGAACGCCGTTGATAAACTTGCTGTAAGACATACCGTGCTGACGGGCGGCGGCATTGATACGGGCGATCCACAAGCGGCGCAAATCACGCTTTTTGTTACGACGATCGCGGTAAGCGTACTTCAAAGACTTCATAACCGCCTGGTTGGCGACTTTGAAGAGCTTGCTCCGGGTGCCCCGGAAACCTTTAGCCAGCTTCAGAATTTTCTTATGGCGCTGGCGGGATACAAATCCTCTTTTTACACGCATGATTTAATTTTCCTTACGGTGAGTTGTGATTCAAAAAAATAAACGACCGGTTAGAACTAGCGGGAGTACTTGGGGTACGGCAGTTCCAAACGAATTTTCTTTTCATTGGCGGTGCTGATCACCACATCCGGGTTGAGACGGCGCTTGCGACGGGAGGACTTGGTTACGTTCAAGTGACCCCGAAACGCTTGAGCCCGCATCACTTTACCGGTAGCGGTCACGCGGTAGCGCTTGGCACCCGATTTGTGCGTTTTCATTTTGGGCATGACTAACTAATCTCCTAGGGTATACCCTGTTTTTCGACTGGACTGGGAAATGGGACGGTCAGGAAAGTCAGAATGTAAGCTGTTTAAACGGAACCCAAACGCTTACTTCTTTTTGGCAGGCCCGATATTAATGGTTATGGTGCGGCCTTCCATCCGGATGTCCCCTTCGGGCGATCCGAAGTCTTGCAAGTCTACTACAAACTTTCTGCCGAGATCAAATGCCAGATTGGCATGCTGGGTTTCACGGCCCTTCAGGCGAATGGTGCACTTTACCTTGTTGCCGGCTTCCAGAAACTTGATCGCGTGTGCCTTCTTGGTCTCATAGTCATGATCGTCAATCCGGACGCTCATCTTAATCTCTTTGACCTCGACCACGTGCTGTTTCTTCTTGGCTTCACGGGCCTTTTTGTCGTTCTCGAACTTGAATTTACCGAAATCAACCAGACGCACAACAAGGGGCGAGGAGTCAAAGCTCATCACCACCAAATCAAGCCCCCGCTCTCTGGCCAAGGCCTCTGCGTCTCTGCGAGACATTACTTCGTTAATTTCGCCATCAATTAGACGGACTTCCAAAGCCCTGATTTCAGGACTTAAAATTTGCGGGCCTTTGTTAACCTGCCGCTGGGGTGGATACTTGGAAATGGAACGTTCCTCCAGACCTGATAAAGAAACAACGGGCTTAAGCAAAAAATCTTGAAAATATTATAGCGCCGGATCAAAAAATTAGCGAATATGCGGAAGGGGGGACTTGAACCCCCACAGCTTGCGCCACATGCTCCTGAAACATGCGTGTCTACCATTCCACCACTTCCGCATGAAGTAGGTAACGGGGAAGAGAACTGTAATGTAGCCTAACGGCGCCCGCAGATCAAGAGGGGGAGCAGCCCGTCTCGAAAAATTCTAAAAATTGTTTATATTCCATCACGTAAAACAATGCGTTGACGGGCACCTAGCAAAACTGATCCATTGGCCTATACACGCTGGCCGATTCTGAAAGCGCCCAAATGTATGATAACTATGCTTGGGTTTTCGCGGCGGGTATACCGTGGAACAAACCACCTTCAAAAATCATCCTCCCCACTAGCCAAAACAGACAGCCCAAGCACAAACGCCCCGGAATTTGTTTTTATGTCTGTAGTGAAAGCCGGAATGAAGTGGGCCTTTTGAGATTTGCATTTACAAGGCCTGCCCCGTTCAGTTGACAGGGACGATCCAATCCGCACTATGAGCATGCTGAACCAAAGACAGCCACACGCCAATGTCCTCCCAAGCGCCACAGCTTCGGAGCCAGTCAGGCTGGCCGTGGGATTGTCCACCCTGCTCAAGCGCAACAACGCACAGGAAAGCCCGACAACCCGGCAGGTCTTTCAGGCAATTTTAAGTTGCAACCAGCAATCCGCCCACTCAAATCCGCTGGCCAAAGCCGACTACGCCCTGAAGCAGGCCCGCTGCCAAACCGCCTTTCAGTTCGACCTCTCCGAACAACTGCCGGAAGCGGTCAGTCAAATCTATCAAGCCCTCGCTCAGACACTGGGCACCCATCATTGCGTCGTGCTGATTGCCGATGAACACACCGGTCTGTATGCCCTGCTGGAAGATTTGCAAACCCCGGGGGCTAAAATCCACGAATTGACCGGCCCTCAGGATGTCGCCTTGCGGAATCGCCTTCCGGAACAGGTTACACAAACCTGCTTTCCACTGGAAAACGGTCAAACTGGACTGTTGGCCGTCAGCGCCTCCGGCCAAACCACACAACCACAAGCCCTGCTGGACAATATTTGCCCTGCACTGGCCGCCAAAGTCAATCGACTGCTACGATTCCGGCAGTCCCAAACCTTACCGTTCGTGCAGGGGGTGGTGCTGGAGTTGGCCTCCCGACTGGTCACCGCCGTGGATCGAGAGGCCATCATTACCGCGACTCTGGACATTTTTACCCGCCGCCTGGGTTTTGACGCCTGTCAGTATGTGGGGTTCAATCCCGAAAACGGCCAAGGGGAAGTCCTGTTTGACATGCGCCATCAGGATGGAAAAATCAGGCTGCACAGTTACAGCCACGCCGGACTTCAGGGCAAGCGCCGCAAAATCAGGGAATTTTCCAATCTGGTGGGCCTGCTATCCTCCATGGCGCGCAACCGGTTTTACCTGCACCTGAACGGACAAAAACTGGGTGAGCGTTCATTGGGCGATATCTTTGGCGTGAAGCACGTGCAATCGGCACTGTTATTGCCCATGGTGGACCTGGCCACCGGGGAGATCCAGGGCACTTTCAACCTGTTTTACACCAGCGACGCCTTGATCGGGGAGGAAAGCCGCCAGGTTGCCCAGGAAGCCGTTCGATTGGCCTCTCAGGCCATCAGCAGAGCCTTAGTTTTGGAAAAAGCGCTGGCCATGGCCTCCAGCGATGAACTGACCGGGCTGATGAACC
>DAIDMR010000321.1 GCA_027448865.1 Vampirovibrio sp.
CTGCAAATCACGCACTCGCAAGCCGCACCATTTTTTGCCCAGGGTGGCCTGCCACTCGGACGATTCCAGAAATGCGTGGTAAAGCCAACCCTCTATCAAACCCAGCAAACCATTCGCAACCTGTAAAAAAATTGCAGTGGTCTTCATAGCAACCAAATTCTTCCCAGAAGTAGCATATACCCCAAACAGTACAGCAGCGACTACAGTACCATTGAAACAAGAAATGGCCATTAAAATCAAACTGTCTAAAAACAGGGCTAAACACCTTATCCAAAACCCGGCATATTCAGGCTCGTTTTGTAATGAAGAATTCACAAAAAACGGCTTCGGTTCACTCATCTGCGAATGCTCATTTCTCTTTGCCCTCAGAGATTATCTGACGCCATCAGCCTTCAGGAGGAGGGGGACAATTTTCAGTATGGCCGGTTTTTAACAATGTAGCCATCAACCAAAGGGTTGGCCTTCCCCGTTTCCCTCACCTGACCCGATCCATTCCCTATAAACCGGCTTACAAATGGCCGCTTTGGAAAAATCTCCTGTTCCAGCTAGAATAGAATGGTTTTTGGGCAACGATTTCCGTGCGCCCAGCCCCGCCTCAATCAGAATCAAAGGACATTCACCATGACCATTTCCCAGGAAACCGTTCAGCACGTTGCCAAACTGGCCCGCTTGGAACTGACCCCGGAAGAAAGCGAGCGCTACACCCAGGATCTGGGCAAAATCCTGACCCTGGTGGAAGAGCTGAATCAGGTGGATTTGTCCGGCATTGAACTGGGCATGGACGCCTCCACCCCTACGGTCTTCCGAGAAGACAAAGCCCTGCGGGAATTCAGCCGGGAAGAACTGATGGCCAACGCCCCGCACGAGGAAGACGGCTTCTTCCGGGTTCCCAAAATTCTGGGCGATACCGCCGGTTAATCAACTTTTCCGCTTCCCCTCATCAGCCAAGCCAGTTAAACAAACGAGGTCCTCGTCATTATGGGTTCTACCAAGTACATTTTCGTCACCGGTGGTGTGGTCAGCTCTCTGGGTAAAGGCATCGTGGCCGCCTCTCTGGGCCGCTTGCTGCGTGCCCGTGGGGCCAAGGTCTCCATCCAGAAGTTTGACCCTTACATCAACGTGGACCCCGGCACCATGAGCCCCTTCCAGCACGGGGAAGTGTTTGTGACCGATGACGGGGCGGAAACCGATCTGGATCTCGGCCACTATGAGCGCTTTATTGACACCAACCTGACCCGCCTGAACAACGTCACCGCCGGGCGCATTTATCAGGATGTCATCGCCAAGGAACGCCGGGGCGACTACCTGGGCGCCACAGTGCAGACCATTCCGCATATTACCGATGAAATCAAAAACCGCATTATGGAAGCCACCCACCAGCTTTCACCAGACTTCCTGATTATCGAGGTAGGCGGCACCGTGGGCGACATTGAAGGTCTGCCCTTTCTGGAAGCCATTCGCCAGTTCCGCTACGATGTGGGTTTTAAAAACTCCTGCTTCATCCACGTCACCCTGGTGCCTTACCTCAAGGCTTCCGGCGAAGTGAAAACCAAACCCTCCCAGCACAGCGTGAACACCCTGCGCAGCATCGGGATTCAGCCTGACATTCTGGTGTGCCGCACCGAGCGCCCACTGGGCAAGGGCGAACGCCTGAAGCTGGCCCAATTCACCAACGTGGCCCCGGAAGCGGTCATTGAATCCATCGACATGCCCATTTTGTACGAAGTGCCTCTGGCGCTGGAAAAAGAAGGCTTGGCCCGTCAGGTGCTGGAGCGGCTGAATCTGGAACTGCCGGAACCCAACCTGACCTCCTGGGAGGCCATGGTGCAACAGGTGAAACAACCCGTCACAAACCTGAAAATCGCCTTGGCTGGCAAGTACACCGGCCTCAGCGACGCCTATCTCTCGGTCATTGAAGCCCTGAAACACGCGGGCTACAGCGAAGGCACCTCCGTGGAAATTCGCTGGATTAACACCGAGGACTGCGTGGATGATGAAACTTCAGCGGCCTTGCTGTCCGGCGTGGATGCCATTGTGGTACCCGGCGGTTTTGGCAACCGGGGCATTGAAGGCAAAATCAACGCCGTGAAATACGCCCGCACCCACAACATTCCCTTCCTGGGCCTCTGTCTGGGCATGCAGGTCTCCGTCATTGAATACGCCCGCAACGTGGCCCAACTGACCCGGGCCAGCAGCGCCGAGTTTGAGCCCAAGGGCGATCAACCGGTGGTGGCCCTGATGGAAGATCAGAAAAATCTGGCGGACAAGGGCGGCACCATGCGCCTGGGCCAGTACCCCTGCCATCTGCTGAAAAACTCCAAAGCCGCCGAAGCCTACGGCACCGATGTGGTCATGGAACGTCACCGCCACCGCTACGAAATCAACAATGAATACATCGACATTCTGACCCAGGCGGGACTGGTTTTCTCCGGCACTTCCCCCGATCGCAGCCTGATGGAAATCATCGAACTGCCCAACCACCCCTGGTTTGTGGCTTGCCAGTTCCACCCGGAATTCAAGTCCCGGCCGGACAACCCGCACCCCCTGTTCAAGGGGCTGGTCAAAGCCACCGTGGCCCTGAAGCAAAAAACACAGACCACTGGCAACGCAAGCCCTGCCGTCTCTCAATAGCAAATTTGGGCAAGCGCACTCTGTTCCGCTGCTGAAGGTTTTCCCCTGCTGAGGGCCGTTTTTATAACGACTTGGCAGGGGATTTTTCATGCCTGTGC
>DAIDMR010000322.1 GCA_027448865.1 Vampirovibrio sp.
CATTCCAGTCTTTCAGAACCGCTTTGAAAACGCCATCCAGAACCTGGCCCTGTCCGTGGTGGGGCTGGTCTATTTTGGCTGGTTTTTGGCCCTGGCCCGTGAACAAGGCTGAAAGCGGATTGGGGGTATCCACCCGATACCGGGCCATCACGCTGGCCTCGGTTTCCTCGATGGAAAGCAGTTGAGGGGTGGCCCAGGGCTGCTGGGCCTTGTGCAACTCCGCGTGAAACAGATCCGTGGCGTTTTCGGTAATAAAGCTGAAGTGGCAATTGACGGTGCCCTCCATGGGCACCCGGTAAAAGCGATTTGGGGTGTTGGCGGGGGCGATATCGGGCAAGGGGGTGGCGTCGGCCAGTGCCGCCGCTCCGGGGAAGGCCCACACCCAGCCCCCATACTCCCGCACCGGGTAGGGGGTCAGGTTAAATTGCTCTGGCTGACCGGACATGCCACACAGAGAGGTACAGTGACCTTGCCGGGTTTCAAATTCCCAGCCGTGATACGTGCACAGTAATTGTTGTTGCCGAAGCTGCCCGAACTGGCTCAGGCGCACCCGTTTGTGCGGGCAGGCGTCTTCGTAAACGGCAAAACCCTCAGCGGTGTGAACCACCACCAGTTCCACCGGGCCAATGCGAATGCCCCGGATGCCGGAGCGAGGGAAACGCTCCCGGTGAGCCACCGGCCACCAGTGGTTCAAATTCACGCTGGCTTCCCGAATGTTGGCCATTAGCAGCCAAACCCGGAATGAAAGTAACGAACGATATGGAAAAAGAGGGGAGACACCCACACCAGGCTGTCCACCCGATCCAGAATGCCGCCATGGCCGGGCAGCAGGGTGCCAAAGTCCTTCACCCCCAAATCCCGTTTGAAGGTGGACATGACCAAATCGCCCATCTGGCCGCCAAAACTGACCGCGAATCCGGCCAGGGCCACCAGCCACCACTCAAAATGCGGAAAAGCGATGGGCCAGTTTAAAAAGGCGATGACCATGCTACTGAGCAATGCCAGCACGGAGCCTTCAATGGTTTTCTTGGGGGAAATGGCCGTAAAGTGGGTTTTCCCGAAGAGCTTGCCCCATAAAAAGCACATGGCGTCGTTAAACTGGGTAAAAATCAGTACAAACAGCAGGTAGCCCAGCCCATATTCGGAGCGCACCAAAAAGCCCAGATGCCCCAAAAACCAGCCAAAATAGACCAGCCCCACCACGGACAGGGCCAGGTTCTGGATGGCGTTTTCAAAGCGGTTCTGAAAGACTGGAATGGTGGTCAGGGC
Source organism: Vampirovibrio sp. (assembly GCA_027448865.1). Taxonomy (GTDB): domain Bacteria; phylum Cyanobacteriota; class Vampirovibrionia; order Vampirovibrionales; family Vampirovibrionaceae; genus Vampirovibrio. The sequence goes on from DAIDMR010000322.1 coordinate 1,270, forward strand.
CACCACGCCCCAGATGGGTGCGACCATAAACAGGCCGTAATCGTTGATGATGGCAAAAACGGCCATGGCCATCATGACCGCATAGACGGTCAGGCAGTGGGCTTTTCGCTCGTACAGTCCGGTGCCTTTGGCGAACTCCTTGAAGCCGTAGATGGAAATCAGCAGCACGGTGAGAATCCAGAACACCGGGCCCAGCCACAGGGGTAGCATCAAGAGGGGGATCATGATGGCCCAGGTCAGGTAGGGCTTTTTGGCCACTTCCAGCGGTTTTAACCAGATGAAGGCCCCCAGAATGGCATACAGAGCCAGCACCAGCGCCGTGTAAAAGGCCAGTACGTTAAAGTGAGGATTTCCCACGGTCAGGGTTTCCAAAAACGGCCACATCTCTGCGGTGCTTTCCTTTATGGTGCTTTCCAAGCCGGTAACCACTACGACGAAGGCAAAATGCCACAGGGCGAGAACGGTATTTGCCTGCCAGTTCAAACGACCCTCACCTGCCTCTACAGGGCTATTATACCCATGCCAGCATGGGTTTGTCTCTCCCCCGGAAGGCATGTTCGTTGTTTTACAGGGGGGCCACATAACCAATAATGCGCGGATCGCCCACCGGGTAGCGGTTGCGCTGCACCATGCCCCCGGGGGCGTTGCCAGAGCGTGTCCCTTCGTTCCCCCCAATGGTGGTGAAGCTCTGATCGGGCAGCAGGCTTTCCACAATGGCGGTGTGATCGAAACCAGAGACGCCGAAGCGAAAAATGGCGATGTCACCGGGTTCCGGGAAGGGCTTGAGGCGCTGGTGACTGATGCCCCAGTCGTAGATGTCCCGTACCAGCGAGGTGTGCCCCCAGGGCGAACCACCGGCCCAGTTCAGCACGGTGGACACGAAATCGGCGCACCAGGCCTGATCTTTCCCCAGGCTGTAGGTGTTGTTGATGTAATCACGGGCTTCCGCCTTGCTGATACCCAACTGGGAGCGGGCCACGTCCACGATTTTCATGCGGTTAAGCGGGGTGGCCTGATAGGAAACCGGAGGCGGGCCAAAGGTGGGGGGCACGTCCGGCCTTGGGGCGTGGGGACTGATCGGGCAGGTATAGGCCAGTTGTGGCGGTGGAGAAGCCGGGCGACCAAACATGCGGTGAAAAAAGCGGCTGGCCAGTCCGGGCGCTTCCGGTGCGTAAACCCGCAGGACATGATTGGTGCCCCGTCCCAGGCTGATGTTCAGTTTATCGGCTTGCGGCGACTCAATGACCAGTCGTACCGTGGTGGGATCAAATTGACCCACCCGGATGGTGGTGTAAGGCATGGGCCCTAAATGGCCACCGGGCAGTTGAAGGGCCTTTTCCGGGAGCTGGCTTTGATCGATATCCACCACCAGCCGGGTGGGGTTGGCCAGCACAAAGCGATTTTTGACCAGTAGCTGGGTGCCCGGCGGGCCGATCAGTCGTAACTCGTCGTTCACCAGTTGCACGCTGGCAATCGTGTTGGGTGCGGAGGGATGATCATTGCCCGGAAAAGCCTGAATGGCGGGACTCGAATCGGGCAACTGCATGGGCACCGGCGGCGTCGTGGCCTGCGCGTTTCCGCCAAGAATCACAAGCAGAGCCAGCATCCCCAAAAGCCGGCTCGGATCGGCACAGGTTCGTTTAAACCGATGCGTCATAGCGGTCATCTGAACTCTCTCTTTTTTTCAGGCGTGGTCACAATTGTTCAATATTTTTTCTAAGTTTGATTGTAACGGAAAGCCAAGAGCTTGGGGGTAAGACATCTGCCACGGATTACTTAAAAGGGTCGATTTCAGAGGCGGAATGAGCAGGCGGTGTGTCTTCGTTCGCAGGGTCGCTATGTGGCACACCCTATTTATAAAATGGCGTGCCGCTCAATTGGCTGGGAACGGCATTCTGTTTTTTGGAGGTGGGCGGGGTCAAAAATCAAGGGAAACGAGTCCGGCTTTTCAAACGATCCGGCATGGCGTTCCCGATCATGGGGCTAATACTTTGAGACTGTCTCTGATCTCAGCCATACGGAAAATTGTAACGATTATTTACGAATTTTTCAATTTTTGTAAATTATTTGAATGGACTGAGTAATATACAGTATGACTTTAACAATTTAGTTCAATAACTTTGAACTGCCATGCCTCTTGTTTGCGGGCATGGCTTTTTCTTTTTTTCTCATTGGGAATGGGGCACTGGCCTGATAAGATGCTTTCAGTGTTGTTGATTGGCGAGGTACCGTGCCATGGAAATGCGCTTATTGGGAAATACCGAGGTCAAGGTCAGCGTGATTGCCTTAGGCACCATGACCTGGGGCGAGCAAAACACCGAAGCGGAAGCCCACGCCCAAATGGATTTCGCCCTAGAGCATGGGGTTAATTTCTGGGATACGGCGGAAGTGTATCCGGTGCCCATTCGGGGGGAAACCTACGGCATTACCGAAACATTTATTGGCACCTGGCTGGCTTCCCGTCGTTGCCGGGAGAAGATTGTACTGGCCTCCAAAGTGGCGGGCCCCACCCAGCGGCTCACCTACATTCGGGATGGTAACCTGCGCTTTGATCGAAAGAACATGGAAAAAGCCCTGCACGATAGCCTGAAGCGTCTGCAAACGGATTACCTGGATCTCTACCAGTTGCACTGGCCTGAGCGCAGCACCAACTTTTTCGGGCAACTGGGCTACAAACACCAACCCGATGAAACCTTTACCCCGGTGGCGGAAACCTTGTCCGTACTGCAAGAATTTGTGCAAGCGGGCAAAGTGAGAGCAATCGGTTTATCCAACGAAACCCCCTGGGGGGTGGCCCAGTTTTTAAAAGTGGCCGAGCAGTTGAATTTGCCCCGGGTGGTCAGCATCCAGAACCCTTACAGCCTGCTAAACCGCACCTTTGAAATCGGTCTGGCGGAAATGGCCATTCGGGAGCAGGTGGGCCTGTTGGCCTATTCCCCCATGGCCTTTGGCCTGCTCAGCGGGAAGTATCGAAACGGGCAAAAACCCGCTGGTTCCCGTATGGCCCTGTTTGGCGATTACTTCGATCGCTATTCCAACCCGCAAGCCCTGGCCGCTGCCGATGCCTACATTGAGCTGGCCATTCAACATGGCCTCAGCCCGGCCCAAATGTGTCTGGCCTTTGTCAATCAGCAGCCCTTTGTCACCAGCAACATCATCGGGGCCACCAGTCTGGCCCAATTGCAGGAGAATATCGAGAGCGCTGAGCTGACCTTATCGCCTCAGTTGCTGGCGGAGATCGAGGCCATCCATACCCGCTACCCCAATCCGTCCCCCTAACCCCATTTCAGGGGGTGGTGGACTGCAACAGGCAGCTTTTTTCCAGAAAACTGGGCACCCCCGGCTCAGTCAAGGTGCGACGATTGCTGTTAAACACCGTATTTTTCACCGCCTGAACCTGCACGGCCAGTCTCTGGGCGGCGGCCATTTCATTGCGCTCACTGAGAATTTGCACCGCCCGGGCCAGTTGACGATAGGCCTCATCCTGAAAGTTTAATTCACTGAGAACCAGACCCAGGTTGTAACGGCTCTGGTAACTATCCGGGCGCAACTGAAGGGCCTTACAGTAAGTCTTGGCAGCCGCGGTGCCATCCCCCAGATTTTGATACGCCACCCCCAGATTAAATTGGGTCTGGAATTGTCCGCCATCCAGCTTGAGAGACTCCTGAAAATAATAACGGGCCTGGGTGTAAAGCCACTTGCGCACCGATTCCCGGGTCTCTTGAGGGTTTTCCGCCGCCGTTTTGTATACGCCCCCAAGGGTGGCCAGCAATCGGGGGTTATGCGGATACCGCTTCAGCGCTTGCCGCAATTCAGTGATGCTTTCGTTGATGCGGCTGGGCTGCCGCTTGATTACATTGGCCAAACCAATCCGGGCCTCCAGATGCTCGGGCTCCAGTCGCAAAATCCCCCGGTATAAAGTCTCCGCCTGAGCGGGCTGATTGTTTTTCAGGTACCACCAGGCCAGTCGCATGCTGATTTCCGCATTGTCCGGGTACTGCTTGTGACCCGCCTCGTAAAGGGCAATGCCTTTTTCCCAGTTGCGGGCCTCCAGCGCCTTTTGAGCCGACCGCTCAATCTCGTTGGCCCGACCGTAACTCAACAGGGCCTTGAAATTGAAGGCCACCGTGGCCACAATGCCCAAAAACAATAAAAAACTGATGACGCGATAAAACATAACTTACCCGGCATCCGTGGGCTGTAACAATCGCCCCGAATTCTCACGATGACGGGCATCCACAAACGGGGTCAGTATCAACAACAGTAACACCAGCAACAAATCTAACTTATACAAACTTTCCGACAAACGATGGGTTCGATCAAACCGCTGGCCCTGAACCGTACTGACATCCCGCTGAACCCCGGCCCGGTTCATGGCCCCAATCTGCGGATTGACCATCAGGGTGGCGTAGAGCAAAGTGACCGTTAGCAAGGCCAGTATGGCCAAACGCAACTTGCCCCAAACACCCTGACTCCAGAGGGGTGGAAAGCCTACCCGGCGCAGGGTTTCCCCCAGTAGGGCCATGCCCAGGGCTATTTGCAACACCGTATCAAACCGGATAAAAATCCGGGCCATCAAGGGGGCGGCTTCCTCCCGAGGCAGGGTGTGAAAAACTACCGGGGCGGTAAAGGCGCCCAAAGCCAGCATGCCACCGGCCATAATGGCCAGCCCGACTCCTTGCAGGGCCGTACCTGCCGGGAACCAGCCCCATTGGATATCACAGCCCTTGACCGATTGACTCGCCTGTTGACTCATTGGAACTCTTCCTGCGCTCTCCTGAACGACTTGCCGACGCCCATTTCATTATACGAGATTCCAGACCGCTTGGCGGAAGTGGAATCCAGCATTAAGCGTCAACCCTTGCTATGGTTGAGTTTGCCCCCTGCCAAAAGCGGTGATAGGATGAAAGCCTCATAATTCACAGGCCATCAACACGATCCATTTTTAAATCTGTTTTAAACCTGTACTGTTCTGAACCATTATTTACTGCTCTGTGTGAAAGGCGTGGACGGTTTCAGCGAATCCTTCTTTCGTAAAGCCGAGAAGGAGCCTGCGTGTTCTTGCCCGGGGTGTCAATCCGGCAAGGCCTGTCCTAAGAGTAGCCAGCGCATAGTTTGAACAACGCCATTTTGAACAACACGATTTTGAATCTGGCGCCCGCCCGGGCAATAGATTTTACAACTGCCCTCAACCATACACTCAGCACGATAGGGAGAGAACTCAACAATGCTTCGGAAGCCCTTTTTTCACCCAAATTCCATGCCAGTCCTGACGGCTTGTGCCGTGTCGATCATGGTCTTATCAGCGGCCCCGACCTTTGCCTACCAGGTGGATGCCCCCAACCGAACCCTCAACGTGACCCCCGGAGCCAGTCCTGCCGAAACCACCAACGATCTCAAAGGCGCTTTCAATTATCTGGTCAATCGCAGTGACAAAGCCAGCCAGTGGACGGTCAAATTCGCCCCCGGCAACTACTATGTGGTCAGTCAAATTCCCGTTCGCAACCTGGAAAATACCGCCCTGCAGAGCGATATGAACAAACCGGCCAAGCTGATTAAGGACAAAACCTTCAACAGCGCCACCGCCGGAGAGTATTTACTGAACTTTCAGTTCGGTAAAAACCTTTCCGTCAGTGGAATGCAGTTTTACGGACAAACCAGCTTTGCCGCCAGTCCTGATCCGGTCTGGCCGGATCAGGGGGTCTATTTTGGCTCCTGCAAGGGGGTTACCGTGCAGAATAATGGCTTTTATAACTTCGGCAACGCCGCCCTGCGGGTCACCACCACCGAACGGGATCCCGTGCCCGGGGTGAACAGCTTCAACACCGTGGTGGCCAATAACCTGTTCAACAACATCTACCAGATTTCCACCACCCCCAACGATGAAATTCACGGCGGCAGCAGTAATTACGTTTTGCAAAACAACGTGTTCTACAACCTGCGAGGCTCCATTAAATTCGCCTCCCGCACCGCCGGGGCCAAAAACGTGAAGATCCTGAACAACAAGGTGAACGGCGGCGATCACTACGCCTTTGAAATCAACAATTACGATGACGTGGAAATTCGGGGCAACACCCTGCAGAACCTGAAGGAATTTGCCATCAACATCTACAACAACCCCCGGGCCAGCCAGTCCTTCAACTGGGGCAATAATTTCATCATCGCCGATAACCTGATTAACACGGTGGGTCGGGGTATTCGCTTCAGTACCGAGCCGTATGCCGATGGCACCCCGGTCACCCCCAGCAACGTGACGTTCAGCAACAACAGTCTGGATAAGGTCAGCGATACCAGTGGCCTGCCAGCCATCGCCCAGGTCAACGGGGCCATCAAGGGGCTGACCATTACCGGCAACAAGCTCAGCAACATCGCCAATAAAAAATACATAGGCTACAGTTCAGGCTCCAGCAATGTCAGCTACTTTAACAATCAGGCCAACGGACAGCCTTACGGGCCACAACAAAGCACGGCCAGCAACTAGGACGAAACAGTGTTCAAATCGGCGAACGGGCTGAGGAAGCACATTCCTCGGCCCCTTTTGTGCAGGACATTCGGTCAAGGTGGTTTGCAGCCGTTCGGTTTGTAGCGCCGTGGCTGTTCCTCAAATACTCGGTACCCCGCTATGGCGGGCAGAATATTAGCTTGGGACAAGCAAGTAACCAAGCCTGAAGAATCGTGTTAAGAAATATAAAAAAGATATGATGAAATTTCTCAAGACCTGCCTCAATGTGCCGATAAGCGAATGGAAGCGAGCGTTCGTCCACGAATCGTCTGTAGGGGAAGCACCCTCTCCTGATAAAAGGATATCCCTGATGCACAGCATCCTGAAGCGCAACAAACCGCCTTCACTCGGCTTTACACTGGCTGAGTTGCTAATCTCGTTGGCCATTTTGGGAGTGATTGCCACCTTCACCATCCCTAAAATCTTAAGTACCAGCCAAAATGAAGCCAATGAAGCCAAAACCAAAGATATCATAGCGGCCTTCTCCGGTGCTTACCAACAAGCCAAACTAGACGGGATCATCAATAGTAATACTAAGCCTTCTGATTTAACCCCCTATTTGAGCTACCTGGCCTGGGACACCAGTGCAGCAATTGACTATGGACCATGGGGCACTTCTGTTACCTGTAACGCAACTTATCCCTGTATCAAGTTTGCAAATGGTGCAACGGTCCAATTTGATGACCCAGCACGGTTTGGAGGTACCGCTACCACCAACATGATTGCTTTTTTTATAGACCCAGAACCGGGTTATTCCGGCACCACCAACCCCGTACGATCCGTTCAAATCGTACTGTATTACGATGGTTTTATCACCTCCCGTGCCTACACCCGCACCAACAGTTTTACCTCCGCTGGGGGACCTTATGGACCGGGTAGTTTTGATCCACCCTGGTTTACCTGGTAAGTCACGGACTCACGCCATTGAGCCCGCAGGTCAAGAATAGTACAATGGCGGCGCAGTGATAGAGAGGAGCCAGCCGCGCATGCGCATGACCGAGAGCATGACTGATACCGTTCCGGCCATTTTACCCCTGGAAGACGGGTTTACGGATGTGCTGGGCAAAGCCCGCAAAGGCCTCAAGCTCTCCCCGGAAACGCTGGCGGAACGCACCGGCTTATCCCCCGATCAGGTGGAAGCCGCTTTTCAAGGCCAAGTAGAGGAATCGACCCTGCTCAAACTGGCCTTCGCCCTGAATTTGCATGGGCCGTCCCTGCTGGCCATGGCTCAGAACCAATGGCAACCCCAACCATTGCCAGAAATGATCGGCTTACGGCAATTCACCACCTGGTACGGGGATATGACGGTGAACGCCTACCTACTGTGGGATCCCGCCACCCGGGAGGCCGCTTCCTTTGATACCGGGGCCAACTGCCAGCAAATGCTGGACTTTATTGAAAGTAACGGGCTCTCCCTGAAAAAAATCTTTATCACCCACACCCACATGGATCATCTGGCGGACTTGGCCCGGCTGGCCGGGGAGCATCCCGCCGCCGTTTGCTACGGGTCTGCCGTGGATAACCCCTTGGGACTCAAGCCCCTGATTGAGGGGGATGGGTTGATTGTGGGCAGCCTCAGCATCCGGGTATTGGGCACCACCGGGCACACCCCCGGCGGCCTGAGCTATTGGGTGGAAGGCCTGAGCCAACCCGTGGTGGTGGTGGGCGATGCCCTGTTTGCCAGCTCCATGGGCGGGGCCCCTTACGCCTATCAGGAGGCTCGACTCAATAACCTGACCAAAATCCTGACCTTGCCGGAGCAGACCGTTATTTGTCCGGGCCATGGCCCCATGACCACGGTGGCTGAGGAAAAAGCCCACAACCCGTTTTTCCCGGAAACCAAATAGGCCGGGGTCGGTCCGTTTTTATCGTATTGCAGCAGGGGAGATGACGCTGATGACGCTTCAAAAGATTGGAATCGTGGGGGTAGGCCGCATGGGCT
>DAIDMR010000323.1 GCA_027448865.1 Vampirovibrio sp.
CATGGGGGGCGTGGCCGCCCTCACCAGAGGCTGGTGCGCCCTCTTGTTCGTCGTCCGTTTTGGCATGCTTCAGGGTATACCACTTGTATCGGGAGCGTAGTTCGTTCCGAATGGCCCACCGGGTGGCTGTGGCCATATAAGAGGTGTTCAGTTTTTCCACCTCTTCGGCCGTTTTATTTTTGAGCAATGCCTGAATGGCAATGGCCCCAATACTCACCAACTCTTCGTAATCCACCATGTGCGAGGGGATACGGCGGTACTCCACCTTGGCCACCCGCTCCACCAAGGGCAGAAACTGGGTAATGTTTACTTTGCCGGGTACTTTTTTGGGTGATGATGACACGTCAGCTCAGTCCAACCATTTGGGGTACCTTAATTCTGCAAGGGAGGCGTCTTTCCTTTGGCGCGCCAGGCGAACATTAAAATCTCAGCCACTGCCTGGTACAAATCGGGGGGGATTTCCTGATCAATCTCTACCAACCGAAATAACGCTCTGGCCACCACCGGGTTTTCCACCACGGGCACTCCATTTTCGGCCGCTATTTTCTTGATGCGTTCCGCGAATAATTCAGTGCCCTTGGCCACCACTCGGGGCGCCTCCATTACATCAGCATTATACTTTAAGGCGACAGCGATGTGTATGGGATTGGTTGTAACTACATCAGCTGTAGGAACCGCCTCCAGCATACTTTGCTGCAACATTTGCATGCGGCGCTGACGGATGGCGTGTTTGACCATGGGATCGCCTTCGGTGTTCTTAAACTCATCCTTCACCTCTTTGAAGGACATTTTTTGATCCTGCATGAACTTCCAGCGCTGATACAGAAAATCGGCCATGCCCAAGGCCAGAAAGGCCCCACCGGCGTAAAAAATAAACTGCATCAGCACTTCGCCCAACAGGCCCAGAATGGCGAAGATGTTTTCCGTACCGCCCACGGCCAGCATGTGCCCCAGGTACTTTTGAAAGACGATCCAGGCCATGACGCCCAGCACAATCATCTTGATGATGTTTTTCACCAGTTCGATAACGGTACGCTGGGAAAAAATATTCTGGAAGCCTTTGACCGGGTTGAGTTTATCGAACTTGGGGCTGACCGCTTTGGTGGCGAAAATAGGCCCCACCTGAAAAAAATCTCCGGCAATGCCTAGCAGGGCGGCCACCAGAATAAACGGGGCAATCAAAAAAGCCACCGCCTTCAGGGTAATCAGGGTTAAATACTGCCAACCAATGTTCTCAATGCTTTTGTTGGGGATTTGCTCAAACACCAGAATGAACAGGGTGGCGATTTCCTTCCAGATAAAGGGGGCCATGCCAAACAGCATCATAAACATCAGCATCAGAAAGAGTGCCGTGGACAGGTCCTTGCTTTTAAAGACCTGACCCTCTTCCTTGGCCTTCTTCAGCTTCTGGGCAGAAGCCTCAAACTGTTTATTCTCATCGGCCAAGGCCGAACGTCCTTCTGTTGCGGAGGGCTAACCGGTTTACCAGCAATGCCGGGCCGCCACCCACTCCCATTTGGGGAAGGCCCAACTGCCCTTTATTATAATCGCCCTTGCCCCGTTTTCCCCAAAGCCCACTCCGACCGATACCACGACAGGCTCATCCGGGCGGCGCTGTCAGGCGGTTTTCCTGAACTCTTTACACTGCGTTATATTGCCGCACTTCGGGCCGACCGGAATTTTTTATTTTATATACGGCCCACAACCATTATGACTCAGGTATGTCCAAGCTGTTCACTTTTCCCAAGCGTATTCGGCCAGCCAGTCTGGGCAGTGTGATGCTGGCCACCCTGTTTTCCACGGTGCTGTCCCCCTCGCTTTGGCTGCTTCAGGTGGCCCTAAGCCCCTGGATTGACTGGAAAAGTCTGTTGAGTGCGGCCACCTCGTCGGCCCCCAATCCCAGTGTGTTTTATACGCTGGTGTTGCAATTAAAGTCGTTGGGATCGATGGTGTTACTGACCCAGCTATTGCCGGTCGTGTTGCTATGCTTGCTGCTTAGCACGGTTTACCATTGGGGCTTGCTGTGTCTGTTTAACTATGTAGGCCAACGGCTCCAGTGCGCCCACCAGAAGAGCAAACTCCCACGCCTTACTGCCAGCTAAACCACGGTGGATCGAAATTGCCCGGATTATAGGGCCCCCCTGCGGAAGTGTAACTATTCGCCCTTATGAATGATTGGGAGGTCATATATCCATCGTAATAAAGAAAAATACCAACAGCACGAACGGGGTTGGTCGTACCGGAATATCCAGGTTCCGGATCAATTCGGAAATTGATGCAATTGGTAGTGGCGGTGCCCCCAAAGGCAGCCAAGTCATCAGCCCTTATAATGACCCCGTTATGGAGCTTTATGCAGGGGTAAGAGTTGTTACAAGTTGTTGAGGTTCCCCCATTTAAATCATCAACGACTGTACCGCTGGTATCAATAGAAACGTAGTTAATGTATGGCGTGAGATCAGACGGTTTGGTGGTGCTGGTAATGGTTCCAGCCAGCTTAGCCTGCTGGAATGCCGCGCTTAAAGTGGCTGCGGTCTCCTTCATTTTGGCGATATTACTCGAATTTTGCTGAGTGCTGAGGATTTTGGGAATGGTAAAGGTGGCAATCACGCCCAAAATAGCCAGGGAGATGAGTAATTCCGCCAGGGTAAAGCCTGGTGCTAGTAAAACCTGTTTTCCCATTTTTGACTTGTTTATCTCCTGCCAGAACTCACCTGCTGTGGATTATCGGCTTAAAGTCCACAAACTTTAATTCTGGTCTACTGGGCCACGATTAATGTTTGCTTTCAGGAAGTCAAGGCCTCTAAATCTATTCCTGGTCAAGCAATAAGGCTCAGGAATCGCTATAATGGAAATGAAGGGGGCTGTTTTGCCCCCAATCCAAACCATCCGCAGATGAGAGGGCACTAAGACATGGGCGCAGGGAACCAACCGCTGACTACCACGCAGGCCAAGTTGCGGGCTTTGCGTTCCGTCATGGTGGACGTGGGGCTGGATGCCTACCTGGTGCCCTCGGTGGATGAGCATATTAACGAGTACCTGCCGGAAAACAAGCAGCGCCGGGCCTGGGTTAGCGGCTTTACCGGCTCCGCCGGGGATTTCGTGATCGGCAAAAGCGAGGCCTGGGTTTTTGCCGATTCCCGCTATTACGAGCAAGCCGACTCCGAAGTGGATACGGAGCAGATCCACATCAGTAAACTGGGCTTGGAAGAGCATCCCGGCTTGACGGAAGTGGTCAAAAAAATGGCCGGAGACGCCAGTTCCTTTGAACTGGGCTTTGATCCGTTTACCTTGACTGTTTTACAGTTCCAGAGTTTCCAAAAGGCCTTTAAAAGTACTGGCATTCAATTGGTTCCCATCGCAGGGAATCTGATTGACCCGCTGTGGCAGGACGCCCCTGCCGCCACACTGTCCACGGTCTTCGCCCTGCCTGAGGAGCTGACCGGCCAGAGCGCGGCGGATAAAATCGCGGCGGTGCAAGCCAAACTGAAGGCGCTAAAAGCCGATTTACTGCCCCTTACCAAGCTGGATCAGGTGGCCTGGCTACTCAACTGGCGGGGGCAGGATATTCCTTATAACCCGCTGTTTACGGCCTACGCCCTCATCACCCCCGAGGCCGCCCATCTGTTTATGGACACCAGCCGGGTGAAGCCCGAGGCCCTGAACGCCATTGAGGGACTGGTGACCTGCCATCCCTACCCGGCCTACGCAGAGACCCTGAAGTTCCTTAGCGCCGGAAAAAACGCCCTCATTGATCCCAAGCACACCACTGAGGGCAGCTTGCGTCTCATTCAGGACGGCGGGGGGCAGATTCAAGAGGGAGAACATCCGGTTGAACTGATGAAGGCCATCAAAAATCCGGTGGAAATCGCCGGGATGAAAGCGGCCAACCTCAAAGCCAGTCGGGGGAAAATTCGTGCCTGGGCCTGGCTGGACGCTCAGCTCAAAACGGGGAACCCCGTCACCGAAGTGGACTTTCAACAAGCCATTGAACGGTTTTACGCCGAGGAAGAAGGCTTTTTCGGTCTCAGTTTCAATACCATTGCCGGGGCCGGGGCCAATGGTTCCATTGTGCATTACGGCACCCCCAACCCCAACAAGCGATTGGAGCCGGGTGAGTTGTTCCTGATTGATTCCGGCTGCCAGTTCATGGGCGGCACCACCGATGACACCCGCACCCTGCTGGTGGGTGACACCGCCACGCCCACCCAAAAATTGCGCTATACGGAAGTGCTGAAAGCCCATATCAACTGCGCAAAGCAACAGTTCCCCAAGGGCACCGATGGGGCCCGGCTGGATGGGATTACCCGGGCCACCCTGTGGCAACAAGGGCTGGATTATGGCCATGGCACCGGGCACGGGGTGGGCGCCTTCCTGAATGTGCATGAAGGGCCCAATGGCATCCATAAACTGGCCCACAAACCGCTGGAGCCGGGGATGATTACCAGCATTGAGCCCGGGTTTTATGAACCCGGTTGGGGTGGCATTCGTCTGGAAAATCTGTACCTGACCGTGCAGCGTGGCGAAGATGCCCAAGGCCAACGCTGGTTCGGCTTTGAAAGCCTGACCTACATCCCCTTTGACCCGAAACTGATCGACTGGGGCCTTCTGGAGCCCGCCCAAAAAGAGTGGCTTGCCCAGTACTACTGTGATATCCTCAGTCTATTGGTTCACACACTCTCACCGGAAGAGGGGCAATGGCTTCAAGCCATTTGCCAAATCCCCACATCTTCCTGAGAAAAGCCAATGGATTGGGTTTCAGCTTTTTAAGCGAGCGTTCTCGCTTTCCTGGAGTTTGTATTTAATTTCATTGGCGTTTCGTACATTTTTATCATTTTTTATACGCACCGGGAGGGTTTCTCATGCGCGTTTCCGCTCCGTTGTTCCAACCGACAAGCCAGTCGTCGTTCTGGCAGTTGAATGACTTGCAGTCAAGGCCCGTCCTCCTGAATGAGCGGGAAGATTTCGATCTGCCGCCCGCACTCAGGCTGTCTCCCCAGCAATTGGAATTTATCGATTGGGATCAGGACGCCGGTGACACTTTTGTCAGGCCCCGGCAGCAGCCCGAAACCCCCAGACAACAAGACAACCCCTTCTCTTTGCGAGCCCAGCATTACAAAATGCCCAACACCGATGTAAAGCCCGCTCAAGGCAAAATGACAATAATTCGCAAAGGTAGAAAAAATCGCGCAAACCCCATGCCTCAACTGGAGGGTTATCGCAGAGAAATCGCCCCCTTGCTGGCGCAACATCAGATCTATAAAGGATCAAAGAGCAACCGGTATCCCCAGAGGGTGAAACAACTGTTTCGCCAGGCAGTCAGGGAGAATCCGGACGTGCAAACCAAATCACTGGCGGACGCACTGGGCCTTCCACCAGCCATTGCCTACTACTGGCGGACGTATCGTAACGCCCGGCAGGCAAAGAAGGCGAAGAAGGGGGCGAAGGCATAACTGACTGACCAGACAGGGTACCTTGCAAACTAACTCACCGGGCAGGGCCTTGTTCAAGAGGAGGCTTGAAAAACTTTCCAGAAAAGCTTGCTTTATAAAGGCTCTCAACATTTTAAGGGGGTAGGTACGAAGAGAGAAAAGGATGTGTATTTTTTTTTGATGTGGTTTCTGCTTTAAGGAGCTAAAAAGTATATAAATGGGGGGTGTTGAGTACCTACATAAGGGTTTATCAGGCAATTCAGACATATTGATTGTTTTTGTATTTGTACATAAATAAGCGCAGCTTAAGCACTCATCTGAATACTTGCCGTGATTAAAGAAAGAAGAGGTTGTGAGTATGGGCACAGTCAATAATAACCTGCAAGCGATTAGAATTTTAAAACCTGCATTTAACAAAATTGCCGAATTGGATGGTAACTCGGACACCGTTACCTGGCAGGAGTTAGTGCAAGTGGCTCAGGACACAACAGATCAGTTTACGCCCGCGGAAAAAGCGGCGGCTGCTTACATGACTTTTTACCAGGACGAGCAAAATAATAATTATCAGGAATTTAACAATCTGGATCAAGCGGGTAGAGCCGATCGCGTATTGGATTCACAGTTTGATGAAAATGATATGTCGGCCTATATGAATCGACTGGTTTCTGCCGCTTGGAATCAGTTCCAATTCAATCCGGATTCCGCTGATATTAACCAAACAAACCTACAAACCTCTAACGAAGAAAATTTCAAAGGCAATTTTAATTATTATGATAATAACCGATATGCGGCATTACAATATTTTCAATTGTATTTTGATGAGGCCGCTGCAGCTGGCCAAGGGGGAGATCCTAATGCGGACGGCGGAAATGTGATAACCATAGAAGATTTGGATGTTATTGAAAAAAATGTAGGCGGTAAATATTCTTCAGACCTTATGATGGCAGCGGCGTTTTTCAAGTATAACCCTGATGCATTCGGCCAGGTAGAAACAACTGGAAGAGGAAGCAAGCTTGATGGTGTCATGGAAAAAGTGGACGTTTTCGGTAGTAGGGCGGCTTTTGGGCCTTCCTTTTCAGCTTTGAACCAAGTGAATAATTTCATCGTCCAGCATGATAACTACGATCCGGATAACTACCAACCGACCCTGGGCTAGGCTATGCAATGGGAAGCATTGGCCTGGAATTTAAAAGGTAAAATTCGAAAATAAATCACTAAATATGATTTAGACAACACGCGTTCAATTGTTCTCCTCCCAGTCTGGCGATCCTTGAAAAAAGGTTCTGCTTGTCCGGGGGGAGAACTTTAGTATTGGGTCTAATAGACAAGATTTCACATAGCGAGGATCTGCTTTTACAGAAGCAGGTTCAATTTTTAAAATAAAGTGCCAGAGCCTATCCGGTCAGTTGGTTTTAGAAGCGTGGCTGTCGGGCTAAGCAGAGTTCGCCATTGACAATGGCAGACCGGAATAGTCTCCGAGCGAGGCCACTATGCACGCTGGTTTCGCAGAACGTTGTGACAAAGCAGACAGTGATGGCAAAAAGGGTTAAAGCCCAGAATGCCAAACGGGAGTGGTAACTTACTGACCCGAGGACGGGGATGCTGCCAGCTTGCTGCGCTTTTGTCCGTAGAGGAAATAGAAGATTAACCCCACCGCCAGCCAGACCAGCAAGCGCACCCAGGCCTCTATGTTTAAATTCGCCATCATGTAAATATTACCGGCCATGGCTAAAATGGGTACCCAGGGCATCCAGGGACACTGAAAGCCCGTGGGAATATTGGTCTGTTTGGCGGTGGCCAGGGTGTAAAGGGGCTTGGCCATAATCAGCAGCCCTGCCAGCATCTTCAGCCCCTGGGCCAGACACAGGCCTGATGCGCCCAACGGGGTGAGAAAAACCGGTGGGGTGGGCCAAATCATGCCGAACAGGGCCAAGGGCTTGCTGAAATCATGGGCCAGACCGTAACAAAACACCGTAAGGCCCAAGCCCAGTTGCAGCACCGTCCACACGCTTTGCTGCGGCCTGTCCTCGTTTTTGTAGCGCATAATCAGCACACTGGCCGAAACCACCACAAAGGCAAACAATGTCCCAATGCTCACCATATGGTGCAAGTCCTCCATGGGCACCGCTGCGGCCATGATTGCCGCAATCAGGCCGGTCACCAGGCTGGCGTTCACCGGCGTTCTGAATTTGGGATGAATTTTGGAAAACCATGGAAACAGCAAACCATCCCGGGCCATGGCGTAATAAATACGGGGCTGAGACATCAGCAGAATCAGCACCACCGTGGTTAGGCCCACAAAGCCGCCCAGGCCAATCAGCTTTTGGGCCAGCACATTGCCCACATTACCAAAGGCCGCCGCCAAGGGAGCGCCCGCATCAATCTGGGCAAAGGGCACCATCCCCGTAATCACGGCGGAAACCGCCACATACAACACGGTGCAAATCAACAGGGAGGCGATGATGCCAATGGGCAAATCTCGCTGCGGATTTTTCACTTCTTCCGCCGCAGTCGAGACGGCATCGAAGCCAATGTAGGCAAAGAAAATCAGGGCGGCCCCCTGAAACACCCCAGGCACTCCAAACGGAAAAAACGGATGCCAGTTGGCCGGTTGCACCCAGGGGATGCCCGCCACAATCACAAACAGCACCACGGCCAGCTTGATCAGCACCATCACGGCGTTGAAGCGGGTCGATTCCTTAATGCCAAAGCACAGCAGGCCCGTTAGGCCAACAATCAGCAAAACAGCGGCCACATTCACCTGCAATGGGCCAACGGGTAAAGCCAGCAGCCAAGGTGGCACTGTCAGCCCAAACCCTTTCAGGCATTCTGTGAGGTAATGGGTCCAGCCCACGGCCACCGTGGAAGAACCGATGGTATATTCCAGAATTAAATCCCAACCGATGATCCAGGCAAAGAGTTCGCCCACACTGGCGTATGCGTAGCTGTAAGCGGAGCCGGAAATGGGCAAGCGGGTGGCGAATTCCGTGTAGCACAGCGCGGCCAAAATGCAGGCCAGCCCGGCAAACACGTAAGAGAGCATGATGGCAGGGCCTGCGGCGTCTCGGGCGGCGGTACCGGTCAGCACGAATATGCCCGCCCCAATGATGGCTCCCACCCCGATGGCGGTTAAATCCACCGCCGTTAAGACCCGCTTCAACCCGCCCTCTTTGCTTTCCGCCTCACTTAAAATTTGAGCCACCGGCTTGGTGCGCCACAGGGAATGCTTCATGCGTTACCTCACTCTGCTCCAAATTCTGGGGTTGATGGGATCTTGATATTACTATTGTAACCGTTGTACTTATCATTGAGCGCCTCGGTGAGCGCTTCCGTAAAAACCCCGTAAAAAACAGCGACCCGATCATCCCATCAGGTCGCTGCTTGCTTGAGAATCGGTAAAACCGTTTAGGCCTTCGGCGGCTCGGTCATGGCCTCAGGGGATAAAATGGCGGCCAAACTTTCCTTGGTCAGCAGGTTGCCCGCGTGATCCTTAATGCCCAGTTCCACCACGGCATCCGGCACGCTTTTGCCTTCCTTGTTCACCTTTTTGGCCACCTGAGCGGCTTGCTCGTAGCCGATGATCGGATTCAGGGCCGTGACCATCTGGGCGCTGTTTTCCAGACGGTACTGGGCGATTTCCTGATTGGCCTGAACGCCCGCAATCAGCTTTTCGGCAAACACCGGCAGGGCATTGGTCAAAATGCGCATGGATTCGGTCATCTTCAGCAAAATGGTGGGCATCATCACGTTCAGCTGAAGTTGCCCGTTTTGCACGGCCAGCGAAATGGTGTGATCGTTGCCCTGCACGATGTAGGAGAGTTGATCCATCAACTCCGGGTAAATGGGGTTGACCTTGCCCGGCATGATAGAGGAACCCGGCTGCCAGTCGGGGATGCTGATTTCCGCCAGACCGGTGCGCGGCCCCATAGAATACAGCTTGATATCGTGGGCGATCTTTTCCAGCTCCAGGGCCACGCTGCGCAGGGCCGCGGAATAATCGCCAAACAGGCCAAAGCTGCTGGTGGCCTGAAAATAATCCTTGGCCTGCAACAGGGGAAATCCGGAGATGACCGACAGGTTTTTGGTCACCACGTCCCGGTATTGGGGATGGGTATTCAGGCCCGTGCCCAAGGCGGAAGCGCCCAAGCCGATAAAGTGCAGCCGCTTGCTGGCATGCTCCACATTCTCAATAGCATCTTCAATGGCTTGAGCGTAAGCACCGAACTGCTGACCCAGCGTCAGGGGTACGGCGTCCTGCATGTGGGTACGGCCGGGAATCAGCACGCTTTTGAATTCGACGCTCTTTTGGCGCAGGGCCTTTTCAAACGTTTGCAGCGATTCAATCAACGGGCCGTGCATGGACAAAAACGTCAGCCGCATCACGGTGGGGGTCACATCGTTGGTGGATTGCCCGTAGTTGGCATGATCGTTGGGGTGCACCTTATACTCGCCTAGCTTGCCGCCCAGTAGTTCGGTGGCCCGGTTGGCCAGCACTTCGTTGGCGTTCATGTGGTTGGAGGTACCGGTGCCACCCTGATACACATCCACCACGAACTGATCGTTGAATTTACCGGCGATCATCTCGTCGGCGGCCTTCATCAGCGCTTCGCCAATGGCCTTGTTGTGGGCGGCGTCGGATTTATCCAGCAAGCCCAGTTCCATGTTGGTTTTGGCGGTGGCCTTTTTAATCCAGCCGAACGCCCGAATCTGTTCTGGCATCATCTGGCACACGGTCAGCCCGGAGATGGGGAAGTTCTCCTTGCCCCGCAGGGTTTGAATGCCGTAGTACACGTCCGCCGGGACGTCCTTGTAGCCCAGCGAGTCCTTCTCCTGACGGGTGGCCGTTTTTACTTCGGTGGCAGTGGTCATGGAATCGATTCCTTTATGCAAACCCTATCAAACGCAGCGCAGCGCTCAGGCTGTCGCTGGCCCAAAGGCGTTAAAATTGTATCCAAAAAGACAATATTTGAACATTAAATTTCTTTACTCCAGTGTAAGATGTAAGTATATTTTTTAATTTTTTAAGTTGGAAAAGCGTAATATAATAGAAAGTCCAATTTTTCAAATATGAAGAAGCAAAAAGTTGATCCGATTTTAAATTTTGATCAATACATAAAAAAAAGTTGTTTTCCTCAAACTCCACCTATATTGTTTCATTACAGCAGTGTTGAGGGTCTTTATGGAATCTTAACCTCACAAAGTCTATGGGCAACAAGTATTCATTACCTCAATGATTCTTCTGAATTCAAATTATCGGTTGAATTAGTCGAAAAAATCCTTGCTAAGAATGTATTTGAAGCGCCAAAAATATTTCTTGAAAAATTAAGAGAAAGTTTATTCCGTGTTCAAGACATAAATATTTTTGTTGCCTCGTTTTCAGAAAAAGGGGATCAATTAAGCCAATGGAGAGGGTACTGTCCAAATGGTGGTTATGCAATTGGATTTAGTGGAAATGATTTAAGGGAATTGGCTTTAGAGCAAGATTTTAAATTGCTTCCCTGTGTATATGACTCAACTGATCAATGTATTTTACTATATGAAATTATTCGCGATCATATTTATTGTTACGAAACTCAAAAAGAAACTACTCCATTAGAACAGCGTGAAAAATTATTAAACGAAATAGGCAAGAGCTTTTCACAACACTTGGTCTATTTTGCTCCTTTAATTAAAAACACCTCCTTTAAGGAAGAGTCAGAGTGGAGAATTGTTTCGAAACCCAAAGCCATCAACTCTGCCGATGTGAATTTCAGAACCAGAAATTCTTTATTAGTCCCATATTGCAAATTTAACCTTACTAGAGACACTCAAAAACTGAAGTTGGACACCATTCGTGTAGGCCCCATGCCTCATGATGACCTAGCAATGCAAAGCATTGTGGATTTTGTTATCAGGCATGATATCGAATTTCAAGGCGTTACAAAATCTAAAATCCCTTACAGACACTTGTAACAATATTATTTATTCTTTCAAGAGCAATAAATTTTGCCTAAAAGTCTTTCCTATGGTAGGATACCGGCCAGCTTCACTACAGAACGCTGGCCAACGCTCTCAATTTTAGAAACTCCCACGCTCACCCGGAACTTATTCAGGCAACCCTATGCCAATGAATTCAAGGGCTACAGTTACGCCCTAACCTTAATAGTCAGGGCGTAAAACTGTTCAGTTCTTCAAACTAAGCCCAAAAGGCTTCTGCAAAGCATGCTCAACATGCCCCTTCCGATACCGCCCCAATAATGCCCACCAGAAAGATGCTGTCTTCCTCAGCGGTAATGGAATGCTCCGCGCTTTTGGGAATTTCAACAAAAGCACCGGTCGTAATCGGATGAGGCTTCTCTTCGATTACAAAAATAGCCTGCCCCTCAAGCAGTACCGCAAAGGCCGCCATATCCACATGATGGCTGGGCAGCTCATCGCCCGCTTGAATGGCAATTTTAATGAGCGTCACCCCCTGAATGGTAGCGATGGGCGTTTTACTGGGCTTGCCCGATACAAACTGAGGGCTTTCCAGCAAGTTGATATTTTCCTGAGTGGCAATTTTCATCCTCGTCTCCTTTTTTAAATTTCACCCCTTCTTCAACCGGTTTAATTATAGCGAGCGAAACTTGGATTTGAAATTAGCTCCCCGATTATCACCCTCAAACCACGACCGCTCATCAAAGCAATGCAGTAAATTTTGCCTAAAAGCCTTTCCTATGGTAGGGTACCGGCCAATTTCCCCACAGGCAGCAGGTCAAGCTCTCTTGAAAAGCCTGTCCAGAAGTTCAAGCAACCTTAAAAAATTTGGTTCAATTACTATAGGCTGACAGGTTTACCAACGAAAGCGTTCCAGTGAGAGCAGACGGGCGGGCTCAACTCAGTAGAGACCTACCATCAAACAAATGACTTGCGAAGTCGCTGGAACCACTTTTCCAGCCCATGCCAGCTCAGGAAGGCGAAGAGTGCGGTCAACAACACCGCTAGCAGCGTATGTAGCAGCCAGTGTCCCAAATCGCCCAGAAAGTGAAAACGGCCACCCAACATCGACTCTGCCAGAATAAAGGCAAATAAGTGTGTCAGATACATGGCATAGGTATGACGTCCGATAAGGACAAACAACGGCAGGGAAAACCAGCGGCTTGCAGGCCGCCAATATAACAACGAAAGCAGCAGGCACCCCGAAAAAACAGCATTCCCCGTAAAAACAAAAATCTGGGAGGGGTGATTCGCCCCGACATTCGGAACCGCCAGCGCTAAAAACGAATAATAGGCTACAGGCGCCAGGAAAAAAAGAACCCCGTAACGGGAGATTGTCGCCGCGGGTAATTGACCCAGATGTCTCAATAGGGCGATGATGGCCCCCACAGCCAGCGTATCCATTTGAGCCAGCGTATGGAAATAAAAAGCGCCGTTGTCTCTGGATAAAAAATACAAGCCCGCCCGGATTACAGCCGCCGCCATTAGAATTACGACCAGCAGCAGACCCAAGGCCCGAAACGTTTTAAATCGGGCCAGCGTGAATCCCCAGGCCAGGTAAAACTGCTCTTCTACACACACGCTCCACAGAATGAGCAGTGATAACGGTAATTTGACGCCATAATGTTCCGGCATCCAGAAATTTCCCACAAAGGCCAAAAATGGCAATAAGTAGGTTTGACACATCGCCGACCAGACCGGCCCGCCAAAGCCCAGCGAACCGTGACTTAACACCAAAGGCAGGATTAAAAAATTAATCAGAATCATCAAATAATACAGCGGCCAAATCCTTAAAGACCGTCTGATAAAAAAGGCGGGTAAATCAATACGGTTCTTGTCCGCACGCTCTTGCAACAGCAAAGATGTGATTAAAAACCCGCTGAGTACAAAGAAAATTTGAACGCCCATCCATCCCCACCCCATCAGGGATTGCAGGAAAACCCAGGCCGGTGAAATGATCGGGCTAACATCCGGAAGCGGTTTTAGATGGTTTGAAAACACCAGAAAAAAAGCCAATGCCCGCAAGCCATCCAGCTGAGGATAGTAGCCGAATTTAGCAACACTCTTTTCCACACTCTCGATTATAGCACTCGATTGATAGCAAGTGACCTGCGCCAGCATCCGCAGGAGTGCGATTGGCCCACGGATCAATTTTCAATCCCGGCGTTTTGTTGTAACAGTAGAAAACTGTTGGAAAAAATATTAAAAACAAGACTTTTTGCCTAAAAGCCTTTCCTATGGTAGGATACCGGCCAACTTCCCCACAGACCGCTTGCCAAACCACCCCTCAGAAAGGACCGCCTGATGCCTTCCCCCAACCCAGAGCTTTCCTCCCAACATCCCCTGCTGGACGGCATGAGCGCCCGCCAGTTTTTTGAGCAAGGCACCGGTTACACCTACGACGATTTCATTTTACTGCCGGGCCACATCGATTTTTCCGCGGATGAAGTGAGCCTGGATACCCAAATCAGCCGCCGCATCAAGCTGAAAACCCCGCTGGTCAGCTCTCCTATGGACACCGTGAGCGAGGCGGATATGGCCATTAATATGGCCCTGCAAGGCGGCATGGGCATTATCCACTACAACAACTCCATTGAAGAGCAGCGGGACGAGGTCTCCAAGGTCAAACGCTTCAAAAACGGCTTCATCACCAGCCCTCTCACCCTGCGCCCGGATCATACCATTCGGGACATTGACGAGATCAAGAAGAAATTCAACTTCTCCGGGGTGCCCATTACCGAAAGCGGCACCATGGGCTCCAAGCTGCTGGGCATCGTCACCAACCGGGATATCGACTTTGTGCAGGATCGCGACTTGCGCTTATCCGAGGTCATGACCACCGAGCTGGTGGTGGGCAAAGAAGGCTGCACCCTGGAAGAGGCCAACCAGATTCTGCGGGAAAGCAAGAAGGGCAAGCTGCCCATCGTCAATCAAAATGGCGAAATCGTGGCCCTGATTTCCCGAAACGACCTGAAAAAGAACCGGGACTTCCCGCTGGCCTCCAAAGATCCGGTGAACAAGCGCCTGTTAGCAGGTGCGGCCATCGGCACCCGCCCGGAAGATCGGGAGCGGTTGGATGCCTTGGTGGAAGCAGGTCTTGATCTGGTGGTGCTGGACTCCTCCCAGGGGGATTCCATTTATCAAATCCAGATGATC
>DAIDMR010000324.1 GCA_027448865.1 Vampirovibrio sp.
CTTTGATGCCGATAAATTTTGTGGCGACTGGATGGAATCCGGCACGCTGGTGGAGGTGTAACGGTCAAAACGACCTTCGATGTAACGGCTGGCGGCGGAACCATTGGCCTTGTAGCCGGTGATTTTGAAGCCCACAAAGCCGCTGACATTCACGGATGTGTTGGAGCCACCCCCGGACCAGCTATCGTATAGGGGCAACGGGAACAGGGTGCCATTGCTGATGAGTTTATCCAGTTCGTTGCTGGCACTGGAAATAAAGTTACCGGGGCTGCTGCTGTAACATTCGCCCACGTTGACGCTTCCTGGAAAGCCGGTGGCTAACCAGTCCCGAATGGTGCTGCTGCCCACGGCGTCCGGGCTACAGTTGCGCAGGTCGGCAAATCCCCAGTTTCCGGAGCCCAGTGCGGGGCAGCCGGCCTGATTTTGAACGCCATCCACTTCTACGTGATCGCCGTAAATCCGTACCACGTTGTTGCTGGGGATGCCGTCCTGCATGGCCCGGTTGAACTGGGCCTCGCACACGTACATGGGGCGCAACCCGCCGTTGGTGATGCCGTTGACGGTTTGGTCAATGAGAGCCACCGAACTGGCTTCGGTGTCCATGTGGTTTACCCCGAACATGTTGGCGAAAAAAGTGGGCAGCGGATCGTTCACGCTTCCCTCTCGGCGTTTTACGGTGACCCGAACCGCGTTGTATCCGCCGGTGGCGCTGTAATCAGGGTTGGTACTGGGTGTGGCAAAGGTGGCAGCGTTGTACTGCTTGCTCACCGGATCAATGAAACCAAAGGCCACGTCCTCGCTGGCCAGGGTCAGGGCCTCGTTGTTGGCCTGAACCAGATCAACGGCGACGGCTTCGGCATCGTCCCGCTTGGCGGCTGGATCAACTTCAATGCTCCGGTACAGTTCGGTGGTGGCAGCCAGCGCGGCGCTATCGGCGCTGGTTTGCAGCTGGTTTTGGGCCGCGAAGTAGTAGGCCATGTCCACACCCAGGGCGGCGAACATCAGGGAGATGATGATCAGCCCAACCAGTTGAATGGTGAAATTACCGCTAAAACTTGCACGCATCCGCTTCACTTCCATTGATGTATTTACTAACTACTGTCTTCAATAACCAAACTTGCTCACTGAACTCAAACATAGACGCTATGTATGAAGTACCTCAGAAATTCGGTTTTAAAACGAGATCTTTCGGATTCCTTGGCAATTGTTTACGCAATAAATCGTAAGGCTTGGTTTCCGATTGGGGGAATGTGGGTACTGTTTCATCAGCGCTGTTAGCCTTTTGAAAAAAGTAAAGGAATGAGCTGAATGTCTTCGATTCTCGATCATTATCAGGCGGCCATGGACAATGCCGCCACCAAGCAGGCCCAACAACCGGTAAACCGCTTTGTGCCCGCTGTGCCCAAAACGCTGGCGGAAACCGGGCTGGTGCAGGTGGTGGTGGAAGAGCTGATTCTCAAAATCATGCTGGCCAAAGGGGCCATGACCGGTCGGGAGCTGGCTGCTGATCTGTGTTTACATTTTTCGCTGGTGGAAAGCATTCTGGCGGATTTAAAAAGCCGCCTGCTGGTGATGCACAAAAACAGCTCCAATATGGGAGACTTTCTCTACATCCTGAGCGAAGTGGGACAGGAAAAGGCCATTATGGCCCGTGAAATTTCCGCCTACGCCGGGGCCGCCCCGGTACCATTCCGGGATTATCTGGCCTCAGTCAAGGCCCAGTCCATTCGCAACGAAAAGCCGGATTATTCCGTTTTGGCCGAGGCGTTTAAGGATCTGATTTTTGATGAGACCCTGTTTGACACCATCGGCCCGGCCATCAACTCCGGGCGGGGGCTGTTTTTATACGGCGAACCTGGGAACGGGAAAACCACCATCGCCGAAAAGCTGGCCCTGTGCTTTAACCACGACATTTTTATTCCCAAGGCCCTGTTTGTGGAAGGGCAGATTTTACAGTTATTTGATCCCCAGAACCACGACCCGGTGCCGGGGGATAACGCCCTCATCGCCAAATATGATCAGCGCTGGATTGAGATCAAGCGACCGGCGGTTATGGTGGGCGGGGAGCTGATGATGGACGCCCTGGAGATCAAATACAACCCCGTTTTGCGGGTCTCGGAAGCGCCTCTGCAAATGAAGGCCAATGGCGGGGTGTTCCTCATTGATGACTTTGGGCGTCAGCGGGTCAGCCACATTGACCTGTTAAACCGGTGGATCGTGCCATTGGAAAAGCGGGTGGATTTTCTGGTGCTGCCCAACGGGCAAAAAATTGAAGTGCCTTTTGATGAGTTGATTATTTTCTCCACTAACCTGGATCCCAAGTCCCTGGTGGATGACGCCTTTTTGCGGCGGATTCCCTATAAAATTCATGTGAAAGATCCGGATGAAACCCAGTTCAAGCAGATCTTCCAGATGCTGTGCCATAAGTACCAGATTGCCTATGATGAGGCGCAGGTGGACTTGCTCATTCAGAAGCACTATCGGGGGAAGCGTCCTTTTCGAGGGTGCCAGCCCCGGGACTTGCTGGAGCATGTTCTGAACGCGGCGTCCTATCAAAAGACAGCCCCTGTACTGACAGAGGCTATGCTGGATATGGCCTGCCGCAATTATTTCGCGGCTATGGGTAACGAATAATCATCGCCTGAGTCATAGGGTGGGCCTCTGCTTGAACGGATGGCCTGAACGGAGGGCCTGACAGGGGACTTCGCATTGCCCTTCTTCGTCCCTTATTTCTCAATTGATCAAGGTGAGGTTGTCTTTTCCGCACGATTGTAGAACTGCGTGCCGCTCAGACAAAACATAGAATTCCTTCTGGCAATGCTGCCAAGTCCCTGTATTTTAACTCGCTGTACTCAAACAATTCCAATCGTGCGGAGAAGACAGCCTCACCTTGATAAAGGCTACATTACATTTTTTAGACCGCTGGCTAATGGCCTACGGAAATTCGGGGTGTTA
This sequence comes from Vampirovibrio sp., assembly GCA_027448865.1. Lineage (GTDB taxonomy): Bacteria > Cyanobacteriota > Vampirovibrionia > Vampirovibrionales > Vampirovibrionaceae > Vampirovibrio. Next base: position 2,956 of record DAIDMR010000324.1, read on the forward strand.
TTTTGGTAGGCAATGGGTATTCAAATCATTATCCGTCCCCGCATTTAAAGATCCCGCATCCCCGATGGAGGAGCCGCCATGGTCAACATATATGCGAAGGTCGTTGGTGCCTTGTTGTTTATCGTTGGAATATTGGGGGGGCTTCCGGCGTTTGCCCCCGATGGCATGTTATTTGGCGTTTTTATGGTGGATACCGTTCACAATCTGTTTCACCTGATTTCCGGTCTGGTGCTGTTGGCTGCCGGTTTCGGGGTGCAGTGGGAGCTCTCCCGGCGGTTAGTGCTTGGGTTTGCCATCATTTATGGCTTGTTAACACTGGCTGGTTTCCTGGCCCCGGCGGATCGGGTGCTGGGCATGCAGTTTAATATGGCCGACAATGTACTGCATTTGGCCTTAACCGCCACCGCCCTGATGTTTGCCTTGCCGGTGCAACGGTACCCCACCCGTTTGTAGCAGGTCGCCATTAAAAGTCGGAGACGCTCTCCACGGGACTGCCCACTGATCCCGCCTGTGCCAAGCCGCTTGCGCTGTGCTAAAGTAAGCCTTGCAAACCGGTTTGTTTCATCAAGGCACAAGAGAGCTGGCACACGGCATGAGCCCACGAGATAACGCAAAAGACCATTCACAAGGCAGAGTCCCTCCCGGGGTGAACCCGGTAAATGGGGTGCTCTACAAAAGTTCCCGGGGTTTGTATCAAATGGTGGTGGAAATTCCGGCGGGAACCACCGAAAAATGGCAAACCGATCCGGAAACCGGTCTGTTCTACCATGACGCTATTGAGGGTGTGCCCCGTCACATTAACTTTCTGCCCTATCCCATGAACTACGGCTTTATCCCCCAAACCCTGTTGCCCAGGGACAAAGGGGGAGACGGCGACCCCATAGATATAATTACCCTGGCCCCGGCCCGTCAGCGGGGCAGTCTGGATGAAGTACGGCTGATTGGAGCCTTGCAACTTTCGGAGCGGGGGGAGCAGGATACCAAGATGATTGGCCTGCTGAATGGCGGCCCGTTTGAGACCGTGCAGGACATTCAGGATTTATTGATGCGCTATCCCGGCGCCGTCGAGATCATTCGCCTGTGGTTTGAAGGCTACAAAGGGCCGGGTTCCTTCCTGTTTCAGGGCTACCTCAACCATTATCAGGCCAGCGATCTGGTGGAGTTGGCCCATCGGGAATGGCAGCGCTTGACTCCGTCGGCCTGAACTTTGGGATGAACCTTGGGATCAAGCCAGGATAAATGTCGCTGGATGCCACGGGCTGACCCCTGAGGGGAGCTGTCCTAATTGGGTTGCGTACTCAGGGCGATTCCCGGTTCAGCGGAGAGTTTTGTTGCCTCACTGCCCTGCTTGGATTGGGTGAGTTGTAACGGCTGTAGCAGCTGATTTTTCGGTGCCGGTTGCGCGGCCACGTGATCGTAAATCAGACGGGAAGCCTGATGGAAGAGATCCCGCACGCTGTAATCGTTGTAAGGCCGTTCCACCTGAATGGACAGGTAATAGCGGCGGCCATCCGGCAGGTACACTGTTCCGGAATCTCCCAGAGAGGTTGCCACATCGCCGGTTTTGTGGGCCACCCGGGCTTCCCGTGGCAGCGACCAGACCAGCAGGTGTCGGTTATGGGTGCTTTCCAGAATTTCGGTCCCGTTGATGCGGGACATTTCGGAGATGAGCGGGCCGGAGTCGATGTTGTAGAGAATATTGACCATCTCGTAGGGGGAAATGGTGTTGGTGCCGCTGAGATCGGGCAACCAGTTGCGGATGCGGGTATGCACCAGCCCCAGATTGGCCAGCTTGCGGTTCACCGCTTCCGTGCCCCCCAGGTAATGAATCATCATGTTGGTGCAGGTGTTATCGCTGATGCGAATCATCTGCCCGGCCACGTCGTTGGCAGTCAGCTCCTTGCCCGAGTCCTTGAACTGCAGGTCACCCGAACCCCCGGCCCGGTGATACTCCGCGTAGAGGAGAGGGGTATCAATGGTCATAATGTTGCGATCCACGCTCATCAGGTATTGCAGCAGCAAGGGTAGCTTGATGACGCTGGCCGCGGCCACGGGCTCGTAGCCGTTAATTTCCACGTAGGTACGATCCTGGGGGTTGAAGAAGTACAGGTGGGCTTTAAACCGATCCGAGGGATAGGCGTCCACAATACTTTCCAACTGCGTTTTGAGTGCCATATCCTCAGCCACGGGCATCACCGGTAACAGCTGCTCTTGCAAAGATCCCACCGAGGGATGGCTGAGCAGGGTGTAGTCCAGATTGTGGTAGTACAACAGGCTGGGTGTTTTGAGCAGCCCGAAGTCCCGGTTCATATAGGCGTCAAAAGCGCTGGTATCGGTCGGTTCTTGAGAAAAACCGGCCAGTTTGGGCATCTCTGGCAAGGCTTCAATGCTCTGGGCCATAACCGTGGGCATGATTTTGGGAATAATTTGCAGCGCGCCCCAAATACCGCCCCCGATTAAGGCCAGCAGCAACAGGCCTGCCAGCGCCAGAATCGCCAGACGCTGTTGCTTCTGTTTCTGGTAGTGGTACCTGCGGGCCGCAAGTGATCGGGGAGGATGATTTCTTCGTGGCATGGCGTGACCCTTTGCGGGATGACTCAGGTTTGGCGCTCTCACTCTACTCTCTCTGACAAAATACGCTGACAAAATCACTCTGTTAAGCAGTCTTTTTTGGGGCATGTACCCAGCCGGGCCATGTTGATGGGTAAGGAAGCAGACCGGGGGGGGCTTACTTCGGGATGGCTGGAAACCCCAACGACACGTATGCCTATTGTAACGTTTTTTGAGCCGGAGGAACAACCCATGACTTTGTACCGCAGGGGAACGTGTGCTGGAAAGGACGCCCTGCAACGGCGGCGCTGGTTTTTAGGCTCTTTAAAATCAACAAGTAAAAATATTAGAATTTACTAATAAAATGATGTATAATCTGAATGGAACTCAGCAATCCGTGTCATTTTATGGATTGTTTTTCTGTTCAGCGTTCCAGTTCCATCAAGCCAATGGGGATAGCGCCTATGAACCCAGCGCCCGCCTCCTCGGAGAAAGTGTGCAGACGACTCAAAGCCCTCAGTCACCCCATCCGCCTGGGGATTCTGAATGTACTGCGCTCCGGTGAAAAAAACGTCTATCAACTGGAGGCCCTGATGGGCACCACCCAGTCCAATATTTCCCAGCATTTGGCCCAGCTGAGGGACAAGGACATTTTGACCACCCGCAAACAGGCCAATCAAGTGTTTTATTCTGTCGCCGATCCTCGCACCCTGAATCTGCTGGATTTGTTACAAGAGTTGTACGGCAGGCTTTAAAGTCTTGCACCGGGTGATCGGGAAATTCAGACTTCCGTAAGAAAGCCATGGGCAGTTGTTAGACCGTAGGATTTACTGCCCATGAGATAGATGAATAAAAATTAGATGAATAGAAATCAAAAGGCGACACCCCTCCCGGGATGCCGCCCTTTTTTTGTTCTAACCGCTTAACCGCTGTTCTGTGGGTGTGGTGGGGCCTGTGTGGGGGTTCCCCGCGGGAAGTGTCGGCCCCGTTCGGTGTAATGGAGTTCCCAGTCTTTCACGTCAAAGGCCTTCAATACAAACTGAACCGCCGCATCCACATCAAAGGGCTTACAACTGAACAGGTCGAAAAAGAAGTAATCTTTTTCAGTGAAGGAGTGAAAGGACAGATGCGATTCGGCAATAACCACCATGCCGGTGACCCCCCGATCCTCGGGCACCAGCCCCGCGTAGGGGAACACGTAGGGCTGGGTGATGGCGGTCATGCCCACCTGGACTGGCAGGGTGTTGAGTACCTCAAACACGTAGGCCACATCCCCGATTTTACCGGGATGGCACTGTCTGCAATCCAGCATCAGGTGAGGGCCAAATCCGATAGAACCGGCTACTGCCGGATTCAGCCCTTCGGCCATGGCGGGTGCAAGGGTGGGCGTTGTTTGAGAGACCGAAATGATTGGGGTCATGCGAATGTCCCTCCTTTCAGGATGGCCGTGTCGAGGTCTGGGTTCTGGGGCGTATGGATCAGGGGCAGGGACCGAATGTACCCCAGATTGCCCCGCTGGATCTGCTGAACTTCCGTTTGCCGGGCGCCCAGCATCAGTCGTAGGTGCTCATAGGCCACCAGCGGTTCAATGTGGGCCCCGCAGGTGTACAGATCCACCGAGGCGTAGCCGTACTCCGGCCAGGTGTGGATGGCCAGATGCGATTCCGCGATGACCACCACCCCGCTGACCCCCCAGGGCTCAAAGCGATGGAAGGTGGATTGCACGATGGTGGCCCCGCAGGCCAGGGCGGCTGCGTTCATGTGGGATTCAATGGAGGTAACGGAATCCAGCGTTTCCGGCAGACAACCGTAAAATTCCACCAGCAGATGACGACCCAGAATATCAGTCATGGGCAAGTTCCTCTTTGATTCAAAGGCATACGCATTCAGGTGTCCTGACGCTATGAGCCAGCCAGGGCCTGAGGCATGGGCAATCCAGGCGCCTGGGCTGGGGTCAGGGCCGTGGCTCAGGAAGCCACGGGCATGCGTGTGGCGGACTCGTCTGCCGATGTTTTGCTAGAATCAAACAGAAAGCGCAGCAAAAAGGTCTTGAAGAAGCGACCGGCCCCTTCATTGGCGAACACGGCGCTTAAAAATTCCAGTTGATGAAACAGGGCCCGGCTTTTGCGCTTGGCCTTGTCCTGAGGCACGTAAAAACGATAAGCAGGCATGGTCGTGTGGCTGTTGCTGCGCTTGGCAGGTGCCGGGACGGTGGTGTGGAGAACAGCCGATTTTCTGACCATTGCCTGAATACCCTCACGAGATTGCACAATGCCAAAACGCCATTCCACACCATGACTGTGTAGCGATTTTTATGTTCCACTGCTTAAGCCAATTCTTAAGAACGGTATCTCCGCTTGAAAAAAACGGGCGCTCTTGTCCTAGGTGGCCTGTGCGTTGGTCAGACCGGGCCGAATCATGCGCTCAATGTACTCAAACACCTCGTGATTCAGGGCGATGGTCAGGTGATCAATATCCGGGTTGTCCAGAATGAGGTTGTTGATTTGGCAAGGCATATCGGAAGCCGCCTCTAAAAGTCCCTTCCGGAAATGCACCATGAAATCCCACACCGTAATCAGGCTGTGGTAAGCCACTTCGGTGGAGGTGCGCACCATGTTCAGATTCCAGTGAATCAACTCGTCAAAGACTTTGGGTACCGGTTTGCCCGGATTGCGGGGAATCCACAGGTTTTTCAGCTCTTGTACCCCTTCGGCGCCCAGAAAACCCGTGCCTAAAGAAACCAGATTGGCCACGGAGCTTGCCTGCATGGCCTGAGTCTGTAGCCAGTAATGGGCAATGACCCCGCCCAGGCAATGACCCACCACGTTGACCTTGGGGGCGTCGCACTTTTTCTTGAGCAGATTTAATTCCTCTTCCAGCTTGGCGGCGGCGGTGGCAACATCGGCCAATCCGTTTTCGGGCAAGGACATAACCTCCACGGGATAGCCCTTGGCCGTAAAGTAGGCGTGCATTTCCCGGAAGAATACCGGCGGCGTATTCAGGCCCGGTACAATCAGCAAGGGCGTTTT